>JAMOVQ010000106.1 GCA_027067575.1 Thermoanaerobaculia bacterium | reverse complement strand
CGAGCCCCTTGAACAGCTCGATCCGTGAGAGCAACTCATGGGTTTCCATCGTCACCGTGCGCCTCCTCCGGGAACAGAATAGCCCAGATCGCCTTTCGGACCATGGCGCCGGACACCGGCGCCTCGAAACCGAGGC
The DNA here is from genome assembly GCA_027067575.1 of Thermoanaerobaculia bacterium. Lineage (GTDB taxonomy): Bacteria > Acidobacteriota > Thermoanaerobaculia > Thermoanaerobaculales > Sulfomarinibacteraceae > JAMOVQ01. The sequence continues at coordinate 37,359 of JAMOVQ010000106.1, read as the reverse complement.
AGTCCGGGGTCGCTGTGGAACCGCACGGGGGAGGAAGCGGCCTACCAAGGAAGGAGGCGAGACGGCCGATGATCTCGGCCGCGGACTCCGGGGAAACCACGCGTTCCGGGTGGAAGTTCGAGTCCCAGCCCAGGGGCTCCATGATCCCCGCGCGCACCACGGCGAGAACCTCCCGCTGCTCGGGGATGCCGACCACGTCGGTCATGACCGGAACGGCCCGGTCGTTCGCCGCCTCGATCTCGGGCACGAGTGCGACGAGGATCGTCGCCATCCTCGCACGGTCGAGCTCTGGACTCTCGAACGCTTCACGGACCGATGGCGGGAGGTTTCCGAGACGCCACCGCAGCTTGACGCGGGCGAGGTTCCGGTTCCGGCCGGGCCACGTCTCCGGTAGGGCGGAGTACAGCCGGAGCGCCTCTACCCAGTTTCCGTCCTTCTCGGCAAGACTCGCGGCGAGCGCCGTTCGCTCGGGGGTCCTGGGCAACTGCCGGAGGAGCGCCTTCGCCTCGGTGTCCCGACCGGCGGCGATGAGGGCGCGGACCTCGAGCTCCATGATTGCCTCGTCCCGGATGCCCGCCTCCTCAAGCCGGCCGAGGGCTGCCAGCGCGCTCTCCGGATCCCCGTTTTCGAGTGCCATCCGGGCCTGCTCAACGAGGGGCGCTGCCCAGGCGTCCCGGAGACGGGCGGCTCGCGCCGTCCACCGTGGATCGTCCCAGAGCGTGGCGGCCCGCTCTGCGGCCCGTGCCGCGAGCTCCGTGTCGCCCTCCCGCTCGGCGGCGAAGGAGAGCGTGATCCACGCCGAGGCCCAGCCGGGATGGTCGCCGGTGAGCGCCTCCAGCGGACCGGTCAGGCCGGTCGCACCGTCCATGTACGCCGCCTGGTGGGCCAGGAGGACGGCGAGCGGGTGCCGTCCCGCCCGTCGCGAGGCGGCCAGCGCCGCGTCGGTGCCCGACGTGCGGAGGGCGTTCCATCCCTCGGCCACCGCCTGCCGGACCGCCGGAGGCGCCTCAGGGACGCCCGGTCCCTCGAGCGGTGACGGGAACGGCGGCTCCACACCCCTCGCCACCGGCCCCGTGCTCGTGCACGCGGCGGCCAGAAGGCCGAGGGAAACCACGACGACCCAGCCGGTCCACCGGAGGCGGCCGGCCAGGAGCGGCCCCGGTCCGGGAACGGCGTCAGGGCGTACCCGCATGGCGGTCGGAGTAGGGCGTTGCCCGGACGATGTTCGCGATGGCGTGCTTGTAGACGAGCTGCTCGTGTCCCTGCGTCTCGATGACGAGCGCGTACTTGTCGAAACGGCGGAGGATCCCGGTCAGCCGCTTGCCGCTGACGAGGTAGACGTGGATCATTCGCTCTTCCTTCCGCAGCTGGTAGAAGAACGGATCCTGGACGTTGATGGTCGTGTTGGCCTGTTTCGTCATGGTCGTGTCCTGCCCTCTCTCGCCCTTCGCCAGAGTGCTTCCAGGTGGTTGGCGCCACCATCCTCGGCGGGCGGAACCGGTTGCACGGGACCTTCCTCCATGTGACGGAGCCAGGTGATCTGCCGCTTGGCCAGGTGCCGTGTGGCGATCGCCGTCCGCCGGATCGCCTCCTCGAGCTCCGTTCGCCCCGAGAGGTACTCCACTACCTCGCGGTAGCCGATCGCCTTCATCGCGTGGGAACCGGCTGGAACTCCGGATGCCAGCAACGATCTCACCTCCTCCACCAGCCCGCTTCTGAACATCCTTTCGACGCGCGCCTCGATTCTAGCATAGAGCTCTGCACGGTCCCGTTCCGGCGCGACGAGCACTGCGGGGTACCTGAGCTTGCGCCGCTGGCGCCGCCAGTGCTCTGTCAGCGGGATCCCGGTGGACTCGTGGACCTCGAGGGCACGGAGGATGCGCTGGCGGTCGGCTGGGGGAATCCGGCCGGCTGCCTCCGGGTCCACCTCGCGGAGCTTTGCCACGAGGTGGCGGGGGTTTTCCTCCCATTCGCGCTCCAGACGCGCCCGCACGGCCGGATCGACCGGGGGAGAGGGGAACAGGCCGAGGAGCAGCGCCCGGACGTAGAAGTGGGTACCCCCGACGACCACGGGCACCCGTCCGCGGGCGGTGATTCCTGCGATGGCTTCGTCCGCGGCCCGGAGAAACTCCCCGGCCGAGAACCGTTCCCTCGGGTCGGCCACGTCGATCAGGTGGTGCGGTACCCGGGCGCGGCTCGCGGCGTCGGGCTTGTCCGTTCCGATGTCCATGCCGCGGTAGACGGCGAAAGCGTCCGCCGAGACGATCTCTCCGCCGAGCCGTTCGGCCGCCTCCAGGGCCAGACGACTTTTGCCCGAACCGGTGGGGCCCACCACCACGAGGAGGGTCGGGCGGGTCACGGTTCGAGCCTCCAGCGCCCGGCGGCGTCGGGCGTCGCGCCGCACCAGGGCGTCCAGCGGGCGACATGGAACGGGATCCCGGCCCTTCGGAGCCGCGACAGCGTCTCCGGCGCCGGATGGTGGTAGGGGGTTCCCGGGGCGGCGGGTATCAGTGCCGCCTGTGGGGCCACCCTGGCGAGGAGCAGGCTCGAGCAGGAGCTGCGGCTTCCGTGGTGCGGGACGACGAGCAGGCCGCCCGAGGCGACGGCCGTGGCGTAGCGCGGCTCCACCCGGCGTGTGGTGTCGCCCGGCAGCAGCGCCGTGCAGTCGGCGGCTCGGAGCTGGAGCACGAGTGAGCGGTCGTTGCCGCTCCCCCCGGGCGGGGGGGTGGCCGGGGGCCAGAGCGTCTCCAGGTGGGTCGTCCCGATCGCGACGGCGACGCCGCGGACGAGGGGGACGACCCGCGTATCGCGGTGGCGGGCGGCCCGGAGGAGGGGAACGGCCTGCGGCGAGGATGCCATCCACCGTGGCAGGAGCAGGAGTCCGGCCGGATGGTCCCGGAGCACGGCGGGAATGCCTCCGGCGTGGTCCTCGTCGGTGTGGCTGGCGACCACGGCCTGGAGGGGCCCGACGCCCGCGTCCCGCAGGAGTCGGTCCGCCTCAAGGGGCCGGCGGCCGCCATCCAGGAGGATCGGGCCGTCCGGGAGGTCGATCAGGACCGCGGCGCCGTCGTCGACCGGCAGCAGGGTCACCGGTGCGTGGTTCCGGTGGCTCGCCGGCAGGAGGAGAAGGAGGACGCCGGCGACCAGCGCTCCGCCAAGCGCCCGGCGCCCGGTCCGACCGGGCAGGATGGCGAGCAGCGCGAGGACGAGGCCGAGTGCTGTGACCGCGGCCGGAGGGTGTGGGAGCGGAACCGCGTGGGCACGCGCCGGGGTGCCCGCGGCGACGAGGAGCCGGGACGCGGCCCCCGTGACCGCGATCGGGATGGCCGCCAGGGGAGGCAGGATCGCGGCGAGGCCGGTTGCGGCCAGTGCTGCGACGATCAGGACCGGGAGCAGTGCGAGTCCCGCGAGGTTCGTCACGATCCCCGCCGGGACGACCCGCCCGAACCACCACCCGGTGAGCGGCATGGCGGCGAGCTGGGCAACCACGGGAACGGCGACCGCGGTCGCGGCGGTCTCGGGCAAGGGAAGGCGACGGGCGAGGGGCGGCGCCCAGCGGAGGATCGCGGCCGTGACGAGCACGGTCAGCTGGAAGCCGGGCCGGAGCAGGAGGCTGGGCGCGGCGAGCACCATGACGGTTGCGGCGAGAGCGACGGCTCCGAGTGGGATGACATGCCGCCCGAGGAGCCGGGCCAGCAGGTAGATTTCGATCATCGCCGTGGCGCGGATCGCCGAGGGTGAGGCGCCAGCCAGCAGCGCGTAGGCGGGCATCAGGGCCATCACGGCGAGGCGGCGTGGCCCCGGCGCGAGGCCCGCTGCGGTGCCAACGAGCCACGCCAGGCCGGCGACGATCCCCACGTGGAGGCCGCTGACGGCGAGGACGTGGGCGAGGCCCGACGCCCGCCACCGCTCCACCGTACCCGCGGGAAGGAGATCGCGCCGCCCGAGGGCGAGGGCCGCGTCGAGCTCGGCGGCACGGATCGCCGCCGCGGAGGTTCCCGCCGCCTCGAAGAGCCGGTTTGCGAGCCGTTGCCGGAGCCCCGGGAGACCTCCGGGGGGGCCGGCGGCCCGGAGGAGGCGGGCCGACTTCGCCACCAGGACGCTCCGGCCTCCCGGACGGTCGACGTGTCGAATCCGGACCAGTGCCTCCACCGTCGTGCCGGGTGGTGGCAGCGTTCCAGGAGGGACGCGTCCGCGGAGCTCGAGCCGGAGCGGCGACGGAAGCCGGACGGTCCGGCTCCCGGCGCGGGCGTCCTCGACCCTCGCGCGCGTGGCGACGCCCCACCTGGAGGGCGTCCACCCCTCGATGGGGACGGCCCGGATGCGGAGCACCGTTCCGCCGGGGACGGCCCGAACGAGCCGCGCCCGGCGGGCGGTGTGGACCGTTCCCGAGGCGAACCCGAGGGCCAGGCCGGCGGCCAGGAGCATCCGTGTCCTGCCCTCGGGCCGGACGAGCCCGAACCCGACGGCGAGAAGACCCGCGCCCGCCAGGGCCGTTGCCGCGGCGGCCGGATGTGGCGTCGCGCTCCAGTGAAGAGCCGGCGCGGCGCCCGCCAGGACGCCCCCCGCGAAGGCGAGGAGTGGCCAGAGCACGGCCGCGGAGCGCTCCCCGGCGGTCACACGGCCTCCAGCCGCGAGAGGATCTCCACGTGGGAGGTGAACGGGAAGAGGTCGAGGAGCATCACCTCGGCCAGGCGGTAGCCGTGGGCGGTGAGAAACGCCACGTCCCGGGCCCAGGTGGCGGCGTTGCAGGCCATGGAGACGATCCGCGCGGGGTGCCACCCGGCGAGCTGGTGCCGGAGCTTCGGCGTCATCCCCGAACGCGGCGGATCGGTGAGCACGACGGCCTCCCGGGCGAGCCTGCGGTGCCGGGCGAGGTACGCTTCGGCCGTCCGGCCCACCACCACGCGGGCGGCCGGCAGGTTCTCCGCGGCCGCCCGGCCGGCCGGCCGGAACGGCTCCACCAGGGTGAGTGGCCTGTCGCCCGTTGTCGAGGCTGCGGCGGCGAGCAGTCCGACCCCGGCGTGGAGGTCCCAGACCGGGGCGTTCCCGGGGCCGACGAGGCGGGCCGTCTCCCGGAAGATGACGGGGACCAGGTGCCGGTTGACCTGGAAGAACGCGCCGACGGGGACGGAGAGCGGCACGGGGAGCGTCATGGTGACCGAGCGCGTGCCCCAGCCTCCGGTGTCACGGCCCGAACGGGTCAGGAGACGCCAGCCGTCCACCAGCTCGCCGGCCGTGGACCGCGGCGGGAGCCACGCCTCGGGAACGGCGTCGGGTCCGCCTCGGCCGGGTCTCAGGGCGGCGACAGCCGCCCGGCCCTCGAGGTCCTCCAGCCATTCGAGGTCCACCGTGCCGGGGACGGTGTCGCGCAGGATCGCTTCGAGCCGGGGGAGGGTCTTCGCGAGACGGGGGGAGAGCAGCCGGCACCCCGCGATGCCGGTGACAGTCCAGCTCCGGCGGCGGTAGAACCCGAGGACGCCGCGGCCCGGGTCCCAGTGAAAACGTGCGCGCAGGCGGTAGGCCGGCGGCGAGGGGATCACGGGGGCCTCGCGGAGGCGTGCGGCGAGCTCCGGATGGGTCCGGGCCGCCGCTGCGGCGATCTCCCGCTTGAGCTCGGCGCCGGGTTCCGGCAGGACGTGGGGCCAGTCGCACCCGCCGCACCGGTCCGCGTGACCGCACGGTTCCGGGTTCCGTGCGGGATGGCCGGGGCCGGAGACGCCCAGCAAGGGGGCCTCCCACACGCCGTGCCGCGCCTGCGGCTCGCCGATCGTCACCGTCTCGTCCGGCAACGCTCCGGGGACGAAGCAGACGCCCTCCACGGTATGCGTGACGCCCCGTCCCCGTCCCCCGAGCCCCTCGATCTGGACCGTCTCCGTCATTCGATCTCCAGCCTGGGCAGCCGGAACCGCCTCCGGAGCGCGCGGTCCTCCGCGGCCCGGACCGTCCGGTCGAACGCCTCGCCCCGGGCACCGCTCCGGCGGGCGAGGGCCCGGGCCTCCTCCTCCAGCGCCTCGCGCTCCTCCGATGGCAGCGCCTCGCGGAGCGCGGCCAGGAGCCACGTCTCCACCGACGCCAGGATGTCCGCGGCCTCGGCCTCGTTCTCCGCGCGCGGGGCCGTCCGGCGCAGCCGGTCCACCGCGCCGGAGAGGGCCCGGCGGGCCGCGGCCGCACCGGTCTCCCGGGCCGCCGCCTCCAGCGCCTCCGCGATGGCCTCCAGCGCCTCCCCGGGCGGCGTGCCGGGCGGAGCTTCTGCGGACGGGGCGTGCCGTCCCGTCCTCGCCTCGGCGAGGGCGCGGGCGTGCCGTGCCACCGCATGGCGACAGTAGGTGAGGCTGACCACGGGATCCGGGTCGTTCCGTTCCCGCTTCTTCTCGAACACCTCGGCGATGCCGCCGAGGACGGCCGCCAGGGGGACGCCGTCGCGCCACCATTCGCGGAGGAGCTGAAAGTCCCTGGGCGAGAGGACGTGGGGGACGCCCCGCAGACCGGCGAAGAAGTCCTCCACCTGCCGGTAGTACTCGATCTCCCGTTCCCGGTCCGTCACGGGGGCAGTGTACCCGTGTCCGTGGATGGGGGTACAATGTGAGTCGCCGATGCAGGGTCTTCCGTCCCGAACGATGCACGTCCTTCTCGTCGCGGGCGTTCTGCTCATGGTCCCGGGCAACGCAGGCGCCGGGCCGTGGAGCAGACTGCCGAGCGCCGTCTCCAGGCTCCAGGAGAACCCCTCGGACCAGGAGGCCAGGAAGGTTCTCGCACGGGCGGAGGTCAGCCTCGTGCGCCAGGCCGGGGAGGGCCGCGTGGCCGCGGTCAGGATGCTCCTCGACGCTTTCCAGGCGATTCTTAGCCCGCTGCCCGACGCGTCGAGCCGGGTCTCCCGCGTGGAGCACCGCATCGCCGAGGAGCTTGCCCGGTATGGGCGGCGTGAGGTGGCCACGGACCCGCACCGGGCCGGGCGGGCGTGGGCGCTGGCGCTCGAGCTCGATCCGGGGTGCGGCGTGGAGGAGTCGCTCGCAGCGCTTCTCGTGCCGCCGTCGGGGCCGAAGCCGGGCCAGGTCTGGGTTTCGCTGCTCGACGGTGCCGAGCTCGTGTGGCTCCCGCCGTTCCGGTTCCTGATGGGGTGCACGCCGAAGGACGGCGACTGCCGGGCGGACGAGCGGTATCTGCGGTGGGTGCGGTGCCCCGGGTTCTGGGTCCAGCGGACCGAGGTGACCAACGGGCAGTACCGGCGGTGTGTCGAGTCCGGGGCGTGCACGCCGCCTCGGGACGGGGATGCGTTCGCGGACGAGACGCACGCGAAGGAACCGGTGGTGAACGTCACCTGGGAGCAGGCCGCCGACTACGCCCGCTGGGCGGGACGGCGGCTGCCCAGCGAGTCCGAGTGGGAGCGCGCGGCGCGTGGTAAGCGGACGGACTGGCGGTACCCGTGGGGCAACTACCGGATGCGTGAACGGTGCAACGTCCGGGGTACCTCGGGCCGTGACGTCTGGGAGGAACTGGCGCCCGTCGCCTCGTTTCCGTGGACCGGCTGGGGTGTGTACGATCTCGCGGCCAACGCCTGGGAGTGGTGTGAGGACACGTACCACGAGAATATCGTGGCGGCGCCGAAGGACGGTTCCGCGTGGGTCGAGGGTGGCCGGGGCCGGGTGATCCGCGGAGGATCCTGGCGCCGCAGCATCAAGCTGGCGCGGGTCTCGGCGCGGGCGTGGCTCGACCCGACGACGTTCACCGACGACGTGGGGTTCCGCTGTGTTGCCGACCCGGTTCCCTCCATCGAGTCCGACGTCCTCCTCGGGATGGCGCGCACTGCCTTCCCCGTTGAATCGGTTCCCGGCCGAGAGCTGGACGGGACGGGGTTCGATCCCGCCGACCGGCGGTACCTCGAACGGCGCGCCCTGACCTGGACCCTGCTCGAGGGGCGGCCGTGGGAGGCGCTCCCCCGGGCCGTGGCGATCCTGGAGCGGGACCCGTCGGACCCGGTGGCCAGCGAGCTGTTCGGCCGGATCGAGAAAGATCTCCTCGATGCGGCCTCCAGGGCGGAGGTTGGACGGTTGCGCGACGATCTGGCCCGTCTCAGGGCAGCGTCGGAGGGCACGGAGCAGGTCGCGAAGCGGGTGGCCCGGATCGTCGAGTCGGTGGCGGGGGTGCTCAAGCGGACCGCGGCCGAGCTCGAACGGAAGAAGGACACGGCGGGTGCCCGCCGCTGTCTCGTCCTGGCGGTCGAGCTGGCACCCGCCGATACAGCCTCGAGGTCGTTGATGGCGAGCCTCGTGCCCGGGGCCGGTACCGCACGGCTCTGGAGAGGCGACGGCCGGACGATGGTATGGATCCCTGCCGGGTCGTTCCTGATGGGGCGCTCGCGGGGGGACGACGAGGCCGAGACGGACGAGCAACCGGCCCACACGGTGCACCTCGAGGGGTTCTGGCTGGACCGGACCGAGGTGACCAACGCCGAGTACCGCCGGTGCGTCGAGGCGGGCCGGTGTACGCCGCCTCACAAGACGAAGCGGTATGACGACCTCGCCTACGCGGATCACCCGGTGCTCTGGGTGGACTGGTACCAGGCGCGCGCCTACGCATCCTGGGCCGGGAAACGCCTTCCGAGCGAGGCCGAATGGGAGTACGCAGCGCGCGCCGGCGCGGACACGCGCTACCCGTGGGGCGCCGACTGGTTGCCGGACCGGGTCAACGCGTTCGGGACCAAGGGGGCGGACCAGTGGATGGGTTCCGCCCCGGTGGGCAGCTTTCCCGCCAACCGGTGGGGTGTGCTCGGCATGATCGGCAACGCACGGGAGTGGATCCTGGACGTCTACCACCCGAGCTACCGCGATGCTCCCCGGGACGGCCGGCCGTGGGTTCAGATAACCGGCAGCGGCGACGAGGAGCCGGACCGGGTCCTCCGGGGCGGCTCCTACCTCGACTTTCCCGCGAAGCTCCGGGTCTCCCAGCGCGGCCACCGCGCTCCCGCCTCGTGGAGCAAGACCACGGGGTTCCGCTGCGCGGCGGACGAACAGTAGGTTCCGGGGAATCGCTCCTTCTCCTTCCACGCAAGGCAGGAGCACTGCTCTGTTCTCCCACCCCCTTCTCCATCCCGTCACCGACTTCTCCGCCATTTCCATCAGTCCCGCTGGTTTGAGCAGAGCACCCCAGTCCGGCCTCTGAAGCGAGGTTGTTGCACTGGTTCGAGACGATCGCAATCGTCCGGTTGCGGTCATGCCGCTGCTTCGGGACGCACCGCTTGCCGGGGTGCGGTTCTTCTTCGGTCCGCCGAGTACGTCCCATGCCGCTCCGAGACCCGTTCGAAAGGGATTGTTCGCCTCGAAAGCACTCCAGCGGAAGGAGAAACCGGGGTGTCCCGGTCTGGCGTGATGTGCTGTCCACGCGGTGTGGGGAATGGACTGGTACGGCGCATTGTTGAGAAGATGTCGCGATACTGATCGGGGCGAATCACGAGGAGAGGGGAACAGGCGATGCCGGTGATGACGATCCACGAGGCGGTGACCCGGCGGCTGGAGGTCCTGGCGCCGGACGGGACCGTGGACGAGGCGTTGATGCCGCAGCTGGACAGGGAACAGGTGGAGACCATGCACCGCTGGATGCTGCTCGGACGGACGCTCGATGCGAAGGCGATCACGCTCCAGCGGCAGGGGCGGATGGGGACCTGGGCCTCGCTCCGGGGACAGGAGGCCGTCCAGGTCGGGGCCGTCGCGGCGATGGAGGACGACGACTGGCTGATCCCGGCGTTCCGCGAGCACGTGGCCATGATCGTCCGGGGGGTGCCGGGGGAGACCCTGCTGGCCTACTGGGCGGGCGACGAGCGGGGATCGGCGTTCCCGCCGGGGACGCGGGTCTTTCCGGTCCCGGTCCCCGTGGGCAGCCAGTTCCCCCACGCGGCGGGCGTCGGGATGTCGCTTCGGATGCGGGGCGAGCAGGCCGTGGCGGTGGCGTTCATCGGCGACGGTTCGACCTCGGAGGGCGACTTCCACGAGGGGATGAACTTCGCCGGGGTGTTCCGGGCGAACACCGTCTTCATCGTCCAGAACAACCAGTGGGCGATCTCGGTGCCGCTGTCCCGGCAGACCGCCTCGGAGACGCTGGCGCAGCGTGCGTGGGGGTACGGGTTCCCCGGGATCCAGGTGGACGGCAACGACGTGTTCGCCGTGTACGCGGCGTGCCGCGGGGCGTTCGAGCGTGCGCGGACGGGCGGGGGGCCCACGCTGATCGAGGCGGTCACCTACCGGATGGGCGACCACACCACGGCGGACGACGCCTCGCGGTACCGGGACCCGGAGGAGGTGGCGTCGTGGGCGCAACGGGATCCGCTGGACAGGCTGAGGCGGTTCATGGAGGGCCGCGGCTGGTGGGACGACACCAGACAGGCGGCGGCGGAGACCGCGGCGGCAGAGGTCGTGGAGGAGATGGTGGCGCGGATGATGGCGATGGAACCACAGCCGCCCCGGGAGATCTTCGGACACATGTTCGCCCGGATGCCGGAGTACCTCGAGGAGCAGGCGTCGGAGCTGGAACGGGAGGTGGAGCGGTGAGCACCACGACCGCGGTGGAGACGACGGTGGCGGAGACGCGGCGGGAGACCTCCCGGAGGACGCTCGTCCAGGCGGTCCGGGACGCCATGGCCGAGGCGATGCGGAGGGACCCGTCGGTGCTGGTGATGGGGGAGGACGTCGGCCCGAACGGCGGCGTCTTCCGCGCCACGGAGGGGCTGTACGAGGAGTTCGGCCCGGAGCGGGTCATCGACACGCCGCTGGCGGAGAGCGGCATCGTGGGGACGGCCATCGGCATGGCGATGACGGGCTGGCGGCCGGTGGTGGAGATCCAGTTCATGGGGTTCGTCTACCCGGCGATCAACCAGATCCTGGCTCACGCGGCACGGATGCGGAACCGGACCCGCGGCCGGTTCGGCGTGCCGATGGTGATCCGGATGCCGTACGGCGGCGGCATCCATGCGCCCGAGCACCACTCGGAGAGCTACGAGGCGCTGTTCGTCCACTCACCCGGGATCAAGGTCGTGGTGCCCTCCACGCCGGCCGACGCGAAGGGGCTGCTGCTCGAGGCGATCTTCGATGACGACCCGGTGCTGTTCCTGGAGCCCAAGCGGATCTACCGTTCCTCCAGGGATGAGGTCCCGGAGGGGAGCCACAGGGTGCCCATCGGACCGGCCCGGCTCGCCCGGAAGGGGCGTGACGTCACGCTGATCGCCTGGGGCGCCATGGTGCCCCAGGCCCTGGCCGCCGCCGAGCTTCTGGCGCGGGACGGAGTGGAGGCCGAGGTGCTCGATCTCCGGACCCTCGACCCGATGGACCGTGGCGCCATCGTGGAGAGCGTCGGCCGGACGGGCCGGGCGGTGGTGGTCCACGAGGCGCCCCGTCAGGCCGGCGTCGGGGCCGAGATCTCCGCCCTGATCATGGAGCGGTGCCTGCTCCAGCTCCTGGCCCCGGTGAGGCGCGTCACGGGTTTCGACACCGTCATGCCGCTGGCGAGGATGGAGAGGCTGTACCTGCCGCACCGCGACCGGATCGTGGCCGCGGTGCGCGAGACCCTGGAGTTCTGAGATGGCCCACGTGTTCGAGTTGCCGGACGTTGGCGAGGGGATCGCCGAGGGAACGATCGTCGAGTGGCTGGTCGCCGAGGGGGAGACCGTGGAGCGGGACCAGCCGGTGGTCAAGGTGGAGACGGACAAGGCGGTGGTGGAGCTGCCGACGCCGTACGCCGGGGTGGTGCTGAAGCTCCACGCCGCCCCCGGGGACACCATCCCCGTCGGCGCGCCGCTGTTGACCGTCGGGGAGGCCGGCGAGGCGTCCGGCCATCCGGCGGAGGAGACGGGAAGCGGGGCCGCTCCCGCCCCGCCGGAGCCGCCGCCGGCCGCGGACACGCCCGTCTCCGGGCCGCCCAGGCGTCCACTGGCCACGCCCCGCACCCGCAGGCTGGCGCGGGAGCTCGGCGTGGACCTCGCGGCGGTCCGCGGCACGGGGCCCGGCGGCCGGATCACGGACGAGGACGTCCGCCGTGCCGCGGAGGTCCCGGCGGAGTCCGCCGCGGGTACGGTCCAGGTCTTCGCAGCGGGGGGAGGGGAGAGGGGCGGGGCCGCGGCCGGGCCCGCCGTGACAGGCGTCCTGGAGACCACCCCTGACGGTCCGGTGGAGCGGATCCCGCTGACGCACCTGCGGAAGGTGATCGCTCAGGCCATGGTGCGGTCCGTCGAGCGGCACGTCCACGTCACCCACGTGGACGAGGCCGACGTCACGGAGCTCCTGGCGCTGCGGGAGCGGGCGAAGGAGCCCGTGGCCGGGTGGTACGGCGTCAGGCCGACACTGCTCCCGTTCTTCGTCAGGGCGGTGGTGATGGCGCTCCAGCGGCACCCGGAATTCAACGCCACGGTGGACGAGGAGCGTGGGGAGCTCCTCCTCCACCGGTACCACAACATCGGGATCGCCGTGGACACGCCGGAGGGGCTGATCGTTCCGGTCGTCCGGAACGCGGAGCGCAAGAGCATCGTGGAGCTTGCGCGGGAGATCGGGGACCTTGCGGCCAGGGCCCGGGAACGGCGGCTCGGACTGGACGAGTTGCGGGGCGGCACCTCGACCGTCACCAACATCGGTCCCCTCGGCGGACTGTTCGCCACGCCGATCATCAACGGGGACGAGCTCGCGATCATCGGACTCCACACCATCGCCGAACGTCCGGTGGTCCGCGACGGCGCCATCGTCGTCCGGAAGATGATGCACCTGTCGGTCTCGTTCGACCACCGCTGGATCGATGGCGCCCAGGCCGCCCGGTTCATGACCGATCTCGTGGCGATCGTCGAGAACCCGGGACTGCTGATGGCTCGACTGTGAGGACGGGAGCCGTGCGGTTTCCTACGCCCGCCCCGGTCCGTACCGCACGACCTCCACGCGCTCAACGGTCATCAGGCCACCGCACCCGGGGCCTTGCAGCCAGGTCAGGTGATGAGGAGGAGCGGGGTGCTCCAGAGCACCCCGCTCCGTTCGGTCATCGGCCGAGAACGTACACGGCGTCGCCGGTGGCGTTGTCAACCCGGGAGAGGTAGGCGCGGAACCCCCCGCTGCCGGCCGTCCGTGTCACCACTGCGTATCCAGCCACGAGTCCGGTCACTCCGAGCGATGCCACAGACTCCTGACGCTGGCCGTACGGCGGGAGGGTCCAGCTCTCCGAGCCGAGAACCGTGCCGTCGGTCCCGCGGATCTCGACCTCGACGGAGATCTGTTCCCCGGAGGTGTTGAGAACGCCGACGTTGGTGCGGAAGCTACCGTCGTGGCGCACGCCGGGGCAGCGAACCGACTCCTTCTCACCTGGCGTCACCGCCGGTATCCCTTGACCGTAGTTGCCGCCTCCCGAGGAGCTTGGGGTGAAGGTGTAGGTGACAACGTCGATACCCTCCGGAGGGGAGTCGCCGGTGGCGGCGTCCACGACTCTCAGGAAAAGACCTCCGGCGCCCGAACCACCGAGCGCGGCGACGACGTCCGTCACCTCTGTCGCGCCGTGCGCCGGGATCGTCGTGATCGCCCGGAGCGAGGCCAAGGCTCCCGAGTTGTCCTGTCCGGCCGGGAGAAACGCCCCATCGAGGCGGACCTCGACGTCATTGGGATTGATCGCCCAGAGCGTGGTCGACCAATATGTGCCGTTGGCTCCTGGGGCCGAGGCCGCGGCGGGGACGAACAGCTCGGGAGGTATGGTGCCGAGCCAGGCATCATCGAAAATCGCCCACGCTCCTGCCGTGCATGCATTCCCAGTCGGCAGTTTTGTTCCGAACAGGAACTCCCCGTATGCCGCACCCTCTGGCACGCGCGTCACCGCCTCGATCCAGAACCATTGGTCCCGTTCCACCGACTGAGGGGTGAGCTCGGTGGTGGCGATGATGTTGTTGGAGGCGTCCTTCCAGTATACCTTCGCGCTGACGGCCAGCGCTTCGTTGTCCCCTCCCGGGAGGAACGCGGCCACACGCACCTTCATCGTTTTCCCCGGAACCACCGCAACCGTTTGCCCGATCATTGTGGTGGCGCCGTTGCAGTCGGCTCCATCACCGCGGATCTCGACGGCCCCCGGCCCCGAACCCCCGGTGAGGGTATTGCCCATGTCGCCGCGCCAGGAGGCCCGGTCGTCATAGGTCTCCCACCCGGACAGGTCGGAATCGAACGTACCGTTGGTGAGGAGGTTCTGGGCCCCGACTGTCGAGGCCGCAACCATCAACGCCATGGCGGTCAGCATCCTCATATGTTTCATGATTGTGCCCTCCTTCCGGGCCCTCCGCGGGCCCAATAGCGATTCTGAAAACAGTATACATTCCTATGCGGAACTGCTCAATAGTGCCTGTGTGGTGAGGCCGGTGGCGAGGCTTCTTGTCGTGCAGTAAACGTTGTCTCCCGGTCCTCGCGACCGAGATCGTCCCGTCCCGGTCTCGTTCGACCACCGCTGGATCGATGGCGCCCAGGCCGCCCGGTTCATGACCGATCTCGTGGCGATCGTCGAGAACCCGGGACTGCTGATGGCTGGACTGTGAGGACGGGAGCCGTGCGGTCCCCTACGCCCGCCCCGGTCCGTACCGCACGACCTCCACGCGCTCAACGGTCATCAGGCCACCGCACCCGGCCTCGTCGAGCATGGCCTCGACCCTCTCCAGGAACGGGCCCAGCTTCTGCTCGGTGCCGACGATCTCCACGACGATGGGCAGATCCTCGGACAGCCGCAGCAGGCGGGCCGTGTGGAGCACCGAGTCCGCGCCGAACCCCTCGATGCCGCGGAGGACCGTCGCGCCGCCGAGCCCCATCTCGCGCGCCAGGTGGACGATCGCGGTGTAGAGCGGCCTGTGGCCGTGCCGGTCGCCCTCGCCGATGAAGATCCGCACGAGCTTGCCCTCGATGTGTCGTCCCATGGCGGGATCCCTCCCGGGGCGCTACAGCGCCCGCCCGAGTCTGAGGCCGATCCAGCACGCCGCGAGCCCCAGCAGCAGGCTCGCCGCGACGTTGGTGGCGGCCACCCGATCGTACCCGAGCCGCGCAGCCTGGACGGTCTCGTAGGAGAAGGTCGAGAACGTCGTGAACGCACCGAGCAGGCCGATGGTCAGGAAGTCCCGGAGCGCCGGAGGCAGGACGAGCCGTCCCGAGGTCACGGCACCCATGACGAGTCCGAGCACCGCCGCTCCGGCCACGTTGACGGAGAGTGTCCCCCACGGGAACGGTGAGGTCCGGGTCGAGAAGGCGACCCACCCCGAGAGGGCGTAGCGCGCCACGGCACCCACCGCGCCGCCCGCCGCCACCGCCAGGATGCGGGCGGCAGTCATCGGGACGTTCCGGAACGGACGGCCGAAAAGCCACCCTTCGTGCAGCGTCCCCCGGTCTCTCCTCGACGGTCCATCAGCGCCTCCCCAGCCGCGGCCTGCCGGCCCGCACAGGGTGGCATTCTACCCCGGCGCCGGGCGGGAGCCCTGCCGACTTGCGGGACCCTGGCGGAAACTCAAGCCGACAGTCACCACCGTTCCCCCGGTCAGGGCGGAACGGCCTCCACGTGGTGGCCAGTGAAGGGGAGGAGCAGAGGATGAGTCAGCTACGATAGGTGAAAGGGGAGGGACAAAAATAGGAATCATTCCTTGACACGGTCTCAACTTCATGCAAGAATGCCTTCGGCTTGGAGGCGAACATGTCGGGATCAGCCGTGCAGTCCTGGAACTTTGACTCGAACGATCTTCCTTACCGTGAACAGCTGTTCAAGACCGCACTTCGTATGACCCGTTCACGGGAGGATGCCGAGGACCTGATCCAGGAGACGTACCTCAAGGCGTACCGGCACTACCACCGGTTCGAGGAGGGCACGAACTTCAAGGCGTGGCTGTTCCGGATCATGAAGAACACGTTCATCAACGGGTACCGGAAGAAGAAACTCCAGCCTGCGCAGGTGGACTTCGACGAGATCGAAGGCTCGCTCGAGCGGATCGTCCTCCCGGATGGCCGTGAGGACTCGCTCGACCCCGAGGAGCGGTTCCTCGAGACGGAGATGGACGAGGGGGTCCAGAAGGCGTTCTCGGAGCTGCCCCGCGACTACAGGCTCGTCGTGCTGCTGGCCGACCTCGAGGGGTTTGCCTACAGAGAGGTTGCCTCGATCCTCGGGATCCCCGTGGGAACGGTCATGTCCCGTCTGTACCGCGGCCGCCGGCTGCTCGAGCGGGCGCTGCTGGCGTACGGGATCCGGTACAACTACATCAGAAGCGTTCCGGAGAAGCTGCGGGACCGGGGGATCGACGCCGCCTCGTTCTTCGGCGAGAACAGATCAGCGGTGTCCTGACGGTACCGGCGGCGAGAGTAACTCCGGGGGAACGATGAGTCCGCCGGAGACGACGAACTTGACCCCCTCCTCCACGGTGATCGCCGTGGAAATCAGCTCCGAGGCCGGGTAGCAGACCACGAACCCCGAGGTGGGGTTTGGTGTGGTTGGAACGAACACGAGGGCCGCCGGGCCTGGGAAGAACGCCGAACCGTCGGGGAGCTCGCGGGTGACGAACCCGACGGTCAGCGTTCCCTGGTGGGGAAAGGGAACCAGCACGACCCTCCTGAACTGCTCCGTCCCACGAACCTGCAGGACCTCCGTCACCTGTCGGGCCCCCTGGTAGATCGGGCTGAGAAGCGGGATTCTGGCGATCCGGTGCTCCACCCACGCAAGGATGCGCCCCCCGAAGACGTTGGTCGCCAGGCTGCCGATCAGGACCAGGGCCAGGAGGGCGAGCGCCGTCCCGATGCCGGGCACGACCCGCCCGAAGAGATCGACCGACAGCGGATGGAACCAGCTGTCGAGCACCCGGTAGGCGAACCGCAGGAAGAAAAGGCTGACCAGGAGCGGGAAGGTCACCAGCATCCCGATCAGCAGGCGGTTGCCGAGCCGGCGGAGGGGGCGGCGGTCGTGGGGTCCGCCCGGTTCCCCGAGGTCCCGCAGTCTCCGGAAGAATCCCGTGGTGTCCGCCATGACCGTATCGTACCGGAGAACAGCCGGGAGGGCCCGATGGTATGATGGGCGTCCCGGAGGTCGTCGTGGTTTCCAGTGATGGGATGCGTTCCCTGGTGGTCGTGGGTGGGCAGTGGGGTGACGAGGGGAAGGGGAAGGTCGTCGACCTGATCGCGGGTGCCTTCGATGCGGTGGCGCGTTACAACGGCGGTCACAACGCCGGGCACACCGTGCGGTACGGCGAGCGGCGCTTCGCCCTCCACCTCGTGCCGTCGGGGATCGTCCACGACGGGACACTGTGCGTGCTCGGCGCGGGGATGGTGGTGGATCCCGAGGCCCTGGTCGCCGAGATCGGTCATCTCGCGGAGCAGGGAGTCTCGGTGGAGGGCCGGCTGCTCGTCTCGGAGCGGGCGACCCTGCTGCTGCCGACCCACAGGGCGCTCGACCTCGCCCGGGAACGGGCGCGGGGCCAGGGACGGATCGGCACCACGGGGCGTGGGATCGGTCCCGCGTACCAGGACCTGGCCAGCCGCAGGGCGCTCCGGGCGTTCCTCCTCACCGACCCGGGCCGGCTCGCAGAGCGAGCCCGGGCCCTGATGGCGGAGCACAACAGGGAGCTCGAGTCGCTCCACGGTGCGGAGGCTGTGGACCTTGGCCGGGCCGTGGAGGCCGTGGTGGCCGCGGCGCGGGAGCTGGCTCCGATGGTCGGGGACGTGGGCAAGGCGCTCCTCCGGACCCACGGGGAAGGCGGGCGGATACTGTTCGAGGGAGCGCAGGGGATCCTGCTCGATGTCTTCCACGGCACGTACCCGTTCGTGACCTCCTCCTCTTGCCTGCCCGGACTCGCGGCGGTCTCGTGCGGTGTGCCACCACGGATGGTCGGTCCCGTGCTCGGCGTCATGAAGGCGTATACGACTCGTGTTGGGGGAGGGCCGTTCCCGACCGAGCTCGAGGATGCCGTCGGCGAGCGCCTCAGGGAGCGTGGCGCCGAGTTCGGCACCACCACGGGCCGTCCGAGGCGGTGCGGATGGTTCGACGCCGTGGCCGCCCGGTACGCCGTGCGGGTCGCGGGGATCGACGCCCTGGCGCTCACCAAGCTCGACGTGCTCGACGGCCTGGACGAGGTCCAGGTCGCGGTGGCGTACGAGGATGGCCAGGGACGCCGCCTGGATGTTCCTCCGGGCGATTCCGAGGCGTTCGAACGACTGCGGCCTGTGTACGAGACGTTCCCGGGATGGTCCGGGAGCTCGGCGGGCGCCACGGACGAGGTCGATCTCCCGGAGGGTGCCGTGGCGTATGTCCGCCAACTCGAGCGGCTCCTCGGCGTGCCGGTGGTGCTCGTCTCGACGGGACCGCGCCGGCGCGAGACGATCCTTCGGGGCGACGGGCCCGTGGGGCGCTTCCTGCGGCGGATCGTCGGGTCGCCGGACTGATACGATGCCCCGATGAGACGGTGGATCATCGCCGACGCGCACGTCGGGCAGCGGCCGGGCGATGCGGAGGAGATGGCGGCGTTGGTGCGCTCCGCTCCGGGTGCTGGCGTGGGCGAGATCGTCTACCTCGGGGACGCCTTCCAGTACCTGATCGGGATGGAGAAGCTGTGGACGGAGGCCGTCCGGACCGTCCTGGCTGCCTGGGATGCGGTGCGGTCGGCGGATGTCCGGATCGTCCTCGTCGAGGGCAACCGCGATTTCTTTCTCGATCACGTGGACCTCGCCGGGCGGCGCGACCTTTCCCGTCTCACCTACGACTTCATGGCCGGGGACCGCCGGTTCCGGTGCGTGCATGGCGACCGGGTCAACCAGCGCGACCTCAACTACCGGTTCTGGCGGGCGGTCTCCAAGTCGTTCGCCTCGCGCCTCGGGATGCAGGCGATTCCTCGTCCTCTCGCACGGCGGATCGTCGCCGGGATGGAGGCACGGCTGGCCACGACGAACCGGCGGTTCCGGTACGTCAAGCCGGTCGAGGCCCTCCAGCGGGAGGCCCGCCGGGCCTGGGCCGAGGGGGTGGACGTCCTGCTCTGGGGCCACTTCCACACGCCGTGGGAGACGTCCGGCGAGGACGGGAAGCTCGCGATGGTGGTCCCCGCCTGGCTCGAGACGGGAACCGTGTTCATGGTCGAGCCGGACGGTTCGTGGCGGCTCGAGGCCTCCGGGGCACGCGAGGGAACCCCGGAGGCGTGAGCCGCCGGCCGTGCGTTCTCACCGAGCGGGCGCGAGGTCGAGCCACTCGACGGTGAGGCCGGCCAGCTCGACGACGGCGAACCCCGGGGACAGAGCACGGGCCAACGCGCCAGGGCACACGATGCGGACGCCGCCGGCCGTCTCGTCGCGGCGGACGTGGGTGTGGCCGTGGACGACGAGGTCGTGCCCCGAGGCGAGGAGGGCCTCGAGGATCCCGGGGCGGTCGCCGTGGGTGAAGCCGATGGAGCGTCCGCCGAGCCGCAGCTCCCCCCGGAGGCCGTGGCAGGTGTGCCCGGCGGCGTCCATGGCCGCCTCCAGCCCCGGGCGGTCGGCGTCGCAGTTGCCGAACACCCAGTGGACGTCGAGGGCCCCCATCGCGCGGACCACGGCGGGGGTCGTGATGTCGCCGCAGTGCACGACGGTCCGGACCCCGCACTCCCGGAGCCGGTCCGCCGCCCGCTCGACGAGGGAGAGGAGGTCGTGGGTGTCCGAGAGGATGGCGAGCCGCTCCGTCATCCGGGCAGCTCCTCGAGGACGAAGGAGAACGGGTGCTCCCCGCCGATGGCGTCCACGATCACGTGGGGCAGGAGCGGGGTGGTGTCGATGGCCCGTCCCAGCGCGTCGCAGACGGCGTTCCGGATAGCGGCGCCCGCCGGGATGAACGACGGCTCGCCGATCCCTTTGGCGCCGAACGGCCCCATTCCCTGACCCTCCTCGACCAGGGCGATGTCGATCTCCGGGGCATCCGCCGAAGTCGGGATCAGGTAGTCGGTGAAGCCCGGGTTGAGGAGGCGTCCACGGTCGAGGTGGAGCGCCTCGGTCAGCACCCAGCCCATCGCCTGGACGATTCCGCCCTGGATCTGGCCCTCGATCCCGTGCCGGTGGATCACCCGGCCCACGTCGTGGGCGGCGGCCACGTGCTCCACGCGGACGATGCCGAGCCCGGGGTCCACCGCGACCCGCGCCACGTGGCAGGCGATGGCGTACGACTCGTACGGGTCGCCGAGCCCCGTCTCGTGGTCGAACGGGCGGGTCCGGGACCGGTACCAGCCGGTGGCGATGGCCTCGATCCGCCGCGCCGCCATCTCGGCGGCCACGCGCTCCATCGGCACGGAGCGGTCCGGGGCGCCCGCCACCCGCGCGTTCCCGTCCGCCAGCTCGACCTCGGACGGCTCGCACCCCAGAAGGGCGGCGGCCACGGGGTCGAGCCGCCGCCGGAGCCGGCGGACGGCGTCCAGGATCGCGAGCCCCGAGGCGTGGGAGCCGCGGGAGGCGACGGTCGGCCCCGAGTCGCCCACGGTGGTGGTGTCCGGCTGCCAGACCTGGACGCGCTCCGGCGCCACGCCCAGCGCCTGGGCCGTGACGGTTTGCGCCGAGGCCAGCAGCCCCTGGCCCATCTCGGTCAGCCCGACCCGGACGATGACGGACCCGTCGCCCTGGAGGATGACCACGGCGGACGACCGGTCCAGCGCCTGGCCCCCGTGGTGGAGGTTGACGCCGTACAACACGAGCCCGATCCCCCGTCCGCGGAGCAGCCCGTCGTCCCCCGCCGGCGGGCGCCACGCATCGGAGAGGCGGAGCGCCTCGTCCAGGCACCGCCGCACGAGCACCGGCTTCCGGAGGCTCTGCCCGGTGCAGGTGCGCCGGCGCCGGTCGTGGAGGGCGTTGATCCGGCGGATCTCCTCCGGGGCGATCCCGACCGCCGCGGCCAGGCGGTCCATGGTGGCCTCGGCGGCCACGGTGACCTGGGGCGCCCCGAACCCCCGGTACGCGCCGCCGAACAGGTTGTTCGTGGAGACCACGTGGGTCCGGACGTCCACCCGCGGCACGTGGTACGGCCCGATGGCCGAGACGTTGGCCCGTTCGGCCACCACCGTCGAAAGGCCCACGTAGGCGCCGGCGTCGACGAACGTCTCCACCTCCGCGAACCGCAGGCGGCCCCGCCGGTCGGTGCCCCACCGGTGGCGCACCACCATGGCGTGCCGCTTGGTGGTCACCTGGAGGTCGTGCTCCCTCGGGTACAGGAAACGCACGGGCCGGCCGGTGTGCCAGGCCAGGAGCGCCGCGCAGGCGGCGGGCTCCGAGGGGTAGTCCTCCTTCCCGCCGAACGCGCCGCCCGTCACGGCCTGCTCCACCCGGACGGCGGCCAGCGGGAGGCCGAGCACCCGGGCCACGGCCCGCTGGATGTAGAACGGGCACTGGCAGGAGGCGAAGACGGTGATCCGGTCCCGCCCCTCGGGCACGGCAAGACACGCCTGGGGCTCCAGGTAGGCGTGCTCCTGGCCCCCGATCCGGTACTCGGCCTCGACCACCACCGGGGCGTCCTGCGGGTCCTCCCCCCGCGCGACACGGAACGTGTGGACGAGGTTGCCGCCCTCGTGGACCGGCGGCGCGCCGGGCTCCAGCGCCGCCACCGGGTCGTGGACCGCCGGCAGCGGCTCGAGCTCCACGCGCACGGCCCGGGCCGCGGCCCACGCCGCCTCCGGGGTCCGGGCCGCCACGAGGGCCAGCCGGTCGCCCACCATCCGGACGCGGTCCGTCACGAGCAGCGGCTGGTCGGGAAAGATGACGCCGATCGTGTTCTCGCCGGGGACGTCCGCGGCGGTCAGCACCGCCTCCACCCCGTCCACGGCGCGGGCCGGCGCGGTGTCCAGCGCGGCGACGCGGGCCGAGGCCTCCGAGGAGACGGTCACCGCCGCGTGGAGCATCCCGGGCAGGGTGATGTCGCCCGTGTACCGCGTGCTCCCCGTGGCCTTGGCCATCGCGTCGGGGCGCGGGTGGCGCCCGCCCAGCGGACCGCCACGCTCAGCCATCGCCGCCCTCCCCACGCTCCGCCGCCAGCCGGACCGCCTCGAACACCTTGTGGTACCCGGTGCACCGGCAGAGGTTGCCCGCGAGCCGCCTCCGGACCTCCTCCTCGCCGGTGGCGCCCGAGCCGACGAGCGCCGCGGCGGTGACCGCGATTCCCGGCGTGCAGTACCCGCACTGGATTCCGCCGGTGGCCACCAGCGCCTCCTGGACCGGGTGCGGACGGCCATCGCCCAGGCCCTCGACGGTGACCACCTCGCGCCCCTCGCACGAGGCCGCGAGCACGAGGCAGGAGGTGACAGGCCGGCCGTCGAGCAGCACGGTGCACGCGCCGCACTCCCCGGCGCCGCACCCCTCCTTGGTGCCGGTCAGCCCCGCGTCCTCACGGATCAGGTCGAGGAGCCGCCGGCCGGGGGGGACCTCGAACGTTCGCTCCTCGCCGTTGAGAGTCAGCGTCACCGTGATCGTCTCAGCCACCGGCCACCTCCCCGAGCAGGCGGTCCAGCATGACGGCGGCCGCGATCCGGCGGTACCGGGCCGGGGCGCGGACGTCGTCGATGGGCGCGATGTCCCGCTGGAGCGCCCGGGCCGCCTCCCGGCGGACCGCCTCCGACGGCGTCCGGCCCTCCAGGACCGCCTCGGCGTTGCGGGCCCTGACCGGGGTCGCTGCGACGGACCCCACGGCGATGCGGCACCCCTCCAGGGCGCCGGAGGCCGTGATCCCGGAACGAAGTGCCAGGGAGACCACCGAGATGATCTGTTCGCGCCGCGGCCCGAGCTTGGTGAACCGGTCCACGGCGCCGTCCCCGGGCGTCCGGGAGAGGTGTGGAACGCGAACCTCCAGGATCAGCTCGCCGGGTTCCAGCACCGTCCGGCCCGGACCGGTGAAGAACGACTCGACGGGTACCGTCCGGCGGCCCCACGCCGAGGCGAGGAGCAGCTCGGCGCCCGCGGCGATCAGCGGAGGCGCGGTGTCCGCGGCGGGCGAGGCGTTGGCAAGGTTGCCCCCCAGGGTGGCGCGGCACTGGATCGGCCAGGCGCCCACACGTCCCGCCGCCTCCGCCAGTGCCGGGGCCGCCTCGCGGACCAGCGGCGAGGCGGCGATGGCGTCCATCGTCGCCGTGGCGCCGACGGCGACGACGCCCCCCTCCTCGCGGATCCCGTCCAGGGGAAGCCGCGAGAGGTCGAGCAGGACCGGCGCGCTCCGGCGTCCGGCGCGGAGCTGGACCACCAGGTCCGTCCCTCCGGAGACCGGAACCGGCGGCGGGTCGGCGTGAAGGAGCTCCAGCGCCCGGTCCAGCGTCTCCGGACGCAGCACGGATGCGACGGGCAGGTCCATCAGGCGGCCTCCTTCTCCCGGTGGCGCAGCACGAGCACGAGCTGCACCGCCGCCATCAGCCCCGAGAACGCGTTGACGATGGCGAAGATCGGCGAGTGGATCCGGATCGCGTGGATCGTCAGGAAGACGTTGGCCCCGAGGATCATCGAGGCGAACCCTACGCTGATCCCCTCCACCCGCCGCGTCTTGAGGAGATGCCGGACCTGGGGGATCCAACACCCCGCCAGCAACGCCACGCCGATCAGCCCGAAGATGTCCGTCACGGAAGCCCCTTCCCCATCGTTCCGATATCGTACCAGCACCGCCAGGTGTTCCGGAGCACCGGAGCGGCCAAGTACCGGTGCCGACAAATGGCAAACACTGTCCCCTTCCCCTATTCCCGGCCGAAACGAAGTACTCCCAGCTGGTGCCCCACACTCCACGAACCCAGGGAAGAGCGAAGCGATGTTCCGGTTGCCGATCCAGAGAATCCAGGGCCGTCACGATCGGGACTGTCCCCACGCCGGAGCCCTTCGCCATTCAACGATCGAGCGCCCCACGAGGAACGGGCCGGTGCGGGGGTGGGGGCGCCCCCGCCCGCACGGCCCCGGGGAGCGCAGCGACCCGGGGGAGCCGCGCAAGCGGCTCCGGTTTCCTCTCGATCCTCGATCATCGCGCCACGGAGTGACGGTGCAGCGGTCTCGTTCAGGATCCCGTCGTGTTCGTCTCGGCGCCGGCTCGGATCCGGATCGCCGTCTCCAGGGCTGCGAGCCCCATTAGGCCGTCCACGATCGCCGCCCCGTCCCCGCGGCACGCGGCGACGAACGCCTCGAGTTCCGCACGGAGCGGTTCGGCCTTCTCCACCGCGACCTGCCGCGGCTCGATCCGTTTCCCCTCGGCCGACCGGATCAGGCGGGCCGAGCCGACGGTCTGTTCGGCGTAGTCCACCGAGAAGTAGGCGTCGCGGGCGAACAGCCTGAGCTTCCGGATCCGTTCCGCGGAGACCCGGCTGGCCGTCAGGTTGGCCACGAGTCCCGAGGGGAACTCGACCCAGGCGTGGCACAGGTCGACCTTGTCCGTCAGGACCGGGACTCCCACCGCGCGGATCCCGCTGGGGGGCTCCCCGGCGACGGCCAAGGTGATCTGGAGGTCGTGGATCATCAGGTCGAGCACCACGTCCACGTCCACCGAACGGGCCGTGAACGGAGAGAGCCGCTGCGCCTCGAGGTACCGGACGTCCTGCGCGAGGCCGAGCACGGCCTGGACGGCGGGGTTGTGGAACTCCACATGCCCGACGGCCAGGACGCGGCCCGCCTCCGACGCGAGGGTAACGAGCTCCTCCGCCTCCTGGACCGACGCGGCGATCGGCTTCTCCACGAGTACGTGGCAGCCCGCCTCCAGGAGCCGTCCGGCGATCTCGCGGTGGGTGACCGTCGGTGTGGCGACCACAACGAGGTCGGCCGTACCGGCATCCTCGAGGGAGCCGAGGGCCGGGACGCCGTGGCGTGCGGTCACCTCGGCCAGCCGGCCGGGGTCGGTGTCCCAGGCTCCGATCATGCCGATCCCGTCCATGGAGGCGAGGATCCTGACGTGGTGCTGACCGAGGTGGCCGGTTCCAATCACGGCCGCACGGAGGGTGCGCGAGAGATCCGTTCCGCTCATGGCCCCGGAGGATACCACCATCGGCGTCCCGGCCGGCGCACGGGGAGTGGTAGGCCGTCGTGTCGTTCCGAGGCTCAACCGGTGCGGAGCTGGAGCGCCAGCCGCTCGATGGCCCGCTGGGCCTCGTCCCGGCACGGCCCCGGCGGACACAGCTGCGCCGCCGCCTCGAAGTGGCGCATCGCCTCGCCCTTCCGGCCGACACGTTCCTCGGCCCGGGCGGCGGCCAGAAGGATGGCAGGGTTCGTCCCGGAACTGGCCAGCCCCGGTTCCAGGAAGGTGAGGGCCTCCTGCGGGTGTCCCGCCGCCTCCAGCGCCACGCCCAGGCGGAGTCTGGCCTCCTCGTCTCCGGGGGTGTCGGCTACGAGGGAGCGCAGCAACGAGACTTCCTCCTCGTACCGCCCGCGGGCGTGGAGGATGGAAGCCATGGTCATCCGGGCGTCCCGCAGTTTCGGGGCCAACTCGAGCGCCTTCCGGGCCTCGCGTTCGGCCTCGTCGAGTTTCCCCTGGCGGGCAAGGTCCAGCGCCAGGTTGTTCCGGACCTCCGCGCTGTCGTGCCCCTCGGCGATCAGCTCGCGGAGGATCTTCTGGGCCTCGTCGTGGCGGTTCTGGAGCGCCAGCACGGCGGCCAGGGTCGTTCGCGTCGAGGGCGCCTTCGGCTCGATGGCCAGGGCCCTGCGTAGGTACGACTCCGCCTTCTCGGGCTGACCGAGCCTGACGTAGCAGACCGCGAGGTTGACCATCGGCTGCCACCGTCCGGGCTGGAGCCGGACGGCCTCCTCCAGGTACGGCCGGGCCCGTTCGGGATCGTCGAGCGTGAACCGGCCCACAGCGGCCAGGGCATCGGCGTTGTCCGGCTGGATCCGGAGGAGTTCCTCGTACACCTTGGCGGCCTCGTCCGTCCGGCCCTGCTGCTGGAGCAGTGAGGCCAGCGTTTGCCGCGCCCCCCGGTGGAGGGCGTCCACCGAGACCGCCTTCCGGAGCATGGTCTCGGCTCGCTCCATCTCGCCGTCCGCCATCAGGAGCCGGGCCCGGGCCGTCAGCAGGTCGGGATCGTCGGGGTGTTCGGCCAGATGGGCGTCGAGGAGGCGTTCGGCCTCGCCCTTCTTGTGCTGCGCCACGAGGGCGCGTGCCTGGATCACCGTCAGCCGCTCGAAGGCGCCGCGCTTGGTCGCACCGATCCGGGCGAGCTCGAGGGCCTTCGCCGGATGGCCCTGGGCCAGCTCGACCTGGGCGAGCTGGGCGTACACGGAGGCGTTGTCCGGGTCCGTGGCCAGGCAGTGTTCGAGGTCCGCCCGGGCGTCGTCGTATCGCTTCAGGGTTGTGAGGAGCTGGGCCCTGAGCAGCCGGGCCGACACGTTGTCGGGATCCTCGCCGATCATGGCGTTGAGCTCGCGTAAGGCGTCCTCGGTCTGGCCTCGCGAAGCGAGCTGCCGTCCCCGCTCCATGTGAACGTGGGCTCCGATCAGGTCCCTCGGATCGGGCGGATTGCGGCGGGGCGCCACATCCGAGCCCAGGTATCCCAGCGACCGGAGCTGTTCGAGCTCGGAGCGGGAGAGGGCGATCTTGGCGGCGTTCTCCGTTTGGGTCTCGGGCGTCTCGAACCTCTTGAGCTCCCGCGCGAGGTCGCGGGTCATGGCGGGATCGCGGTCCGCGAGGTCCACCAGCTCGCGCGGGTCGTGGTCGAGGTCGTAGAGGGCGGGGCGCGTTCCCATGACCAGTTCCCACCCACCCCGGCGGACCGCACGGAGTGCGCTCCAGCCGTATTGGAACTGCGGCAGCAGTGTCTCCGCGTACAGCACCCTGGCGTTCCCGGGAGTTTCCTCGTGGCGGAGGAGCTCCGCGAGGTCGGCGCCGTCGAGCCGCGATCGGTTCGGGGACGAGACCTTCGCCAGTCGTGCAAGGGTGGGAGCCACGTCCACGCCGCTGACCGGGCGGGCGATCCGCAGACCCGGTGTGATGTTGGGTCCGGCCAGGATGAACGGCACGTGGAGCGTCGCCTGGTGGAGCAGGATGCCGTGAGTCTGTTCCCGGTGTTCTCCGAGGGCCTCTCCATGGTCGGCGATCACCGCGATCAGGGTGTTTCTGAGCCGCCCTTCCTGCTCGAGGCCGGCGAGCAGTCTCCCGATCATGGCGTCGGCGAAGGCGATCTCGGCGGTGTAGGGGTCCGACGGAAACCGCCGCGCGAACTCCGGCGGCGGCGTGTACGGCTGGTGCGGGTCGTAGAGGTGGACCCAGCAGAAGAACCGGTCGCGTTCCGGCAGGTCGCGCAGCCACGCCGCCGCAGCCCCGACGGTCACGTCGCCGGTCCGTGTGGGCACCATGGATCTCCCGGCCCACCGGCCCTTGCTGAGGTCGTCGTCGTAGACCTCGAAGCCCCTGTCCAGCCCGTATTTCCGGGCGAGGATGGACGCCGAGACGAACGCGCCGGTCCGGTACCCCTCCTTCCGGAACACCGTGGCCAGGGTCTCCACGCCGGATGGCAGGGAGAACATCCCGTTGTTCCGGATGCCGTGGTGCGGCGGGTAGAGACCCGTCAGCATGGAGGTGTGGGACGGAAGGGTCAGGGGCGCAGCGGCCATCGCCTGGGTGAAGACGGCGCCGTGCTCGGCCAGCCGGTCGAGGTTCGGCGTCACGCTGTCGTCGCCACCGAGACAGCCGATGTGATCGGCCCGGGTCGTGTCCACTGTGATCAGCAGAACGTCGAGGCCGGAGCGGGGCTTCCCGAGTCGGATCGCCCGTTCGTTTCGGGAGCCGAGAAGCCTGATGGCAGTGATCCCGACGAGCACGATCCCAGTGACGATGATGACGATGGCGGCCGTACGGCGAACCTTCATGCCGGACCCTCCCGTTTTCCGTGGGCGAGTATACTCTCCGCGTGACGATGAACCGGGGAGAAAGGGGAACAGCATGAGGAAAAGGGTTGTGACAATGGCCGTGGCCGGAGCCTTCGCTCTTCTCCTGACGGGCAGCGGGTTTCCGGCCGATCAGATGGGTTCCGGCCGTGGCGAGGCTCACGCCCGGCAACGTGGCCGGAAGGTCTGGTTTCAGCGGAAGAAGGTGAAGCAGGCGATGAAGCTCACCCAGCAGCAGATCGCCGCGCTCGAGGAGGAACAGCAGGTCTACCGTGGGCGGATCGTTGAGCTGCGGAAGGCTGAGCGCAAGGCGTATGCAGCCGTCGTGGAGGCTCTCGGGGCGGAGAAGCCTGATCCGGGCGCCGTGGCCAAGGCGCGGCAGGAGCTCGAGAAAGCGGCTCTCGCCCTCGATAGGGCCATCATGGACCACTGGGAGGCCATGAGGCGGATCCTGACAGTGGAACAGTGGAACAGACTGCCCGAGGCCGCTCCCCGCGCCCTCCGGTTTGGCGGCGCGGTGGCGCTCCGCGGCCGGGGGACGATCCGGACGGGGACGGTCGAGGCGAAGGGGAGCGGCAAGTAGGCCGGGAACAGGGCGGACGCTCCGGGTCACCGGCGGGTACGGCGCTCGCCAAGGCGCTGGCGTTGCTGGCCCTGCGCGACCATTTTCGTGCTGAGCTGGAGTCGAAGCTCCTCCGCCGCGGGTTTCTGCCGGAGGAGGTCGAGACCGCGCTCGACCGTGTGACGGCGCTCGGCTATCTGGACGATGCCCGGACGGCAGCGCGGTTCGTCGAGGTCCACGCCGTCCGGAAGGGGTGGGGCAGGCGCCGTCTCGAGCAGGAGCTGCGGCGGCGCGGTGCGCCGTCCCGGGTGGCCGCGGAGGCCGCGGCCGTGGATGCCGGCCTCCAGGCGGCGGCGCTGGAGTCGGCACTGGCCCGGGTGGAGGTCCGGGCCAGGTCGGGCTGGTGGCGGCTTCCCCGGGAGCGGGCTCGGATGGTAAGCTCCCTCGTCCGACGCGGCTTCGACGCGGAGGACGCGCGGCGGGCGGTGGACCGCCTGGCCGCGGAAAGGGAGTCCGAAGACCATGCGCGCCATGACGAGCCACGAGATCCGTAAGAGCTTCCTCGACTACTTCGCCTCCAAGGGGCACCGTGTCGTGCCCTCCTCCTCGCTGGTTCCGGCCGGCGACACGACCCTGCTGTTCACCAACGCGGGGATGAACCAGTTCAAGGACGTGTTCCTCGGCCGGGAGAAGCGCGACTACACCCGCGCCACCAGCTCCCAGAAGTGCGTGCGCGCCGGCGGCAAGCACAACGACCTCGAGAACGTCGGCTACACCGCACGGCACCACACCTTCTTCGAGATGCTGGGCAACTTCTCGTTCGGGGACTACTTCAAGGCGGAGGCCATCGCCTTCGCCTGGGAGCTGCTGGTGGACGTGTGGGGCCTGCCGCTGGACCGGCTGTGGTTCACCGTCTACACCGACGACGACGATGCCGCCCGTCTCTGGGAGGAGGTGGGCGCGCCGCGTGACCGGATCCTCCGGTTTGGCGAGAAGGAGAACTTCTGGGCCATGGGCGAGACCGGCCCGTGCGGTCCGTGCTCGGAGATCCACTACGACCGCGGGGAAAACCCGACGGCGCCGGGCCGGGCGGAGCTGGTGAACGGCCCGGGCGACGACATCATCGAGATCTGGAACCTCGTGTTCATGCAGTACGAGCGGGACGCCGGGGGGGCGATGCACCCCCTGCCGCGGCCGTCCATCGACACGGGGGCCGGGCTCGAGCGGATCGCGACGGTGATGCAGGGCGTGGACTCGAACTACGACACCGACCTGTTCACGCCGATCCTCGCCGCCATCGAGGCCCTGGTGGAGCGCCGGTACCGGGTGGACGACCCGCTGGCCCCGGCGTTCCGTGTCATCGCCGACCACATCCGGGCGGCCACCTTTCTGATGACCGACGGCGTGGTGCCGTCCAACGAGGGGCGGGGGTATGTCCTGCGACGGATCGTCCGCCGGGCGCTCCGGTACGGCCGCAAGCTCGGCCTGGACGGCGCGTTCCTCCACACGCTCGTTCCCGCCGTGGTCGACCTGATGGGTGGCGTCTACCCGGAGCTCGTGGAGCGGCGGGAGGTCGTCACGACCCAGCTCCGGCAGGAGGAGGAGCGGTTCGCGCGCACCCTCAACGCCGGGACCGACGTAGCCCAGCGGGAGCTGGAGCGGATCAAGCGCTCGGGCGGGACCGTGGTCCCCGGCGACCTCGCCTTCGACCTCTACCAGACCCACGGCCTGCCCGTGGACCTCCTGGAGGAGTTCGCCCAGGAGGAGGGGCTCGCCCTCGACAGGGAGGGGTTCGAGGCGGCGCTGGAACGGGAGCGCCAGCGGGGCCAGGAGTCGTGGAAGGGCGACGTGCGCGCCCGGTTCCGTCCGGAGTACGAGACGCTCGTGGAGCGGGGCGTGGTCTCGGAGTTCATCGGCTACGACCACCTGGAGGGCGAGGGGCGCGTGGTGGCCCTGCTCTCGGAGGAGGGCGAGGCGGACATGCTGGCCGCGCCGGCCCGCGCCGAGGTCGTGCTGGACACGACGCCGTTCTACGGCGAGTCCGGCGGCCAGGTCGGGGACACCGGAGAGATCGTGTGGGACGGCGGCCGGGCGCGGGTCACCGACACCCAGAAGCCGATCGAGGGGCTGATCGTCCACCACGTGGAGCTTCTGGATGGGACGCTCCGCCGGGGGCAGGCCGTCCGGGCGCGGGTCACGGAGGGGGACCGGCTCGACACCCAGCGCAACCACACGGCCACGCACCTGCTGCACGCCGCCCTGCGCCGCGTGCTCGGCCCCGCGGCCCAGCAGGCGGGCTCCCTGGTGGCGCCGGAACGGCTCCGGTTCGACTTCTCCTGGGGCGAGCCGGTGACGCGGGAGCAGCTCGCGGAGGTCGAGCGGCTGGTCAATCTGGAGATCCTGAAGAACGAGCCGGTGGTCAAGCGGATCATGCGGATCGAGGAGGCCCGTTCGGCGGGTGCCATGGCGCTGTTCGGCGAGAAGTACGGCGAGGTGGTCCGGGTGGTCTCCATCGGGGACGGCTCGGTCTCCACGGAGCTGTGCGGCGGGTGCCACGTGGAGCGCACCGGCGACATCGGGTTCTTCAAGATCGTCTCCGAGCGCGGCGTGGCCGCGGGCGTGCGCAGGATCGAGGCCGTCACGGGCCGGGGCGCGTGGGAGCACGTGCACGGCATGGACGAGCTGCTCCACGGGCTGGCCGGACGGTTCCACGCGGCGCCCGAGCGGCTGCCCGAGCTCGTCGACCAGCGGGAGCGGAGGCTGAAGGAGCTCGAGGAGGAGGTCCGGGCGCTGAAGCTCCGGCTGGCCTCCGGAGATGCCGGGGCCTCAGAGATCCGCGAGGAGGTGGACGGCATCGCCGTCCTGGCGCGGAAGGTGCCGGAGATGCCGGTTCCCGACCTTCGGAACCTGGCCGACACCCTGCGGCAGAAGCTGGGCTCGGGCGTGGTGGCGCTCGGGATGGAGGCCGGCGGGAAGGCGACGCTCCTCGTGGCCGTCACGGACGACGTGGTGGGCCGTGTGAAGGCGGGCGACGTCGTGCGCCGCCTGGCCGAGGTGGTCGGGGGCCGCGGCGGCGGCCGCCCCAACCTGGCCCAGGCCGGCGGCCCGCACCCGGAGAAGCTCGA
Organism: Thermoanaerobaculia bacterium; assembly: GCA_027067575.1. GTDB lineage: Bacteria > Acidobacteriota > Thermoanaerobaculia > Thermoanaerobaculales > Sulfomarinibacteraceae > JAMOVQ01. The sequence goes on along the minus strand of JAMOVQ010000106.1, from coordinate 5,881 downwards.
CGAGGCGCTGCGGGCGGCTCCCAGGATCGTCCGTGACCTGATCGGCTGACCCGGGGAGGCCCGCGGTTGGCCGGGGACCCGGGCGGCCGTCCGGGGCTTTCGCCGTCAGTCCGCCGATTCGGCCGCTCCGGCGTCCGTCCTGTGCCGCCGCAGCGTCTCCGCGCGGTCGAGGTAGAGACGGACCTTGTGGTCGGTGGGCCAGGCGAGGGCCGCGAGCAGCACGGCGACGCCATGGAACCAGAGGGCGGCGCGCGGCCCTGCGCCGGAGACGGCCACGAGGAGCCCCAGCAGCCCGATCCCCTCGAGTACGGCGAGAACGGTCAGGTAGACGCGCAGGTGATCCCTCAGGAGCCGGTCGACGTTCCCGGAGATCACGTACCGGTCCCGTGCCCGGATCACCAGCCGTGCGGCGACCCTGTCGACGCGGAGCGACAGCCACAGGCCCACGGCGAGAGCGGGTCCGGTGATCCAGATCGAGGAGAGCCCGGGCAGCAGGCGGGCCCGGGGCAGGAGAAACCCCACGGCGGCCTGGGCGACGAACAGCAAGATCGCGGCGGCGACGAGGACTCGGAGACGCCGCTCGTGGGCGAGCAGGGTGTCCGGTGTGGTGGGAAGGGGGGTCATCGGTCTGCCTCCTCCGGGAGCCGCCCATCGGGCGGTTCGTGATGCCGGCGGGTCTCGAGACCGGCCACGAGCCCGATCCAGACGGCGGCCAGGTACCGGTCGAGCGGCGTCTGGAGCGCAAACCCCAGTGTTTCGTGGAGTCCAGCCGCCAGTAGGGCCATGGCGGCTGCTGCAAGTGCGTAGCGCCGTTCGAACCGCATCGAGCGGAGCCGGACCGGCCGCAGCGACCAGGCCAGCCATCCCACGCCCAGGAGGAGCGCGGCGGTGCCCGCAGCACCCGTCGTCGCCAGCCATTCGAGCCAGTCGTTGTGGGCCTGTTCGAGGACGGCAGTCCCGGTCGGTGGCGCGTCGAGGCCGATGACGTGGCGGTACGTTCCCAGCCCCGTGCCCAGCGCGGGAGCCCGGGTCCAGAGACGGAGCGTGGACCGCCAGAGATCCCAGCGGTCGTTACCCTCGACGCCCCGGATTACCAGGAGCTGCTTGAAGTCCTCGGCCAGCGCGGGGAGCCGTGTCCACGCCAGGACGGTTCCTCCCACGAGGATGAGCACGACCACGGCCGTCCACAGTCGCCGCCTCCCCGGCCGTCGCCGCCGCCAGAGGGGGAACGTCACCACCGCTGCGATCCCCATGGCGAGGATCCCGCCACGGGAGTGGCACCGGAGCAGTGCCGCGAGCCCGAGCACGACGAGTACGGCGGCGCCGAGCGTCCAGGCCAGGGCGCGCCTGCGGGCCTCGCCAACCGCTCCGAGTCCCCTTGCCGCCACGGCGAGGAGCGCCGCAGCTGCCGGGATCGTCAGCTCCATCGCCACGGCGAAATGGTTCTCGTTGACGAACGGACCGTAGGGACTCCCTCCCTGCACGTTGGGACGGAGCAGGAGGACCCGGTCCGGAAGGCCGGCCTCGGAGACGAGGCCGAGCAGGGCGAGCAAGCCCCCGGTGAGCGCCACGATCCAGAGCAGCACCGGAAGGCCCGAGCGGGTCCGGGCCATCCTCGCGGCGACGAGAGTGATTCCGGCCGCGAGGACCCATATGGCGGCCGTCTCGATGGTGGCCCACGGTGCGACGGAGAGGGGGGACCAGCCCGGTGAGATCACATCGGCGAGGCCCGGCTGGAGGAGGCCGCGCACGGCCGCAGGGAGCGGAACGAGCTGGAGCACGACCGTCGCCGCGAGCCCGAGCGCTGCAAGGCGGACCGGCCGGGGGAGAGAAGGGACGGCGTCCTTCATGTCGAGGACGAGCGCAAGGATGAGAAGGGCGGTCAGCGCCCTCGCCGGCGGATCGACTCCGGCGAACCCCACCGCGTTGCCCAGGAGGATGGCGGCGAGACCCCAGCGGTGCCAGCGGTCGCGGCCCGTGATCATTCTCCCGGAGGTTCGGGCGTGAAACGGTACCCGACGCCACGGACGGAATGGATGTGGCGGGGCCGCTTGGGGTTTTCCTCGAAGTACCGTCTGAGCCGGACGATGAAGTTGTCGATGGTCCGTGAGGAGGTGCTGAACCGGTACCCCCAGACCCGTTCGAGGATCTCCTCCCGTGACACGACCTGGTTCTGCCGCTCCACGAGCAGCTTCATCAGCATGCATTCCTTCTCGGTCAGGGTGATCGTCCGTCCGTGGGCCGTGGCCTGGAACGTCCGGAAGTTGATCTCGTTGTCGCCGAACCGGTAGACCTCCTGTTCGTCCAGGGGCCGCTGGTACCAGTCCTGACGCCGGAAGATCCCCTGGATCCTGAGAATCAGCTCCTCGAGCAGGAACGGCTTGGCGACGTAGTCGTCCGCTCCCACCTTGAGTCCGAGGAGCCGGTCGGCATCCGAGGACTTGGCGGTCAGGAACAGGATGGGGACGCGGTTGCCCGTGGAGCGGAGGCGACGGCAGACTTCGAGCCCGTCGAGCTTGGGCATCATGATGTCGAGGATGATGAGGTCGAAGCTCATGGTCTGGGCGAGTCTGAGACCTTCTTCACCGTCGTGGGCGACGGTCGTCAGGTATCCCTCGAACTGGAGGTTGTGGGCCAGCGCCTCGGCGAGGTGCGCCTCGTCCTCGACGATGAGGATGTGTCGCTTCATACGGCCTCCCTGCCCGATTCTAGCGTCTCCGCGTCCTCGATCCGGACGAGCGGCAGCTCCACCCGGAACACCGTTCCCTCCGGCCCCGTGGAGGCGACCTGGACCGTGCCGCCGTGTCCTGACACGATCTGCTCCACGAGATGCAGCCCGAGGCCGGTTCCCTGGGTCGTCCGGGTCATCTCGTTCCCTCCCCTGAAAAACCGGTTGAAGACGAACGGGACGTCCTCCTCGGCGATCCCCCGGCCGTTGTCCCCGACCTCGAGCACCGCCCTGCCGTTCTCGGCGAAGAGACGGACCGTCACCTCCGGGATCGTGCCGCCGTACTTGATCGCGTTCTCGAGCAGGTTCGAGACGACGATGGCGAACGCCTCCTCGTCTGCTCGCGCGATCAGCCCGGGCCGGATCGCCACGTGCATCCTGGCGCCCGCGGACATCGCACGGCTCCGGAACCGGTCCACGGCCTCCTCCACGGTGTCGGACAGCGACGTCGTCCGGAGCGTCAACGCCTTGCCGGCCAGCCCGTACCGGGTGACCTCGAGCACCTTCTGGACGAGGCTCTGAAGCCGCTCCGTGTCCTGGAGCGCGTTCTCGAGGAACCGGACCGACGCCGTGCTGTCGGCCCGGCCCTTGAGGACCGTTTCCAGCGACAGCCGCATCGCCGCGAGCGGCGACTTGAGCTCGTGGGTGATGGCCGAGAGGAAGTTCTGGTGCTGCCGTTCGAGCTCCACCTCCCGCCGGACCGTCTTCCACAGGAGCCAGACCACCACGAGCAGCATGACGGCGAAGAAGGTGCCCTCCGAGACGACCATCAGGATCCTGCGGCGGTAGGCGTCGAGCAGCGCGTTCCATTCCGGGCCGGCCGGCCGGACCTCCATCGTGTCCAGCGGGGGAGGGAGGGGTACCCCGGGGATACCGTCATCCACTGGGCCGACGGTCAGTCCCTCCGGAGGGTGGAGGCGCTCCCGCAACCAGTCCCGATCGATCCTTGCTTCGATACAGCCGTGGCGCGTGACCAGCCGGTAGCCCACGGCGCCGTCCCGCCTGAACCAGCCTTCGGTGCAGGGACCTTCCCCGGGCGCAGGAGCCACGGACGCGACGCCTGGCGTCTCCGGCTTTGCAACCGGTCCGGCTGCGGCCAGGAGCTCGAACGTCAGCATGGTCCTCGTGTGTTCGAGGCAGGAGACGACGTGAAGCGCGTGGAGGCGGGCCTTCTCGAGCAGGAGCTCCCGCTCCAGCTTCAACCGGGTCCGGTTCTCCCGCAACGCGTAGACGATCCACCAGGTCAGCTGGGCGTTGACGAGGAGAACGACCACCGCTGCCACGGCGAGGTGCCGCATGGTGAGAGGACCCTGCCGGCGCATGGAAGGAGTATAGCGGCGCTGCGCCCCGGAGCCTTCGCGCCGGCTCCGGTAGCGTGGCGTGGTACGATGGCTCTCGGCAACAAGTCGACAAGGATTGGTGCGAGACAACCGGAAGAAGGAGAAGGTCCATGGTATCGAACGCGCGGGTCCATCGTTTATCCATCGTAACCATCATCATCCTCGCCACGTTGCTCGTCGTGGGCCAGGCCTCGGCCCAGCTCAACCAGACCCGGCACAACAACGGCTGGATCCTGGCCGCCGTCCATGCGCCGGGCTACAACGGCTCGATCTGGAGGACCGACCTCTGGATCGTCCTCGCCCGTTCGGCGGAGAACACGTCCATGACGCTGTACTTCAACCGTTCGGGGCGGGACAACTCGGACGTCTACGGGATCTCCGTGGATCTTGTGGAGGGTCAGGAGGTCTACTACTTCGAGGACGTCGTGGACGAGTTCCTCCACGTCGGCGGCGGTTCTTGGCTCGGGGCGATCCACTACATGTGCAACGAGAACGTCCAGGTGTGGGCCCGGGTCTACTCCATTAGTCCCGACGGGAGGGCGTCGTACGGGCAGATGATCGAGGGAATCCCGACTGCGGACGCCTCGCCCGACTCCACCCCGTGGCACGCCGACGAGCAGCAGTGGCTCTACGCCATGAAACACACTGCGGACGGGCGGTACCGGGTCAACATCGGCGTGGTGAACCCCTCGAACGTTGCCGCAACCTACAGTCTCGTGATCTACGACCGCACCGGCAACAACTCGGACGGGGAGATCACGGTCGAGGTGCCGCCCTTCTCCATGGTCCAGCTCTCCGACCCGTTCGCCGGTGCGTACGGAGGGAACTGGGAGGACGCCATCATCCGGATCCGGACCACAACAGAGGACGCCCAGACGTTCGCCTACGCCTCGGTGGTGGACAACGCGACCAACGATGCGTTCTTCGTCAGGGGCGTCAAGCGGATGCGGCCGGACCAGTAGGAGATCGGTCTCCGGCATGGATGCGCCGGGGGCGGCTCGCCGTCCCCGGCGACCGGTGCCGGGTCCTTTGGCGGGAACGAGGGGTCCGGACGGACGAAGGCCCCGCCGGTGGCGGGGCCTCGTTGCCGATCGAAGAAGTCCCGGGCTACCAGCGATCCTCGTAGCGGGGCTGACGGGGCCTCCGCGGCTGGGCCTCGTTGACCCGGAGGCGCCGGCCCTCGATCTCGAGTCCGTCGGCGGCCTGCTGGGCCGCCATCGCCTCGTCCTCGGTGTCCATCTCCACGAAACCGAAACCGCGGGATCGGCCCGTGTCCCGGTCGCGGATCACCTGGGCGGAGACGACCGTTCCGTATTCGGAGAACGTGTTCTCCAGGTCCGCATCCGTCATGCTGTAGGGCAGGTTACCGACAAACAACCTCTTCTCCATGCGCGCTCACTCCTCATACCGTTGCACCTGGCCGCCGGCCGCCGGTCTCCCGGCGCGCACCTCCCCCACGTGCCCGGCGGCCCTCGATGCACCGTTCGTTTCTCGCGGGGGAATCCAACGTCTCACTCCTTGGCAAACCCTAGCATCGGGTGATCGGGAATGCAAGAACGGCGCAGCTCAACGCTGGCGCCGCTGAACCTTCTGCCATGGCGAGCCGGACTCCAGCGGAGAACGGCGAAGCAATCCAACCCAGCGCGCTGCACGCTCCGGCCGAGCACGAAGGGCTTGCCGCGAGGTGAACCGGCGGCCGGCCCCCGCGCTTCGCGCGGGCTGCGCGCCTCGCCCGCGCGTCCCGGTGGGAGCGAGCTCCCCCCGGGCCGCCCGTGCGACGCGCTGGCGCCGCCTGCGGCGTCGCTGCCGGCCG
>JAMOVQ010000105.1 GCA_027067575.1 Thermoanaerobaculia bacterium | reverse complement strand
TCTGGCTTGCGAGCCGGTTCTACCTCAAGGACCCCGAGTTCACCGCGGCGCGGCGGCTGGCCGAGCGGTACCCGCTGGTCTACCGGCTGCTGCTCAACAAGTACTACGTGGACGAGATCTACGAGGCGACGGTGGTGGCCGGAACGGTCGGTCTCGCCCGCCTGCTGTGGGAGTTCGACGCCCGGGTGGTGGACGGCCTGGTCAACGGGGCCCGTCACGCCACGGTGGGCACGAGCTTCCTGTCGGCGATCTTCGACCTCCGGATCGTCGATGGTCTGGTCAACCTCGTGGCGGCGGTCTCCGACCGGGCCAGCCGGGTGTTCCGGCGGGTTCAGGTCGGTTTCGTTCAAGGGTATGCCTTCGTCATGGTCGCGGGCGCCGCGGTCCTGCTGGCGATCTACTTCATCTTCTAGGGAGCGGGGACGACGATGGGATTCATCCAGCATCATCTGCTCAACATCATCTGCTACCTGCCGCTGGCGGGTGCCCTCCTGATCATCTTCGGGATCAGGAAGGAAAACACGAAGGCGATCAAGGCGGTGGCCACCGTGGTGGCCGGGCTGGACTTCCTGGCCTCGATCCCGCTGTGGTTCCTCTACCGCCCCGACGGACCGGAGTTCCAGTTCGTCGTGCGGGGCGAGTGGATTCCGAAGGTCGGCGTCCAGTACTACTTCGGGGTGGACGGGTTCGCCGTCCTCCTGATCCTGCTGACGACGCTGCTCACCTTCATCTCGATCTACTCTTCGTTCACGGCGATCACCCACAGGGAGAAGGAGTACTACGTCTTCCTGCTCCTGCTCTCCACCGGGATGATGGGCGTCTTCATGTCGCTCGACTTCGTCCTGTTCTACGTCTTCTGGGAGGTCATGCTCGTGCCGATGTATTTCCTCATCGGCGTCTGGGGCGGCCCCCGGAAGCTCTACGCGGCGATCAAGTTCTTCCTCTACACGCTGGTGGGCTCGGTGCTGATGCTGGTCGGCATCCTGGCGCTGTACTTCTACAACTCGACCGGGCTCGAGGCGATCGGCCTGCCCGGCCTGGGCAACGCGGCGACGTTCGAGATCCCGAAGCTGTACGAGATCGCGCCCCACATCCCGCCCGAGCTCCAGTTCTGGATCTTCCTGGCGTTCTTCGTGGGCTTCGCCATCAAGGTTCCCATGTGGCCGTTCCACACGTGGCTTCCCGACGCCCACGTGGAGGCGCCCACGGCCGGATCGGTCATCCTGGCGGGCGTCCTCCTGAAAATGGGAACGTACGGTTTCGTGCGGTTCTCCCTGCCGCTGCTGCCCGACGCGACCATGAAGGCCGTCGCCTGGGTCGGGCCGCTGGCGATCATCGCCATCATCTATGGCGCGCTGGTGGCCATGGCGCAGAAGGACATGAAGAAGCTCGTGGCGTACTCCTCGGTCAGCCACATGGGGTTCGTCATGCTTGGGATGTTCGCCCTGAACGCGCCGGGCCTCCGTGGTGCGATTCTCCAGATGATCAATCACGGCGTCTCCACCGGCGCGCTCTTCCTTCTGGTGGGCATCGTCTACGAGCGCCGGCACAACCGGCTGATCGCCGAGTACGGCGGGATCGCCAAGGTGATGCCGCTCTATGCCATGTTCTTCATGGTGATGACCATGTCGTCCATCGGGCTGCCGACCCTCAACGGGTTCATCGGCGAGTTCACCATCCTGATCGGCGCGTTCAACCACAGCTGGGTCTGGGCGCTGTTCGCCGCCACGGGGATCGTGCTCGGGGCGGCGTACATGCTCTGGATGTACCAGCGCGTGTTCTTCGGTGAGCTGACCAATGAGAAGAACAAGGACCTCAAGGACCTCAACCGGCGCGAGCAGTGGACGCTGATCCCGCTGATCATCCTGGCGTTCTGGATCGGCCTGTACCCCAAGCCGTTCTTCCGGATCATGGAGCCGACGGTGACCCGCGTTCTCGAGCGGGTCGGGGCCGCGGCGCCGGACCGCCCGGAGACCCCGGCCGCGCTCCGGGCCGTCTCCGAGCACCACGAGGAGCCCGCCGCCGAGCCGGCGGAGGCGTCCTCCGAGACGGAGTGAACCGATGACTCTCGAGCAGTTCGTCCCCTTCGTGCCGGAGATCGCCCTGGCGGTGGCGGCGCTGGCGGTGCTGCTGGCCGGGATCCCGATGGGCCGGAAGGCGCCCCGCGCGTTGGCGCTCCTGTCGGTGGCGGCCATGGCTGTCTCGGCCATCCTTGTCGTGCTGTACGCCACGCCCTCCGCCGGGCCGGAGGTCATCCTGGGCGGGATGTTGTCTGTGGACGGCTTCGGCGTCTTCTTCAAGCTGCTCTTCCTGCTGGCCGGGGCGATCACGCTCCTGATGGGTGTGGGGTACGTCGTCCGCGCAGGGTACGGGTACGGCGAGTTCGCCTCCCTCGTGCTCTTCGCCACGGTGGGCATGATGGTGATGGCCTCGGGGGCGAACCTCGCCAGCCTGTACGTCGGGCTCGAGCTGATGGCGCTGTCCGTCTACATCCTCGTGGGCTACTTCAAGCTCGAGGTCAAGTCGAACGAGGGCGCGGTCAAGTACTTCGTGCTCGGCGCCCTCTCCTCCGCGATCCTGCTGTACGGAATCTCGCTCGTCTACGGCGGGCTGGGAACGCTCGAGCTCGGAGCGATCCGTGACGCCCTGGCCGCCGGTTCCCCGTCCGGACGGGTGGTGGGGCTGGGGATCGTGCTGGTCTCCTTCGGGATGCTGTTCAAGGTGGCGGCGGTGCCGTTCCACGTCTGGACCCCCGACGCCTACGAGGGGGCGCCCACACCGATCACGGCGTTCATCTCGGTGGCCCCGAAGGCGGCGGCGTTCGCGATGTTCCTCCGTCTGTTCCTCGGGGCGTTCCGGCCCGCGATCGGGCAGTGGCACGGCGTCCTGTGGGTCGCGGCGGCGGCCACGATGATCTACGGCAACCTCGCGGCACTGACCCAGGACAACGTCAAGCGGATGCTGGCGTACTCGTCCATCGCCCACGCGGGGTACGCGCTGCTCGGGATCGTGGCGGCCAACGCCATGGGCGCCTGGTCGCTGCTGCTGTACATGCTGATCTACACCTTCATGAACCTCGGCGCGTTCGGGTTCGTGGCGCTGCTCGAGAGCCGGGGGTACGCCGGGGAGCTCGTGACGGACTACGCCGGGCTGGCGAAGCGGGCCCCGGCGGCCGCTGCGGGGATGCTGATCCTGATGCTGGCGCTCGCGGGCATTCCGCCCACAGGCGGGTTCATGGGCAAGCTGTACGTCTTCTCCGCGGCCGTCCAGGCGGGGTACGTCTGGCTGGTGGTGATCGCCGTGATCATGTCGGCGGTCAGCCTGTACTACTACTTCCGGATCGTCGTGCAGATGTACCTCCACGACGGTGACGGGTCCGAGCTCGCCGCGCTCGTCCGGGATCGCTGGCTCGAGATCGGGATCGCAGCGTGTGTCGTCGTGGTCCTGATCCTCGGCGTCTGGCCGGCGCCGGCGCTCGGCTGGGCGCAGGCAGGACTTGCGGCGCTGGGTTTCTGATGTGGCCGGTCTCCGGCGGTGTACACTGGCGCCATGAGACGCCGGCGCCTGCTCAGGAACGTCCGAAGGTGGGCCGATCTCTCGATCATCGGGATCCAGTTCCCTGTGGCCATCGTCATCGGCTACCTCTGGGGGCGGACGATGGACCGCTGGTTCGGAACGGCGCCCTGGCTGACGGCGATCTTCTCGCTGTTCGGCATCGCCGCGGGCTTTCTCAACCTGTTCAGGATGAGTGCGGAGGTCGCGCGTGACGAACAACGCGACGGCGGCGGTGGCGATGGGTCAGGTGGCGAGGACGATGGCTAGGCCGTTTTCGCTCCGGCGGGTGCTCCTCGTGTCGGCGGCGTTCCTCGGGACGGTGGCTGTGGGCCTGCTCCTCTCCGGGCGTGGTGGAACGGCGCTCGCCTTGACCCTCTCGGGAGGCGTGGCTATCATCAACCTCCGCTGGCTGGACGGGTTTCTCGGGACGCTGCTCCAGCCCGGCCGGGCGCAGTTCGGCGGCGGGACGATCGCCGTGCTGCTGCTTCGGATGGGGCTGGTTCTCGCGGTGGTCTCGGGGCTGCTGCTCTACCGGCCGGCGGAGGGGGTTGCGGTGGGCGCGGGTTTCACGCTACCGCTGCTGGTTCTGGTGTTCGAGGGTGTCCGAACGACGGTGGAAGGAGAGAGTTGAGGCGACATGCACCACGAGTACTCGTTCCTCTTCAAGCCGGTCAACGCACTGTTGATCGCCATCCTCGGTGAGCCGGGGGAGAAGTACCTCCGGGCGATGGGCGCGCAGCCCGGCGAGGTGTTCTGGCTGCCGGACCACGTCATCATGGCGATGCTGGCCGTCGCGCTGCTGGCGGCGGTCCTGATCCCGTTGAGCCGGCGGCTCTCCGTGGAGCGCCCGTCGAACCTCCAGCAGATGGTCGAAATGATCGTCTTGGGGCTGGAGGACCTTCTCGAGGACGTCATCGGTCCAGGGATCGGCAAGCAGTTCCTGCCGTTCATCGCGGCGCTGGCGCTGTTCATCTTCACCTGCAACATCTTCGGCCTGTTCTTCTTCCTGCAGCCACCGACGGCGAAGACGAGCACGACGTTCGCGCTGTCCATCACGGCGTTCATCTTCTACAACGTCATCGGTATCCGGAAACAGGGCTTCAAGCATTACCTCAAGCACTTCATGGGCCCTGTACCGGCCCTGGCATGGTTGATGTTTCCGATCGAGGTCATCTCCCATGTCGCCCGGATCCTGTCGCTGGCGTTCCGTCTGTTCGGGAACATCTTAGGTGAGCACACGGCGACGGGAATCTTCATGGTGCTCGTCCCGTTCGTCGTGCCGTGGCCCATGATGGCGCTGGGGATCTTCGGCGCCCTGCTGCAGGCCTTCATCTTCATCATGCTGACGATGGCGTACCTTCAGGGCGCCGTCGTTGCGGAGGAACACTGATCAGAACCCCAGGAGGAGGAAACATGAATCGACGTCTCGTGACCCTGTCCCTTGTCTTCGTCGTCCTCGCCCTCGTCGTCGCGCCCGCCGCGATGGCGCAGGAGGCCGGCCACGATGCGGCTCCCGCGAAGAGCCTCGGCCAGTTTCTCGGCGCTGCGTTCGCCATCGGCATCGCCGCGGCGTTCGGCGCCCTCGGCCAGGGCCGGGCGATCTCGGCCGCGTGCGAGGCCATGGGCCGCAACCCCGGCGGCGGCGGCGCCATCCGGATCACCATGATCATCGGCCTTGCGCTCATCGAGTCGCTGGTCATCTACGCGCTGATCATCGCGTTCATGATCCTCTTCGGCTGAGGGCTGGATCATCGCGTGAGATGGGGGCGGCCTCGGCCGCCCCTTCGTCGTACCCGGGGCCGACGGGACCGTGCGGAGTCGATAGAATGGGTCGGTGAAGCTGGGTGACCGGATCGTGCGAGCCGCCGGAGGGTGCGTCCGCCACGTGGTCGTGGCGAACCGGCTGGATTCCACCCAGGGCACGGCGGTCCGGCTGCTGGAGCAGATCGCCGCGGAGGATGTGGCTCTTGGGACGACGCTGATCGTCGCCCGTGAACAGGCTCGGGGCCACGGACGGAACGGGCGGGAGTGGGTCTCACCTCCTGGTGGTCTGTACATGACGTGGTTGCGGACATGGGAGGGGAACGTATCCCCAGAAATGCTTCCCATCCTGGCGGCTGCCGCGGCGGTCCGCGCCGTGGACGCGGTGGCTCCCGGACTCGTCGGGCTGAAGTGGCCGAACGATCTGCTCGTCGAGGGGGCGAAGCTCGGCGGGATTCTCGTCTCGGCACGGCGTGGGGAGCGGCCCGGGGTCGCCGTCGGGCTGGGGTTGAACCTCCGGACCGTTCCGGGTCGCGGCGCCGGGGAACGGTTCCGGGCCGCGTGCCTGGCCGATCATGCGGATCTCGGGCCGTGGGAGGAGACGACCGCCACCCTCGCGGGCCGATTCGCCACGGCGCTCGATGCGTTCCTCGACGCTCCGGACGGCGGTCTCGCGCTGTGGCGCGAGCGGCTGATCCACCGCGAGGGAGACCGGATGACGGTCCGCACGGGCGACGGCGCCCTTCTCGAAGGGACGTTCGAGGGGTTGACTCGGGAAGGGTACCTCACGCTCCGGAGTGGCGCATCCGTGCGGACCATCGCCGCCGGTGACGTCATCCACTGGGAGGCGTGAGCGGGCACGGGTTCCGGCCGCGGGCGGCGGGAGGTTCGTGTATTCTCGAAAACATGGAGAGCGGAACGCATTCCGGATCCCGTGCGGGCTGGGTGCTCATCGTCCTCGCGGCGTTCATCATCGTTGTGGCGGGGCTCAAGGCGGCTGCACCGCTACTCGTGCCGCTCATGGTCTCGGTGTTCCTGGCGATCCTTGCCGCACCGGCGGTGCTCTGGCTCCAGGCGCACCGGGTGCCCACGGCGCTCGCCGTCCTGCTCGTCGTGCTGGTGATGATGGGTGTCCTGAGCGGCATCGGCGCCATCGTGGGCTCGTCCATCAACGGGTTCACCGAGTCGGTACCCCAGTACCAGGCGCGGTTCAAGGCGCTCGGGGCCTCGATCTCCGGATGGTTCGAGGCGCGCGGGATCACCGTCGTCCAGAGTCACCTGGCCGACGTGATGAACGCCGGGGCCGTGCTGCGGTTCCTCGGCGGAACCCTCGGAGGCCTGGTGGCTGCGGCCTCCAACACGGTCCTCGTGCTTCTGACGACGCTGTTCATCCTGTTCGAGCTGGCGGGGTTCCCGACCAAGCTGCGCGCCTCCATGCCCGGCTCCACGGGGAGCCAGGCCCGGTTCGAGCGGGTGATGGTGGAGGTCCAGCGGTACCTCCTGCTCAAGACGCTGCTCTCCCTGGCCACCGGCGTCCTGATCGGCGTGTGGTGCGCCGTGCTCGGCGTGGACTTCGCCGTGCTCTGGGGGCTGCTCGCGTTTCTGCTCAACTACATCCCCAACCTCGGCTCGATCATCGCGGCCGTCCCGGCCGTGCTGCTGGCGCTGATCCAGCTCGGGCCGGGCCGGGCGCTGATGGTGGCGGCCGGGTACGTCCTGGTCAACGGCCTCATCGGGAACCTGCTCGAGCCCCAGATCATGGGGCGGCGCCTCGGGCTCTCGCCACTCGTCGTGTTCCTCTCCCTGGTGTTCTGGGGGTGGGTGTGGGGTTCCGTGGGGATGCTGCTGTCGGTGCCGCTGACCATGATCGTCAAGATCATGCTGGAGAGCTCGCCGGAGACCGTCGGGGTGGCGGTCCTCCTGGACACGACCTCCGGCGCGGAGCGGCAGATCAGGGCGATGGAGGATGCGGCGTCCGCACCGGGCCGGGAGGAGAGCCCACCGGACGCGGATCGGGGAGACCGCACGCCGGAGGCGTGAGCCAGCCGACGATCGGTCCGTCCGGACCGGCCCGCAGCACGAGATCTCTGCATGGGTCGCAGGCATCGCCGAGACTGTCGAGATCGGCGTCCTCCTGGCCGGGGTTCGGGACGCCGGGACAGTTGTCGGCAGGGTCTGCGACGCCATCACCGTCTGCGTCCGGTCCCAGGTCCACCACGAGCCCGTCGTGGTCCGAGGCCCGAAGCGGATCGTCGGGCCGGTCGGCCAATGCCTGCGGACTGTCGGCGCAGCCGTGGGTGTACGCCACGGAGGAGACGAGGCCGGCGGCGTTTCGCGAGATGAGCGCGTTGTCGAGCGCCGCCGCGTTGCCTTCGAGGATGAAGGAGTAGCGGGATGCCGCCGGGACCCGGTCCGACGCTCGGACGAGCGGCGGATCGACGATCGGTTCCGCCGGGATCAGCGCACCCGACGGATCCGGGTCTCCGGCGATCTGTCCGACGACGTCCACCCACCCGTCGGTGAACGGGTAGGCGTTGAGGTCGCCGAGCACCACGAGGCGGCCGTCGGGGTGGGCGTCCTGCCAGCGCTGGACCGCTTCCGCGACGAGCACGGCCTGCTCGGCGCGCTTGCGGCGGACGAAGTCGCCGTCGGGCCCGTCGATCCCGCGCATGGATCTCAGGTGCAGCGCGAGCAGCGCGCACGGCCCGCCTCCCACGGACGGCGGGAGGTCGAGCTCCAGGAGCAGCGGCGGCCGGTCGAACGTCGTGTACGTCCCGCCGCTCCAGGAGAACGTCGCGTTCCGGTCGAGCTGCTCGAGCCGGGTGGTCCGGACCCCGAGCCGCACGAGGAACCCGACGTCGAGCCCGGAGGGGTCGTTGCCCTCCAGGAGGAGTGAACCGTACGCCAGGGAGGGGTCGAGCGCCGCGATGGCGGCCGCGAGGGCGTCGAGCTCGGCCTCGTTCTCGACCTCCTGCACGGCCAGCACGTCCGGTGCGCCGAGGGCCCCGACCACCTGGCGGGCCAGCTTGCCGAGCCGGAGTGCCTCCTCCTCGGGCGAGAGCACCGTGTCGTCCGTCGCGGGATCGTCCTCGGTGTCGAACAGCCGTTCGAGGTTCTGGGTCGCGATGCGGAACGCTCCGGGGGGCCGCTCCGGGGCCGGGACCGGTAGCGGCGGTTCGGTCACGTCGAGGTCCGTGGGCCATAACTGCCACGTCCCCCACGCCCAGGCCAGGACGCCCGTCGCGGAGAACCGGGCTCCGGCCGGAAGCTGGCGCCCGGGCAGGCCGAGGGCGTCCGGCGCCAGCTCGAACAGCTCGGGGTTGCCGTCCCAGACAGGGAGACCCTCC
>JAMOVQ010000104.1 GCA_027067575.1 Thermoanaerobaculia bacterium | reverse complement strand
GGGGGAAGGGTAAGTCGCCGAGTACGGCGTATCCGGCGAGCCGTCCCGGGGTGCAGCCCGAGCCGCAGGAGCCGGGGCGCACACGCCCCCACGGCCCCGGGGAGCGCAGCGACCCGGGGGAGCCGCGCATGCGGCGCCCGGCCTGCGACCGCCGCTCGCCGTGCCGAGGAGGGGCCGCGCGGATCGTGCCCTGGGGCCGTTCCCGCAAGGGCGCGAGGAGAAACTGACCTGGGGGTCGTGACGACGAAGCGACCGCGGCGGGGGCGGTCCCGGGGCGCGAGACTCGCGGCCCCGTTCATACAAGAGTCGATGACCCGAAGCCCTCCAACGAAGCCCAGGCGGCCGGCAGCGACGCCGCAGGCGGCGCCAGCGCGTCGCACGGGCGAACCGGGGGGAGCTCGCTCCCACCGGAGCGAGCGGGCGAGGCGCGTCGCCCGCGCGAAGCGCAGGGGCCGGCCGCCGGTTCACCCCACGCTCCGCCGTTCGCGCGGGGTGCGCCTACGCCTCGGGCCCCGTCTCCTCGTCCTCCATGCCGAACAGGTCCTTCCCCGCCATGGAGCGTGCCACCACCCGGCGGGTGACCGGCCCGCCGCACTTCGGGCAGGTGGTGATCCCGGAACGGATCGGGTACTCCGCCCCGCAGTAGTCACAGACGAGCAGGAACAGCCGGGGCTGGAGGTCGGGGAACCGGTAGTGGAACGTCCCGCCCCGCGCCTCCCGGAGGCACCGGCCCTCCAGCGCCATCCGGTCGAGCACGGGCCAGGCGTACTCCGCCCGCCAGCCCAGCGCCGCCTCGATCTCCTCCCGGGAGATCTCGCCGTCCTCCCGGCGGGCCAGCTCCAGGATGGCGGCCTCGAGGAGCTCCGGGCGCACGGCGTCGGAGCGGCGGATCCCCCGCAGCCCGAGCCCGGCCGCCACGGCGCCGCCGACGAGCAGCACGGCGGCCGTGGCGAGCCGCCGGGCCATGCCCGCCGAGCCGACCAGGAAGAGCAGGCCGAACGCCACGATCACGATCCCCACGGCCACCAGCGCCGTTCCCGCACCCCGTCGCATCACCGTTCCCTCCCCGGCACGCTCAGTCCCACCGTTCCCCGGCCGCCCGGGAGAGCTCGTTCCCGATCGCCTCGAAGTAGGCGGCCAGCTCCTCCTTCGAGGTCCGCCCCTCGGTCACCTCACGGATCCGCCGGGCGAACTCCCGGGGGTGGAGCCTCGAACCCTCTCCCGCCACGGCGGCGATCTCGTCGAACAGCGCGCCGTACGCCACGCTGGAGGCGGGGACCTCGAGGTCGAGCTCGCCGAGGCCGTGTCCGTCCCGGGCCTCGATCATCCCGTCCACGCTCTTGACCAGCGCCTCCAGCCCCGCACGGATCCCGCGCACGAGGGCCAGTGCCTCCTGCGCCGCCTTCATCCCCTCGGCGAACCGCCCGTGGTGGACCTCGAGCTCCGCGATCTCCTCGACACTGCCCGCGAAGTCCTCCCGGTCCGGCGCGAGGCGCAGGGCGCAGGTGCGGCAGAACGAGGCGGCCTCCGGGTTGGGCATCCCGCACCGGGGGCAGGGCCGTTCGGAACCGCCCTCCGGGAGCCGCCCCTCCCGCCCGCCGAGCACCCGCTCCACCACGGTGCGGGCGACGATCCGCGGCGCCTCGAGCTCGAGCGCCTCGAGCCGCGCCGCCACCGCCGCGGCGTCGGTCTCCTTCGCGACCCACTCCGTCCTCCGCCGCTCCTCGGCCTCCCGGGCTCTGGAGAGCTCGGCGGCCCAGGCGGTCCTGAGCGCCTCGAGCTTCGCCGCCAGCTCCCGCCGCTCGGCGTCGGCCTTCCTCCGGCGCCGCGCGAGGGGGCGCATCCGGGCCCAGTTGGTCAGGAACCCGAGCCCCCGCGAGAGCGACCGGATCCGCGCGTCCAGACCGGCGATCTCGCCTTCGAGCCTCCGGAGCGCGTCCTCGAGCTCCGACTCCCGGGCGTCCCGCTCGCGGCCGGCCTCGGCCAGCGCCGCCTCGCCGCGCGCCGACGCCTCCCGGAGCGCCTCGGCCTCCTCCAGGAGCGCGTCCCGCCGCTGCCCGAGCTCCCGGCGGCGCGCCGCCAGCTCGGCCTCCACCTCCGGCCGGACCCGATCCACGGCCTCGCGGTACCAGCCGGGCAGGGAGGCCGGGTCGGCCAGGGTGGCCTCCACGAGCTGGTCGAGCTCGTGCTCCCGGGCCCTCGAGACCTCCTGGAAGAACGTCTCGTACTTCGCCAGGAGCGCCCCGAGCCGCGTCTCGGCCTCCCGGACCACGTCGAGGCGGCCTGCAAGGTACTCCCGGACGTCCTCGAGCCGGCCCATCTCAGCCCTCCGTCCCGGTGGAAGCGCGCTCCGGGCGCACCCCGAAGCTGCCGCCCCTGCGGCGCCGCCACTCCCACCACGCCCGCATCCACCGCCCCCCGGAGCCCGGCCGCGGCAGCTCGGCGAAGCTGCCCGCCGCGTCCCAGTACAGCGGGCACGCCCCGCCGCAGACGTCCACGTCGGGGCAGTCCCGGCAGACCGGCGGGACGAACGCCTTCCGCTCCCAGTACCGTGCCGCCGGACCCGAGCGGATGGTGGCGTAGTCCTCCTCGAGCAGGGAGCCGATCCCCTCCCCGAACGAGGAGCACGGCAGCACCCGCCCGGCGGGGTCCACCGAGAGGATCCCGTCCACGCAGGCGCACGACTTGGCGCCGAGCCCGTGCTCCACGGGGTTGAACAGGCAGTACGGGATCGGCGAGTACCAGACGAGCCGGACCCGCTCGGCGCGGGCGGTCCCGAGCAGCGCCGGGAGGCGGCCGGCCACCTCGGTGTACGTCACCTCCGTCGTCCCGGAGGCCAGCGCCTCGCCCGTGCGGATCACCATGTTCATGGAAAGCGTCCCCAGCCCGAGCTCCCTGCGGACGAACCGGATCAGCGCGTCGGCCGCGGCGATGTTGCCGCGGCACAGGGTCGTGTTGGTGTGGACGTGCAGCCCGAGCGCCCGGACGTTGCGGACCCCCGCGGTGGTGGCGTCGAAGGCGCCGGGCCGGCCGACGATGGCGTCGTGGACCGCCGCGTCGGGACCCTCCAGCGAGACCTGGACCGAGTCCAGCCCCGCCTCCGCCAGGGTCCGGGCGTAGACGGGGTCGGCCAGCCGGATCCCGTTGGTGATCAGGTTGACCCGGAACCCGATGTCCTTGGCGCGGCGGATCAGCTCGGGCAGGTCCCGCCGCAGCGTCGCCTCGCCCCCGGTGAAGGAGAGGGACGGCACGTGGGCCTGGTGGAAGATCTTCTCCATCACCGTGACCACCTGCTCCGTGGTCATGGGGCGTTCCCGGCGGCCCCGGTGGGGGCTCGAGGCGTAGCAGAAGGTGCACCGGTTCTGGCAGCCGTACGTCAGGGCGATCTCGGAGAGGGTCGGGTACCGCACGGCGGAGCGGTCGAACGGCGCGAACCGCAGCCCCTCCCGCGGCGAGAAGTCGTCCTCGAGCACGGCCCCCAGCGCCTCGAGCAGCGTCCCGGCGTCCTCGAGGAGCCGCTCCACGGAAACGCCGAGCTCGGGCGCCAGCCGCTCGAGCGCCTCCCGGGCCGGCGGCGCCTCCCGGTCGTAGAGCGCCCCGAGGATCGCCGCCGCCGACCGGTTGAGGGTCATGGCCTTGTCGGGGCGGACCATCAGGACCCGGTCCGCCCGCCGCACGAACACGGCGGCCCGTGTGGAGGCGACGAAGGCGTCCATCGCAGCCGTGTCCATCAGAAGCTCCCCGCGCACGACGAGACGCACGCCGAGTGGCACGCCGAATGGCAGGCGCACGCCGAGTGGCACGCCGAGTGGCAGGCCGAATGGCACGCCGAGTGGCACGCCGAATGGCACGCCGAGTGGCAGGCGTCGTACCCCACGGCGTAGGCGGCGGACTCCACGGGCGAGGCGGCCACGGCGGCCGCCGCCAGGCTCTCCCCGTCGAAGGCGAAGAACCGCTCCACCCGGTCCACGGTGGCGGCGGCCACGTTCTCGATCCCCGAGACGATCCCCTCCGCCATCTCCTGGACCGAGGCGACACCACCCTCGAGCGTCCTGACGGCCCGGCTCGACGCCAGCGCCGCCAGCGGGGAGGAGGAGTCGTCCGGGACCGGGGCGTCGCCCATGGTGGCCCGGAGGTTCTCGAAGAACCGGTCGTGGAGGTAGAGATCCCCGTACATCGTGTCGAACAGCTCCCGCCGCCTCCCGGCCGGCGCCGAGCGGAACGTCTCCCACGCTGCCTCGGCCTTCCGTTCGATCGCCTTCTCGGTGGCCGGCAGGTCGGCGCGCCACAGCTTGGGTTGCATCGCCTCGCTGATCGCCCCGAGGACGGCCCGGACCCCTTCGGCCGGCAGCAGGCCGTTGGCGTCCAGCGCGCCGAGGAGCGCCTCCTGGACCGGTCCGGACGCCAGAGAAGCGTCGACCACCTCGAGCTGGAGCGGGTTCCGGGAGAGGATCCGCACCGCGCCGCGCCGCACGAGGTCGAGCACCACGAGGTTGACCGCCTTGATCGGCCGCCCCGCCAGCACCGCCGCCTCGGGCGGGTCGAGGTCCGGGACGTTCCCGGGGCGGGCGAAGGTGGCCACCGTGATCTCCGGCGCCTCGTACTCCGGCGGGGGCGGCGCCAGCCGCACGGCGAAGTACGGGTGGAGCCGGAGCAGCGGCCTGACGATCCCCGCCACGATCACCCCGAGGAGCCGGAACGGCGCGAGCACGGCGTTCCAGCCCAGGATCAGCCCGCGGGCCGGGTGGATCAGCTTCCAGCCGCCCTCCCCGCCGAACACCTTCCGGAACAGGCGGGTGCCGGCGAGGGAGTCCACGATCCCCAGCACGATCCCGAACAGCAGGACCTCCATGCCGAGCAGCGGGAGGTTGGCGATCAGGGTGAAGAGCGCCAGGAACCCCAGGGTGGTCAGGAACGTGGCCAGCCGCACGGCGTCGGCCCGCGTCGGCCCGCCGTGGAGGAGGTGGTGGCCCAGGAGCCGGAGGCTGCCGACGGGCCCCACGGGGAGCCCGAGGGGGTCCGCAGGCGCGAGCACCGAGAGCCGGACGGGGCCGGGCGCCGGTTGCGAGACCAGAAGCACCCCCGGCGGGACGCCCCGCGCGTCGGACACCTCGCCTTTCCCCACGCGCCAGCCGGCGTCCGCCGGGTACTGGACGCGTACGGCCGGCTCCCCGTCCGGCCCCGGGGGAAGCCCTGTCCAGACCTCGAGCCGGACCGGCGCCGTGTCCAGCCCCTCCACCGTGGTGTCGGCGAACGCCGCGAACCCCGCCTCGTACCACGCCTCCCCGTCCCGGACCAGGACGCCGGTGGCGCCCGGAGGACGGCAGGTGAGGACGGTCTCCACCCGGACCCGGGCACCGGCCTTCGTGGGCTCGTCCAGGACGACCCGCCCGGCGTCCGGGTCGAAGGTGCCCGATTCCTCCCCGTCCACCACGACCTTCATGGAGCGCCCCACGGTGGGCAGGGAGGCCCGGACCGGCGGGAAGTCGAGGAAGTTGCGGGAGCCCGTCTCCTCGAACCGGAGCGCGCTCCAGATCACGGCCCCCTTCCCTCCCCCGGCCGCCTCGGGGAGCTCGGCCAGGGTGGCCAGGACGTGGCGCTGCCCGAGGAGGCGAAGCGTCCCCGTGGCCGTCAGCCGCTCACCCTCCGCCGCGCCCGAGGCCTCCACGTCGGGGCCCGACGCCACCCCGGGCAGCGCCGCGGCGGGGATGTAGATCCGTACCGAGTGGACCGCCTCGGGCGGCAGGTTCCGCCGCTCGGCATAAAGCGTCAGCCGGGCGACGCCGTCCACGACGGACCGGACGAACGCCCAGTGGTCCTGCGCGTCCAGGGAGCCGCGGTCCACCCGCACCCCCAGGCCGTTCACCACGGCGGGGGTGATGTCCTCGTGGGTCTCGACCTCCGGGGGCAGCTCGAGCGGCAGCACAAGCTTGATGACCGAGCGCTCCACGGGCAGGCCCCACCGCACGGGGTTGAACCACACCGCCAGCAGGGCGGTGCCGTCGCCGTCCGTCGTGGGATCGGCGTACCGGTGGTTCGACCGGTAGTGGAGCTCGATCCGGTAGGTGCCCCCGGCCCGCGTGGCGCCGGGCAGCACGGCCCGGTAGTACCCGTCGCCCAGCGGTTCCATCCGCACCGGCCCCTCGACCCCGTCGCCCGTGAGGGAGGCCCGGTTGAAGTGGACCGGCTCGGAGAACTGGCCGATCTTCCGGATCGCCGTGCGCCCCTCGTTCTCCCGGAAGGTCAGTGTGTAGACGACGTCGGCCGAGCCGTTCGGCCGGATGAAGACCTGGGAGTCCGTCTCGAGCAGGTCCACGGGCGATGCCGCCACGGCGCCCGCGGCCAGGGCGAGACCGGTCAGCAGGGTGGCGCACCGTCTTGGGAAACCCGTCATGCTCCTCCTCGCAGGGGCGACTCGGCGCAATCCTACCGCATCGCGGGCAGGCCGGACGGCACCGGGCCGCCAGCCGGGCTGGTACACTGGGGCGGCGGTGGCGAGCCCCTTCCCGCCACCCCGGCCGGCTGGTGAAAGGATCCTCTCCGATGCGGTTGCCCCTCTCCGTGGCCATGATCTCCTTCGACGAGGAGCAGAACATCCGGCGCACGCTGGAGGCCGTGCGGGAGATCGCCTCGGAGATCGTCGTGGTGGACTCCCACTCCACGGACCGGACCCGCGAGATCGCGGCCGAGCTCGGGGCCCGCGTCTTCGAGGAGGACTGGAAGGGCCACATCGCCCAGAAGAACTCGGCGCTCGCCAAGTGCTCCCAGCCGTGGATTCTGGCGCTGGACTGCGACGAGGTCGTCTCGCCGGGCCTCCGGGACGCCATCGTCGCCGCCGTGCGCGAGCCCGCGGCGGACGGCTACCTCGTCAACCGGCGCACCGTCTACCTTGGGCGGACGCTCCGGCACATGTGGCAACCGGACTGGAAGCTCCGGCTCCTCCGGCGGGACGCGAACCCGGTCTGGGGCGGGTACGACCCCCACGACAGCCTCCGCATCGACGGCAGGACCGCCCGCCTCCACGGCGGCTTCCTCGAGCACCACTCGTACCGCGACCTGGACGACCACTTCCGGCGGCTCGTCGGGTACGCCCGGATCGCGGCCCGCTCGTACCACGAGCAGGGCCGGCGCTCCGGCGTCGGGAAGATCCTGTTCAGCCCTCTGGCGGGGGTGTTCAAGTCGTACGTCCTCCGCGGCGGGTTCCTCGACGGGATGCCCGGCCTGATCGCCGCCGCCAGCAAGTACGTCTACGTCCTGTTCAAGTACTGCTTCCTCTGGGAGCTGGAGCACCGCCCCCCCGAGGGCTGACGCCCCGCCCCACACCGGTCCTCGTGGGGCGCTCGATCGCTGGATGGCGGATGGCTCCGCTGCGGGGACACTCCCTTTCACTGGCGATGCAACCGCACGACGCGGTGGACGCCGCCGAGGTCATTCACCGGCTTCTCCCACGCCAGGACCTCCCCTGCCACCACCCGAACCCTTTCCGCCTGTCCTGCACCAACCTCGAGGAGGGCCTGACCTGCCGGTGCCAGCAGCCGCGGCAGATCCTTCACGAGCCGTGACACGAGATCCAGGCCGTTCGGACCGCCATCAAGCGCCGAGACTGGATCGTGCCGTACCTCCAGGGGCAGGTCGGGCAGCGACGCCGAGGGCACGTACGGAAGGTTCGCCACCACGAGGTCGAACGGGCCGGTAAGCGCCGATGCCAGGTCGCACCGGACGAAGCCGACCCGTACACCGTGCCGGCGGGCGTTGGCCGCGGCCACACGGAGCGCGCGTGGTGAGAGATCCGTCGCCGTCACACGCCAGCCCGGACGCTCGCACACCAGGGTGACCGCGAGGCAGCCCGACCCCGTACCCACGTCGAGCACTCTCCGGACGCGGCCCGGCTCGAGCGCCAGGGCGGCCTCGACGATCAGCTCGGTCTCCGGCCGGGGGACCAGGACATCCGGGCAGACCTGGAACTCCCTCCCCCAGAACGGGCAGCTTCCTGTCAGGTGGTGGGCCGGCTCCCCGGCCGCACGCCGCCGCAGCCACTCGCGGTACCGTCCCACCACCACGTCGGGCGGAACGGCAGCGGCGTCCGTCCGGACGGTGACCTCGCTCCGGCCCCACGCCCGCGCCAGAAGCCACACCGCCTCCCGGCGGGGATCTGGGATTCCTTCCCGCCGCGGGAGCTCGGCTGCTCCTTCGGTGAGAAGCGCGGCGACGGTCGGCCGGTCCACGGTCCAAGGCTACCACCGGTCCCGTGGTACCCTCCGATCATGGACGAACCCTACCGAAACGGCCACAGGGCCCGGCTTGTCGCGGGCTGGGTGCTCGGCGCGGATCTCAGGGACAGCGAGCTCCTGTCGGCGTACACCACGGCCAGGCAACGGGTCCTCGAGGCGCTCTCACACCAGTTTCCGGCGTACGACTGGGAGATGCCGTGGGTGGAACGGCGGGTCAACCCGCCCCGCGGCGCCCTCGATCCGCTGCCGCTGCTGGAGCTGGGCGCCGAGGAAAAGCTGCACCGCCACTGGGACTACGCAGTAGTGCTCGTCCCGAACGAGCTCAGGCCCCGCCGGCGGATCGCGGTGGTGGGCGTGCCATCCTCGGCTCTGGAGACGGCCGTGGCCTCCACCGCCCGGCTGGGCTCCGGCGAGGCGCTCGCCGAACGTCTGGCCGCGCTGGTGCTCCACTTGCTCGGCCACCTGTTCGGTCTGGAGCACACCGCGGAGGGACCCATGCGGCCGTTCGAGGAGCCGGAGGAGATGCGCGTCGAACCGTTTCCCCCGGAACAGCTCGAGGCGATCCGCAGACAGCTCGAGGAGAGCACGGATCCCAGACTCGAGGAGCAGGGCCGACGCTGGGGGCGGGTGGCCTTCTACTGGCGGGCGTTCTGGGCCGATCCGAGGGGGATCGTGCGGGACGTGCTGGGGTACCGCCCGTGGAGGATGCCGTTCGCACTGGGCCGTCTGACAGCCGCGGCAGCGATCTCCCTCGTCTACCTCCTCCTGGCCTCCGAGCCGTGGGAGGTCGGAACGAGCCTCGACCTCCGCTGGCTGACGGTCGGGCCCGCCGCCGCTGTCCTGCTGGCCACCGTGTTCGTCTTCCGTGGCCAGAACCTCGGTCAGGTGGGCCGGGAGCACGGATGGCGGGAACAGCTCGCCCGCACGCGGATCGTCCTGTTCGGCACACTTCTGCTCGGCCTGGCGTCCCTGTGGATCGTCCTGTTCCTCGTCTCCTGGGGAATGGCCTCGGTCCTTCCACGAGGCGTGTTCTCCGGCTGGGCCCACACCGATCCGGACCACCTGCGGGTGGCTGCCTACGCAGCGTTCATGGCCACCATCGGCGTCCTAGCCGCTTCCCTCGGCGGCAACCTCGAGGAGGAGGACGAGATCAAGGCGGAACTCCTTTTTGACGAGGAGACTTGACGACGTTGCGGGAGAAGGATCATGGCGGAAAGCGAACGCGGCATGGAACGGAAGCTTCGGAAACTGATCTCGCTGGCGCACATCGTGGCCAGGGAACCTCGTCGTGCCTCCGAGGCGCTGGATGCGGCCCGGGACCTGTACCGCTCGCTCCCGCGCCAGGGCCAGGCGGCCTTCCACAGACGTCTGCTCGACGCGTTCTCGGTTCCACGGGAGAACCTCCTGGGGACACTCCGCAATGCGGTGGATCGTCTTGAGAGAGGCGAGAAGACGTCCGCGGTCCTGGGCGACCTCGGTCCCTTCCTTCGTTCGCCTTTGACCGGATTGTTCGAGCGGATCGCCGATCTTCCGGGAGGCTTGCCCCTCCTGATGGGACTTCGGGCGGATCTCCTGGCAGGGCAGCGCGGGGGCGAGACGGGAACCGCACCGCTGGAACGTGCCATTGCGTCACTCCTCAACGAGTGGTTCCGGCACGGGTTTCTCGTGCTGCGGGAGATCACGCCGGAGTCCCCGTACCGTTTAATCCGATACCTCAAGGAACGCGAGCTCGTTCATCCAATGGTCTCCCTCGAGGAGATGGGACAGAGGCTCGGAAAGGATCGACGGTGCTTCGGCCTGTTCCACTGCGCCATGCCGGACGTTCCGGTCGTCTTCATCGAGGTAGCTTTGACTGCTGGGATTCCAAGGAGCATCCACGAGATTATCGAGGGTGACGATGACAGGGCGGGCCGGTCACCGGATACTGCGGTGTTCTACTCGATCAACAACACCCAGAACGGCCTCGCCGGCCTCGGGCTTGGCAAGGTCCTCGTGTTCAGGGTTACCGAAGCACTTCGGGAGGAGCACAAGGAGCTCGGGGCGTTCGTCACCCTCAGCCCCATTCCGGGGTTCTGGCCACGGTACCTACGGCCGATCCTCAAGGGAGATACGGATTTCAATCTCGGCCAGCAGGACGTGGAGGCGTTGTTCACGGGCAAGAGGTCGCCTCGCCTGTTGGACACTGCCGCACGGTTTCTCGGCCACCGTCCACAGACCATCGTCGAGGCACTTCTCGAGATCTTCGAGCGTCCGGATTGGATCGATGACGCCATTCTCCCCGGATTGCTCCGGAGACCGCTCGTCGAGATCGCTCATCACTACTTGACACGCGAGCACGATCCTCACGGGCGGCCTCTCAACCCCGTAGCCGGTTTCCATCTCGGAAACGGAGCAACGGTCACACGCCGGACAATCCATTTTGCCGCCAACAGGACCCCACGCGGTCTGGCGGAGTCCTGTGGCCTGATGGTCAGCTACGTCTACTCCGAACGCTGGTACCGCGGCCTGCGCCGGAGCCTCGGAATCTGATCCCACCCGTTCCCTCCAGCTCCAGACCAACGAGAAAGCCGACGGCGTTCCGGGCTCTCCAATCGGAGACGACTCCCTGCCAGACGGGAACGGGACCATCCCCGGAGGAGAGAATGGGACTGGCCTCTAGAGGGAGGAGATCAGGCGAGCTCCGTCCGAAGCCGTTCGGCCTGGACGTGGGTGATGAGGGGGTTGAGGACGAGGTCGAGGTTCCCGTCCAGGATCTCCTGGAGACGGTGCACGGTCAGGCCGATCCGGTGGTCGGTGACGCGCCCCTGGGGGAAGTTGTAGGTCCGGATCTTCTCCGAGCGGTCACCCGAGCCGATCTGGCTGCGGCGGTTCTCCGCCCGTTCCCGGGCCTTGCGCTCCTCCTCGATCTCATAAAGCCGCGCCTTCAGAACACGGAGCGCCTTGGCCTTGTTCTGGATCTGGGACTTCTCGTCCTGGCAGGAGACGACGATCCCCGTGGGCAGGTGGGTGATCCGGACGGCGGAGTAGGTCGTGTTGACGCTCTGCCCGCCGGGCCCGGAGGAGCAGAACCGGTCGATCCGGAGGTCCTTCTCGTCGATCTCGATCTCCACCTCGTCCGCCTCGGGGAGCACCGCCACGGTGGCGGCCGAGGTGTGGATCCGGCCGGAGGACTCGGTGGCGGGGACGCGCTGCACACGGTGGACGCCCGATTCGAACTTGAGCCGGGAGTACACCTTCCGCCCCTCGATCATGGCCACTGCCTGCTTGATCCCGCCAAGCCCGGTCTCGTTGAGCTCGGTGACCGAGAGTTTCCAGCCGCGGCTTTCGGCGTACCGGGTGTACATCCTGAGCAGCTCGGCCGCGAACAGGGCCGCCTCCTCCCCACCCGTGCCCGCCCGGATCTCCAGGATGACGTTCCGCTTGTCGTTGGGATCCTCCGGCAGCAGTAGGAGCCGGAGTCGCTTGTCGAGACTCTCCAGCCGGCCGGCCAGCTCGGACGCCTCCTCCTCGGCGAGGGCCCGCATCTCCGGATCGTCCGCCTCGGCCACGATCTCGCGCGCCCCCTCGAGCTCGGCGGCGATCCGGCGATACTCGCGGTACGCCGTGACGATCGGCTCGAGCTCGGCGAGCTTCTGCGCGATCTCGCGGGAGCGGACGGGATCGACGGCCACCTCGGGATCAGCCTGCTGCTCGAGCAGCAGGCGGTGCCGTTCGGCGATCTCCTCGAGGCGTTCCAGCATGATGCGTCCATGGAAAACCCCGCGCCGGTCGCGCCCCGCGCGGGGTTTCCTGCCGCCCGGAGGCGGCGGTTCGTCGGTCTACTCGGAGGTCTTCGCCGCGAACTTCTTCCCGTAACGGCGCTCGAACTTCTCCACCATACCGGCGGTGTCCACGAGCTTCTGCTTGCCCGTGAAGAACGGGTGGCAGGCGCTGCAGATCTCCAGCCGGAGCTCCTTCTTGGTGGAGCGCGTCGTGAACGTGTTGCCGCACGCGCAGCGGACCTCGACCTCGTGGTACTCGGGATGGATTCCGGGCTTCATACGCACATCTCCTTGCGGCGAACGGCCGCGAAGGCGGAGTATACCCTCGCTTCCCCCTTCGCGCAACCTCATACCGATCCCCACGACCTGCGGCAACCCAGGGACCAGCGAAGCGACGGACCGGTGCGCCCTCCATAGCAGCAGGCCCTTCGCGATTGGGAGTGTTCCCACGGAGGACGTCAGGGGAGTGTCCCCTTCCGGTTGACTCGTTGGTCGCCGGGGAGGGGAGTCAGGC
Organism: Thermoanaerobaculia bacterium; assembly: GCA_027067575.1. Taxonomy (GTDB): domain Bacteria; phylum Acidobacteriota; class Thermoanaerobaculia; order Thermoanaerobaculales; family Sulfomarinibacteraceae; genus JAMOVQ01. The sequence continues at coordinate 25,900 of JAMOVQ010000104.1, read as the reverse complement.
CCCGGCGTTCTCGTCGAGAGCCTCGTCGATCCGCTTCAGGACCTTCTCGAGGCGCTCCGCGGTGGAGGTGCGGAGCGTCTCGAGCTCCTGCTCCAGCTCGGCCACGCGGGCGTCTCCCTTCCGGGCCGCCTCGAGCTCCTCCTCGAGCGCCGCGCGGTCGGCCATGGCCTGTTCGAGCTCCTCCTCGAGGGAGGCGACCCGCGCCTCCAGCGCCCCGATCCGCTCCCGCGCCTCCCCGTGGCGTGCCACCAGGGTCTCCAGCCTCTCCTCGAGCTGCTCCAGAACCTTCCGCATCGCCATCGCCGCCTCCTCCCTACACCAGCGTGACGCCGAGCCCGGCGGCCAGCCGCTCCCGGAGCGTCTCCTGCATCGCGTTGACCTCCTCGCGGGTCAGCGACCGTTCGGGGTGCCTGTAGACGAGCCGGAGCGTCGTCCGGACCCGGCCCTTCGCCACGTTCTTCCCCTCGTACCGGACCACGAGGCCGATCCGCTCCACCGGCCCGGTGGCGAGGCGCCGGACGGCGGCCTCGAGCTCGGCGTACTCCAGCGAACGGTCGTGCTCCACGGTCAGGTCGGCGGTCACCGCCGGGAACCGGGGCAGCGGCTCGAACCGCGGCTCCTCCGGCTCCGCCATGGCCTCCATGTCCAGCTCCGCCACGTACAGCGGCACCTTGAGGTCGAACCGGTCCGCCACATCGGACGCCAGACGCCCCGCCACGGCCAGCGCCCGGCCGGAACCGTTGCGGGCCACGGCGCCCTCGCCCTCGTCGAGCCACGGTGCGCCGCCCCGCTCCCACCGCTCCGCTGCCAGGCCGAGTCTCGCCGCGAGCTCCTCGGCGATCCCCTTGACGTCGAGGAAGTCCGTCTCCCGCCGGGCGTCCCACGGCCCGCGCGGTCCGGTCAGGACCACGGCGAGCCGCTCCACCTCCACGGGCCTACCGTCCCGGATGGCGAACGCCCGGCCCTGCTCGAACACGGAGAGCTCCCGCTCGCCGCGGTTGAGCATCTCCCGTGCCGCGGCCACGAGCCCGGGCAGGAGCGAGCGCCGCATGGTGCCCTGGTTGCGCGACAGCGGGTTGTCGAGCGGCAGCGGCTCGCCCGGGCAGAGGGGGAGCTCCCCGGCCAGCGCGTCGTGTTCCGGGTCGATGAAGGCGTAGGTGACGACCTCGTCCAGGCCGGCGGCCAGGGCGGCGTCCCGCGCCCGGTCCACCCGCTCCCACGCCGGGTTCCGGCCGCCGGGCCGCGAGGAGAGCACGGGCAGCACGGCGGGCACGGCGTCGTACCCCACGTGCCGGATGACCTCCTCGTACAGGTCCTCGGGACGTTCCACGTCCACGCGCCACGAGGGGACGGTGACGCGGACGGTGTCCCCGTCGGCCTCGGGCGCGAACCCCAGCCCGTCCAGGATCGCAACCACCCGGACCGCGGGGATCTCGAGCCCCGCGAACCGGCCGAGCCGTGCGACGGACAGGGCGATCCCCCGCGGCTGCCACGGCCTCGGGTGGACGTCGATCGGCCCGGGGTGGACGGCCCCGCCGGCGAGCTCAGCGATCAGCGCGGCGGCGTACCGGGCGGCCACGGGGACGATCTCCGGGTCGGTGCCCCGCTCGAACCGGTGGGACGCCTCGGTGTGCATCCCGAGCCGGCGCGCCGCCCGCCGGACCACGATCGGGTCGAAGTGGGCGCTCTCGATCAGGATGTCGGTGGTCGCCCCGGAGATCTCCGTGTCGGCCCCGCCCATGATCCCGGCCAGCGCCACGGCCCGCCCCGCGTCGGCGATGACGAGCATGGAGGGGTCGAGGCTCCGCTCCTCGCCGTCGAGGGTCGTCAGCCGCTCGTTCTCCCGGGCGCGCCGGACGACGATCCGGGACCCCTCCAGCGTCGCCAGGTCGAAGGCGTGGAGCGGCTGCCCCAGCTCGAGCAGTACGAGGTTGGTGACGTCCACGGCCACGTTGATCGGCCGCACCCCGCACCGCTCGAGCCGCCGGGCGAGCCAGTCGGGCGAGGGGCCGATGGAGACCCCCGAGACCACCACGGCCACGTACCGGGAGCACGCCTCAGGATCCTCGATGGTGACCGAGGCCAGCGCATCCGTGGGCTGCCCCGAAGTCTCCAGGCCGAACTCCAGCGGCCGCACGGAGGTGCCCAGCGCCACGGAGGCCTCCCGGGCCATCCCCCGGTGGTTCATGGCGTCGGGCCGGTTCGTGGTCACCTCCACGTCCCACGCCTCGCCGCCGTCCACGGCCTCGCGCAGCTCCACCGTGAACCCCACGGCGGTCATCCGTTCGGCCAGGGTGTCGGGATCGTGCTCCCCCTCGAGGAGCTCCAGCAGCCAGCTCGAGTCGAACCTCATGAGAACTGCCTCGTCAGCCGGGCATCGCCCGCGAACATCAGCCTGAGATCGGGGATGCCGTACAGCAGCATGGCCACGCGATCGAGGCCGAGCCCGAAGGCGAACCCCGTGTACCGCTCCGCGTCCACGCCCACGCGCTCGAACACCCGCGGGTCCACCATCCCGGAGCCCAGGATCTCGATCCAGCCCGAGCCCGAGCAGACCCCGCACCCCGAGCCGCCGCAGAAGATGCAGGAGATGTCCACCTCGGCGGACGGCTCGGTGAACGGGAAGTAGCTTGGACGGAACCGCACGGCGACCCGGTCGCCGAACAGCTCGTGGAGGAACGTCTCCAGCGTCGCCTTGAGGTGGCCGAAGGTGATCCCCTCGTCCACGAGGAGCCCCTCCACCTGGTGGAACATGGGCGAGTGCCGGAGGTCCGAGTCGCGCCGGTAGACCCGCCCGGGGACGATGATCCGGATCGGCGGCGCCTGCCGCTCCATCACCCGCGCCTGCACCGGCGAGGTGTGGGTCCGGAGCAGGAAGCCGCCCGGCAGGTAGAAGGTGTCCTGGTCGTCCCGGGCCGGGTGGTCGGGCGGGATGTTGAGCGCCTCGAAGTTGTGCCAGTCGTCCTCCACCTCCGGGCCGGACTCCACCGTGTACCCCATCCGCAGGAAGATCGACTCGATCCGCCGCCGGACCAGGTGCACGGGGTGCCGCCCGGCGCGCGGCGGCCGCCGCCCGGGCAGGGTGACGTCCACGGCGAACCCCGCCGCGGGCCCGGCCTGGGCCGCGGCCTTCGCGGCCTCCAGCCGCTCGGCGATGAACCGCTTGAGCTCGTTGAGCGCGCGGCCGTAGTCGCGGCGCTCCTCGGGCGGCAGCTCCCGCAGCGCGGCGGTCAGCTCGTTGAGCAGGCCGGACCGCTTGCCGGCGAACCGGACTCGCACGCGCTCCACGGCCTCCGGGTCGGTCCCGGCGGCCTCGATCGCGGCGGTGAACTCGCGCCGGACCTCCTCGAGGCGCTCGACCCCCACGGCCGCCCCCTCAGCCCAGCGCCTTGCGGGCGAGGTCGGTCAGCTTCGTGAACGCCGCCGGATCGTGGACGGCGAGGTCGGCCAGCACCTTCCGGTCCAGAGTGCACCCGGCGGCCTTGAGCCCGGCGATGAACGTGGAGTAGCTCATCCCGTTCTGGCGGGCGGCGGCGTTGATCCGGGTGATCCACAGCGACCGGAACTGGCGCTTGCGCTGCTTGCGGTCGCGGTAGGCGTACTGCAACGACTTCTCCACCTGAATCTTGGCGATCCGGTGCAGGCGGTGCTTGCCGCCCCAGTACCCCTCGGCCAGCTTGAGGATCTTCTTGCGGCGGTTCTTGCGGTGCGGTCCACGCTTGACTCTCATCTCACGGCCTCCCTACGCGCCGTACGGCAGCATGATCTTGAGCACCTTGGCCTCGGCATCGGAGACCAGGGTGGCGGAGCGCAGGTTGCGCTTCCGCTTGCGGGTCTTCTTGGACAGGATGTGCGAGTGGTATGCCTTGTGGCGCTTGAACCGGCCGGTGCCGGTCCGCTTGACGCGCTTGGCCGCGCCGCGATGGGTCTTGAGCTTGGGCATTCGAGCCTCCCTTTCGTTCCTCCGGCCGCTACAGCTCGAGCGACCGGGTCCTGACGGCGTTGACGATCCGGCCGACCACGTCCTCGACCGGGTGGACGCCCTCGTCCCGGCGGTGGCGCAGGCGCAGCGAGACGGTCCCCGCCTCGGCCTCGCGCCGGCCCACCACCAGGAGGTAGGGCACCTTCATGGCCTCGGCTTCGCGGATCTTGTAGCCGAGCTTCTCGTTGCGGGTGTCCACGGTGACCCGGATCCCCTCGGCGGCGAGCCGCTCCCGGACGGCCTCCGCCGCCGGGTGGACCTCGTCGGTGATCGGAAGGATCCGCGCCTGCTCCGGCGCCAGCCACGGCGGCAGGTCGCCGGCGAAGTGCTCCAGCATGACGCCGAAGAACCGCTCGATGGAGCCGAGGATCGCCCGGTGGATCATCACCGGCCGTTTCTCGGTCCCGTCGGCGTCCACGTAGGCCAGGTCGAACCGCTCGGGCAGCAGGAAGTCGAGCTGGATCGTCGCCAGCTGCCACTCCCGGCCGATGGCGTCGTGGACGACGAAGTCGATCTTGGGCCCGTAGAACGCGCCGTCGCCCTCGTTGACCGTGTACGGCACGCCCCGGGCGTCCAGCGCCCGCGCCAGCACCGCCTCGGCGTGCTCCCAGATCGCCGGGTCGCCCATCGCCTTCTCCGGCCGGGTGGAGAGGTAGATGTCCGGCTCGGAGAAGCCGAACAGCTCGTAGACGCCGAAGATGAAGTCGAACAGCGCCGTGATCTCCGGCTCGATCTGCTCGGGCGTGCAGTAGATGTGGGCGTCGTCCTGGGCGAACGACCGCACCCGCGTCAGCCCCGTCACCACGCCGGAGCGCTCGTACCGGTGGAGCCGGCCGAAGTCCGCCAGACGGATCGGCAGGTCGCGGTAGGAGTGGGTCGCCTCGGAGTAGATCAGGCAGTGGGAGGGGCAGTTCATCGGCTTGACCGAGAACTGGCGCTTCTCCACGTCGTCGTAGGCGTCCGCGAAGAACATGTTCTCGCGGTAGTTGTCGTAGTGGCCCGAGCGCTTCCACAGCGCCACGTCGAAGATCTGCGGGGTGATGACCTCCTCATAGCCGTACCGGCGGTAGTTCTCCCGCATCAGGTCGACCAGCGCGTTGTAGACGATGGCGCCCCGCGGCAGGAAGAACGGGCTGGCCGGGGCCTCGGGGTGGAAGCTGAACAGCCCCAGCTCCCGCCCGAGCCGCCGGTGGTCGCGCCGCCGGATCTCCTCGAGCCGCTCGAAGTACGCCGCCATCTCCTTCTTCGAGGCGAACGCCGTGCCGTAGATCCGCTGGAGCAGCTCGCCCGACTCGTCGCCTCGGAAGTAGGCGCCGGACGCCTCGAGCAGCTTCACCGCGCCGATCTGGCCCGTGCGCTGCACGTGGGGGCCCCGGCACAGGTCCACGAAGTCGCCGTGCCGGTAGAGCGTGATCGCCTCGCCCTCGGGGATGTCCCGGAGGCGGTCGAGCTTGAGCGCCTCGCCCCGCGCCTCCATCAGCTTCCGGCACTCCTCCCGGGTCACCTCCGTCCGCTCGAACGGCAGGTCCTCGGCGAGGATCTCCTCCATGACCTTCTCGATCCGCTCCAGGTCCTCCGGCTTGAACGGGCGAGGAAACCGGAAGTCGTACTGGAACTTCTCCGAGTGGTCCTGCCGGCCCGCGTCGATGGGCGTACCGGGCCAGATCCGCTTCACCGCGTCGGCCAGCACGTGCTCCGCCGAGTGGCGGATCACCTCGCCGGCCTCCGGGTCCCGCGTCGTGACGATCCTGAGCTCGCAGTCGGACTCGAGCGGCGTCCGCACGTCCACCAGCCGCCCGTCGACGATGCCGGCCACCGCGTCCTTCGCGAGCCGCTTGCCGATGGACGCCGCCACCTCCAGCACCGTGGTCCCCGCGGGGACCGCCTTCGTGCTGCCGTCGGGAAGCGTGATGGTGATCGTCGTCTCGCTCATGATCGTCTCCTGAACCGAAAAGCCCCGGCGTTACGGATGCGCCGGGGCGGGGGTTTCACTGGTAGGCGCGCGCGGACTCGAACCGCGGACCTCATCCGTGTGAGGGATGCGCTCTAACCAACTGAGCTACGCGCCTTCGTGGTAGGCGCGAGCGGACTCGAACCGCTGACCTCTACCGTGTCAAGGTAGCACTCTAACCAGCTGAGCTACGCGCCTACGAACCGGCTGCCGGCAGGTGACCCCGAAGGGTGCTTCGAACCCGCCCTCGTCCGTCTCGTCCGGATTGCAAAAGATCCATCCCCCCGAAGGGGAGCGGCATCCTAGCAACCGGTGCCCCCACTGTCAACTCCGCGGTCCTGCCGTCCCGCTCGCTCCCGCTTCTCCCGAAGCACCGGAGGGTGGCCGGCCCTTGTCAGGCCACCCCGAGGTTCGTCGGGTGGGACAAAAAACCTGTCCCCTTCTCGGCATGACAACGGGTTCGAAGACGTGCCTCGTTGACAACCCTCCCGGTCGCCCCCTACTCTCGCGGGGCAGAACGAACCACCGAGGAGGACCCGATGGAACCGACCCGAGTCAGCCTACCCGAGAACGCGTACCGGAAGCTCGAGCCCGGTGAGGAGTTCGTCCCCGTCGTCCCGCCCGAGACGGTCCTGCCCGAGGCCACGGCGTACTCCGTGGGCCTGGGGCTGTTCTTCTCCGTCCTGTTCTCGGCCGCGGCGGCGTACCTCGGGCTGAAGATCGGCCAGGTGTTCGAGGCCGCGATCCCCATCGCCATCCTCGCGGTGGGTCTCTCCACCGCCCTGGGGCGGAAGAACTCGCTCTCGGAGAACGTCATCGTCCAGTCGATCGGCGCCGCGTCGGGCGTCATCGTGGCCGGCGCAATCTTCACGTTACCAGGGATCTACATCCTCGGCCTGGACGCCAGCTTCCTGCAGGTGTTCCTGTCGTCGCTGCTCGGGGGGTTCCTGGGGATTCTGTTCCTGATCCCGTTCCGGCGGTACTTCGTCAAGGACATGCACGGGGAGTTCCCGTTCCCGGAGGCCACCGCTACCACGGAGATCCTCGTCGCGGGCGAGTCCGGCGGGGAGCAGGCCCGGATCCTGATGGGCGCCGCCATCGTCGGCGGGATCTACGACTTCCTCGTCTCCGGGATCGGGGCGTGGAAGGAGGTGGTCTCCACCACTGTATTCGGGTGGGGCCGCCGCCTGGCCGAGACGATCCGGTGGGAGTTCCGCCTCAACATCGGTGCCGCTGTCCTGGGGCTCGGCTACATCGTCGGCCTGCGGTACGCCGCGATCATCTGCGCGGGATCGTTCGTCGCCTGGTGGGTCCTGGTTCCGCTCGTCTACTTCATCGGTGCCCACGTCCCCGAGCCGTTCCTGACCCACACGGGCAAGACCATCGCCCAGATGGCGCCGATGGAGATCTTCCTCGACTACGTCCGCCACATCGGCATCGGCGGGATCGCCGCGGCGGGGATCATCGGTGTGGTCAAGTCGTGGCGGATCATCGTCGGGGCGTTCGGGCTGGCGGTTCGCGAGATCACGGGCGGCGGGCTCGGGAGCCACACCGGCGACACGGAGCGGACCCAGCTCGACATCCGGATGAAGTGGGTGATGACCATGATCCTCGCCACCATCGGCGTCACCTGGCTGTTCTTCTGGAAGGGCGTGACCGGCAACCTGTTCCACGCGACGGTGGGGCTCGCCGTGGTGGTCGTCATCGCGTTCCTGTTCACCACGGTGGCCGCCCGGGCCATCGCCATCGTCGGTGTCAACCCGGTTTCGGGGATGACGCTGATGACGCTGATCATCTCCTCCGTCGTGCTCGTCCAGGCCGGACTGAAGGGGAACACTGGGATGCTCGCCGCGCTGATCATCGGCGGCGTGGTCTGCACCGCACTCTCCACGGCCGGCGGGTTCATCACCGACCTCAAGATCGGGTACTGGCTCGGCACCACCCCACGGACCCAGGAGCGGTGGAAGTTCGCCGGGACGCTCGCCGCGGCGGCCTCGGTCGGGGTCGTCATGCTCGTGCTCAACCAGACCTACGGGTTCGGGACGCCGGAGCTCCCGGCCCCCCAGGCGTCCGCCATGGCCGCGGTGATCCAGCCCCTGATGACCGGGCAGCCCGCCCCGTGGCTGGCGTACCTCGCGGGAATCTTCCTGGCCCTGATCCTCGAGATGATCGGCGTCCCGCCCCTGGCGTTCGCTCTCGGAATGTACCTCCCGCTCGAGCTCAACACGCCGATCCTCGCCGGTGGGCTGATCGCCCACTTCGTCGCCACCCGGTCCGGCGACGAGGCGGTCAACGCCAGGCGGCGGGAGCGGGGCACCCTGATCGCCTCGGGGTTCATCGCCGGGGGCGCGATCATGGGCGTCGTGGCCGCGTTCATCAACTACTTCGGGAAGAAGGCGGCGGGCAGCGAATGGACGCTCTCCGGCGCCCTCGGGCTGGCCCACTGGTCCGAGTCCTCCGGAGGCGAGATCCTCGGGTTCGTCATGTTTATCCTCGTGGCCGCCTACATGTTCCGGAGCGCGCTGAAAGACCGCTGAGCGGAGGCGGACCGCCCCGCCCACGGTTCCGGGACACACGAAAACGCCACCCCTCGGGGTGGCGCTGTTTTCGAGGTGGTGTGCCCGGCGCGATTCGAACGCGCGACCTTCAGATCCGGAGTCTGACGCTCTATCCAGCTGAGCTACGGGCACACATGGGGTGGGCGATGGGGCTCGAACCCACGGCCACAGGAGCCACAATCCTGTGCTCTACCAGCTGAGCTACGCCCACCACGAGTCCGGCTCCTGGCCCGCCTGAGAGGACTCGAACCTCTGACCTACGGATTAGAAGTCCGTTGCTCTATCCAGCTGAGCTACAGGCGGTTCTCAACCCTCTCCGCCGGGATGGTCGGGGCGAGAGGATTTGAACCTCCGACCCCCTGCGCCCAAGGCAGGTGCGCTACCAGGCTGCGCTACACCCCGACGTACGGTACCGTGTTTGCAAAGAGCCTTCCCCCGGAGGGGAGAGTGAGTATAGGGAGGGCTCCTGCCACTGTCAAATCGGTTCCCGCCCCTCTCCGGCCGGCGGAGGTCCAACCATCCGCCCGTCGTGTGATCCGGACCCGGGCTTGCCGGCGCGGGATGGCCGATCCAGCTGTTGCAGGAGCCTCCGGCCTGGGGTAGGATGAACGGCGGACAGATCAGCGCCTCGAGAGAGGAAAGGAGGACGAGAGATGAGAAGAACGGTATTCGCAGTGACGCTGGTGGCCCTGCTGGCCATGGCGGCACCGGCCCTGGCCCTCAACCCCGGATCGGACATCTTCGTGCCGGCCGCGGCACGTGCCGGAGCCTGGGTGACCGACCTGTACATCTTCAACCCGGGTGACAGCGCGGCGGCCGTGTCCGTCTACTGGCTGCCCCGCGACACGGACAACTCGGGTGCGAGCCCGGTGAACTTCACGGTGAATGCGGGCCAGACGCTGATCCTCCAGGACGTGATCTCCACGACCTTCGGTCTGGACTCGGCGGGCGGCGCGTTCCGGATCACCTCCGATGCCGACGTGGTGGCCAACTGCCGGATCTACTCCACGGACGGCTCGGCGACGTTCGGCCAGGGGTTCGAGGGCGTTCCGGCCTCCGCGGCCCTCGCCGCCGGCGGTTCCACGGACATCGTGGGCCTGGCTCAGAACGACGCCTTCCGGAGCAACTTCTTCGCGGTCAACACCGGGAGCGAGGCGGCGTCCATCACCTTCACGCTGACCGATCCGTCCGGCAACCAGCTGGCCTCCCGGGCGTACACCCTGCCGCCGTATTCGGCGTTCTACCGCAACATCACCGATCTGGGCGGTCCGTCGTTCGATGCGGGGACCCTCCACGCCGAGGTGACGGCGGGCCAGGCGATCGTCGTGGGCTCCAAGGTGGACAACGCCTCGGGCGACCCGACCACCCTCGAGTCCTGGTGGGCCCTGGGCAGCGGTGGTGGCGGCGGCGGCGGCGGTGCCTGCGGTGGTGACGGCATCTACGTCGGGTACACCAACTACACCTACGTCGGTGGCCTGCTGGTCGTGGTGGAGAACAACGCCATCACCTACATGCAGGGCGCCAACGTGCTGTTCAGCCCGGACGACGGCGGCATGAACTGCGCCAACGTCTTCGGGTGGGGCTGGGAGCCGGACACGCCGGTCGCCATCGCCGCGGACGGTACCTTTACCGCCAGCTTCCAGGTCGAGTACTCGAGCGGCGGGGTGCTGACATTCAACTTCCAGGGCGCGCTCCAGGAGGACACCCTCCTCGGGAACCTCGACCTCAACGTCTCCGGCATGGGCTCGGGAAAGTGCGCCGGCGACATGAACACGGTCGGCTTCTACGCGGGCCACACGATCCTGACGCTCTCCAAGTAGCGCGCAACGTCGGGTGATCACGGCGCGGGGGCTCCGGCCCCCGCGTTTTCCTGTCAACCGCCCCCGTGGGCCGAACGTCCCTTCCTCGTGTTACGATGATCCGGAGATCCATGGAGGTACCGATGACCGTTCGCCGCACCCTCACCATTCCGTTCCTCGTCACCGTACTCGCCGCCGGCAGCGTACTGGCGCTGAACCCCGGTGCCGAGCTGTTCGTTCCGGCCGCCGCCCGTGGCGCCGGAACCGGCGGTTCGGTCTGGATGACCGATCTCTACCTGTTCAACCCCGGCACCGTGTCGGTGACGGCCGATATCTCCTGGCTGGCCCGTAACACGGACAACTCCGGTGCGACCCCGGTCTCGTTCACCGTAGCTCCCGGCCAGACGCTCGTGCTCGAAGACGTGATCCTCGACACGTTCGGAATCGAGTCGGGAGGTGGCGCGTTCCGGATCGCCGCAACGGGCGAGCTCGTGGCCAACTCCCGCATCTACAACACGGCGGGCGGCGCGACGTTCGGCCAGGGGTTCGAGGGGGTTCCGGCGACTGCGGCTCTGGGAGCCGGGGATGCGACGGACATCGTCGGTCTCGCACAGAACGGGACGTTCCACACGAACCTGTTCGCCGTCAACACGGGAAGCTCCGAGGCGGGCGTCACGTTTGAGCTGCTGGACACCGCGGGCAACCCGATGGCCAGCAAGGGGTACACGCTGCCCCCAATGGCGGCGCTGTACCTGCCGATCACCGATCTCGGGGCCGGCAGCTTCGACCAGGGCACGGTCCACGCCGAGGTGACCTCGGGCGCCGTGATCGTCGTGGGCTCGAAGGTCGACGACGGCTCCGGCGATCCCACGACGCTCGAGGCGTGGTGGCGGGGCGGCGGCGGGCTCGACGGGTCGTACTTCCTGGCGATCTACGACTCCCTCGGGTACGCCACGGGCGGAAGCCTGACGGTGGAGAACGGCGTGGCCACGGTGCTCGACGCGACCTACACCAACTGGGACAAGCTGAACGACCAGGACGAGCCCGAATGCACCTGGATCTTTCTGGCCTCGGCCGCCTTCGATCCGCCGTTCACGCCGGCCGAGCTGGCCGACGGGATCACGTTCACGTCGGAGTACCCCGAGCTCGGCGGGACCATCGAGTGGACGTTCACCATCGCCCTCGACGGGACGGCCGGCATGACGGGAACCGTCACCGCTGTCGGGAGCGGGTTCACCGGTGAGGCATCCGGGTGCAACGGCACGTTCCCGGTGGAGACGATCGCCGGGGGCCGACGTCCCTGAAGCGGACCGGACCGGTTCTCAGCGCCGTTCCATGTGGCGGCCGTTGCCCGCACCACCATCCGGAGCCGTTCCGGCCTCTCCGGCGGCCACGAGCCCCCACCGCCAGAGGATCGGACCGGCCAGCTGATTGATGACGATGGCGCCGATGATCAGCGTGGACAGCACCCGTCCGAACCCCGGCATCTCGGTGCCGATCCGCGCCGCCAGGCCGAGCGAGAGCCCGGCCTGCGCCACGAACCCCGTCCACCCGTAGCGGCGGAACACGGGGGAGCCACCCACGGCGACAGCGGGCAGCCAGGTTGCGGCCATCACCACGAGGAGCCGGACCACGGCCAGGCCGAGGGCCGCGGGGCCTACCGCGACCAGGACGTCCAGCGGAAGCCCCGCGCCCACGAGGGCGAAGAAGACGATGTACAGTGGCGGGGAAGCCCGCTCCAGCGCGTGGAGGAACGGTTCCGCAGCCGACGGGAACAGGTTTCGAGCCGTGAACCCTGCGGCCATACAGACGAGCAGCGGCTCGAGCGTGCCACCGGCCCCGATCTCGGTGGCCAGCAGCGCCAGGGCGACCACCAGCAACTCCGTGTGCCGCCCGACCCAGCGCATGTACGCTCCGAGCCCCACGCCCAGCGCCCCTCCCGCCACCAGCGAGAGCCCGACGTGCATCGCCAGCCCGCCGAGACCGCCAGGCGCCTGGCCGCCGGTCCACCGGAAGGCGAGTCCCGACGCCACGGAGAACAGCAGGAGCAGCACGAGGTCCTTGAGGATCGTGATCCCGAGCACACCATCCACGAGGTCCCCCCGGGCCCGCGTCTCGGTGATGACGGCAATTGTGGTCGCCGGCGAGACCGCCACGGCCACGACCCCCACGAGGAGCGCCACCGCGCTCCGGGCCCCCGGCTCCAGCGGACCGAGGAACGGGAACCGTCCCAGCGCAGCCCAGACGATCCCCCCGACGACTGCCGCGATGACCGCTGCGTGGGTCCCCGTCACGGCCACCAGCAACTTCCACCGGGAGCGGATGATCCGGGTCGAGAACTCTCCGCCGGCCGTCAGGGCGATCAGGCCCAAAGCGATCTCCTCGAACGATCGAAGCCGCACCACGTCCGCCCCGGGGACGATCCCGAGGAGGGACGGACCGAGCCCCATCCCGACGGCGAGGTAACCCGTTACCCGCGGGAGCCGGATACGCTCGGCCAGGTCTCCGGCGAGAAGTCCGGCGAGGAGGATCAGCCCGAGGCTCAGCAGCTCGGCGCCGGGAACGGGGGCCAGACTCCGGAGGAGGGCGGTGCCCGCCGCAAGAAAGGCGAGGACGATCCACCGGACTGTCATCGTGCCTCCCGGGACGGCAGGGTGCGGGAGGCCCACAGGTGCCCGGCCACGTGGTTGACGACGATGGCGAGCACACCCGCTTCGAGGATTCCACCGGAGCCCGGTAGCAGCTCCGTCACGGCCAGCAACATCCCCATGGCGAGCGGACCCTGTGGCAGCCAGCCGAGGCCGGGTGTCCGGGCCCCGAGGACGATCCCTCTCGCCCCGGCCACACGCCGGAGGATCGACCCCGCCACGACCCAACCCAGGCCCCGCGCCAGGGTCAGCGCCCCGAGGACCGCCAGGTCCAGGCGGTGCGGAGACCAGGAGGCACCGATCAGGACGAGCAGCGCCACGTACAGCGGCGACTCCAGCGCGTGGGCCACACGGAGCAGCCGGTGGTGGGACGAGGTCCGGTTGATGACCACGGCACCGGCGATCACCGCGGGCAGAACGGGAGAATGGGCCGTGCAGACCGCACCACCTCCTGTCAGCGCAACGGCTCCGAGGAGCAGGATCATGAGCCGGATATCCTGACGCTCACCGGTGCCGAGATGGACCAGCGCGAACCCGCACGCCAGGCCGAGGATGAGCGCCCCGGCCAGCCCCGACAGCCCCTCGACGGCCCCGTCTGCCAGCAGCGTCGTCCCCACCGCCAGGAGGATCACCGCCGGAATCCCGGAGAACGCCATGACGACCCGGAGGAGCCGGACGAGCCCACGGTCGGCCGGGCGCCTCCCCTCGAGGACCAGCCCGGCGAGGCGGGGAGAGGCGATGGTCGCCACGGAGGCCACGAGAACGGCAGGCCCCGGCCTCCCCGATGCCAGTAAGATGGTTAGCCCGGCCAGTGCGGCGGGGATGACCGGCAGGAGAAGGCCGCTCCACCGGTGCCACGGCCGGAGTCTCCGGATCACCCGGAGGTCGATCTGGAGCCCGTAGAGGAGTCCGAGCCACGCGATCCCGACCAGAACGACAGGATGGAGGTTCCTGACGAGATCCTCGGGAAGGATCCCAAGACCGTGCCCCCCGGCGGCGATGCCGAGGCCGAGCACACCGACACCCTCCAGCAGGAGCAGCCGGTGGCCGACGAGCCGCTGCACCTCCCATGCGCCGACGGCGAGAACCAGCAGCACCAGGAAGGCGAGGGAACCCGAGACCACGGCTCAGATCGTCAGGAGACGGCCAGGCTCGAGGAGCAGGGCGAACCCGGGGCGGCTCTCGGGATCGTGGCGAACGTGGCTGAGGTCGGCCAGGACGGCGTCGCCCAGGCCGTCCGGAACCGGTGCCAGGACGAGGCGGCAGAAGTCGATCCCACCCGGCACGAGGGAGCGGAGGCCCGCAAAGATCGGCAGATCGTGCTCCAGCAACTCGAGACCGCTCCGTGCCTCGAGGACCACGGTGTCCAGCAGACCGTGCTCCACGAGGACCGTCAACACCTCGTCCAGCGCCTCCTCATCGTTGACCACCACCAGCAGGAGGTGCACTCACACCTCCTCTTCCAGCCCCCGCAGACGGTCGAGAAACTCCTGCGGCGACGAGGCCGAGACCAGGGGGTCCAGGGAGCTGGCGTGACGGGCGAGCCGCGCGATCCGCGCAAGGCACGCCAGGTGCCGTGCGGCGCTACCAGGTCCGCCGAGGAGGCAGAAGACGAGCCTGACGGGCTCGCCGTCCAGAGACGGATAGGCGAGCCCGCCGGGGTGCGTCGAGGCGGCGAGGACGAGACCGTCGAGATCGGGAAGCTGCCCATGGGGGACGGCGATCCCCTTCCCGACCCCGGTGGCGAGGATCGCCTCCCGCTCGAGCAGCACCTCCACGATCCGCGACCGATCGAGCTGCGGATGGCGCCGTGCCACCACGGCACCGAACCGGGCGAACAGCTCCTCCCGCGTCCCGACCGGCGGGTCGATCAGGACCAGCTCCGGATCGAGGAGCTCGGCGAGGCGCACCTACTCGTCCACCTCGATCACCATGGTCTCGGCCATCTTGTCCCCGATCCGCCGGCCCTGGGGATCCGTCAGGACGAGGACGGACTCCACGAGGTCGACCACGATGGCGACCATGGGCCCGATGATCCATCCGATCACCGGGACGATCATGATCACGGGGCCGATGGCGAACGGGATGTTCCGCTTGACCGAGGTTGCGATGTCCATCGGGCCGCCATCGAGCCGGACCGGCCGGAGCTTCATGATCTTCTTGCCGAGCGATCGGCCGTCCATGAAATCGATCTCGAGTCCGTCGCGAAGCAGCATGTACGCGGCTCCCACGAGCCCACCGATCACCGGGACGAAGCTGACGATGCCGGCGAGCACAGCGTCGATCACGGCGGCGATGAACCGTTTCAGCAGATCGGCCTTCCGGAGCCCGCCCGCGGACCCAACGGATGTTCCGAGCTGAGGCGGGGGTGGCGGCGTCTCGGGCACCGGTGGTGGCGGTGGTGGAACGTTCCCAGGCTCCTGGGGGCTCTCCGGTTGTTGTGTCGTGCCGTTCAGCTCGTCGTTCATCGATCCCTCCTTCGCATCCTGACCGGATCTCGCCCCATGATACCGTCCGCTGGCAGGAACACAAGACCGGAATCAGACCGTTGCGCCGCGTCCCTCTTCGGGCCGGCCGGATGGACCGCGGACAGAAACGGCCGGGAGTCTCCCCGGCCGGCGGCCCGTTCCGGACTCCCGTGGGATCCGGTACCCCAGCTTGCCGCTGGTGTGCCGACCCCCATGGTGGTGAGGGTATCGATACATGGTGTCCCCGTCTCGATTCAGGGACGCGCGAGGCGACGTCCCGGTTGGCGCTCCGGAAAACCCCGCCGCTCCACGATGGGGAGTGTCCCCTCAACGGAGCCCACCGCCATCCAGCGACCGGAACCCCCGACGAGGACCGGGCCGGCGTGGGGGCGAGGGCGGTCCGGCGACGGAGGGGAGGCAATCCCCGTGGAGGCGTGCCCGGGCGGTAAGCGCAACCGTCCTGGCCCGATGGGGTGGGTGGGAGGGGGAAGGGTAAGACGGTGAGTACGCCGTCCGGGTGCGTCGCCACGGGGTGCGGCCCGAGCCGGAGGAGCCGGGGCGCCCCCGCCCCCACGGCCCCGGGGAGCAGAGCGACCCGGGGGAGCCGCGAACGCGGGGTCAGGCTTGACAGGCGCGGCTCTCCGACTATCCTAACGAAATGGGAGATCGTTCAGATCTCCGGGAAGGACCCCGGTGGCACGGCTGACGCGGGAACGGATCCTGGAGGCGGCGAGGGCCCAGCTTGGGCGGTACGGGCCCCGGAAGATGTCGCTGGCCGACGTGGCCAGGGCGCTGGGTGTCAGCAAGGCGGCGCTCTACCACCATTTCCCCGGCGGGAAACACGAGATCCTCGGGGCGGTCCTGGACGCCGAGGGGGACCGGATCCTGGCGCGGATGCGGGCTGCGGCCGAGGCGGCGTCCGATCCCCGGGAGCGGTTCCGCGGCGCGGTGCTCGCGAGGCTCCATCACCTCGCCTGGCTGCGCGAAGTGCTCGGTATCGGCAAGGAGGTCGGCGAGGAGATCCGCGCGCTCTGCGAGGTCCAGGAGCGCCGGTTCGCCGCCGGGGAGCGCGCCCTCTTCGAGGCGATCCTCGAGGACGGCCAGCGCCGCGGGATCTTCAGGGATGCGTCGCGGGAACGGCTGGCCCGTGGGGTCCAGAACGCGCTCCGGGACCTCGAGACCACCCTGGTCTTTGCGGAGGACGGGGAGACGGAGGCGACGGTGGACGAGCTGTTCGACGTGCTCTTCTACGGAATCGTCCGGCCCGAGGCCGGCGGGAGGGAACCATGAGACGAACGGTGGCGGCGCTCGTCCTGGCGGCGCTGGCAGGGTGGCCGGGAACCGGCCGGGCGGCCGGTGCGGAGCTGACGCTGGTCCGGGCGCTGGAGCTGGCCCGGACCGGCCCGGCGGTGGAGGAAGCGTCGGCGCTCGTTGACCGGGCCGCCACGCTGGAGGCGCAGGTCAGGAGCGCCCGGCGGCCTCACCTGGACGCCACGATCGACGACCGGTTCCTGGGGTCCGATCCCGGGTTCATCGTGCCGCGTGGCGCCTTCGGCAACCCCGTCGATCTCCCGCTCGTCGCCGGGGAGCGCAACGTCTGGACGGCGTCGGTCGAGCTCCGGCAGCTGATCTGGGACGCCGGGCGGACCCACGCTCTCCTGGAGGCGGCCGGCGAGGCGACGGCCGCAGCGGAGGCCCGGAGGAGGGCGGTTCTCAGGGCCGTGGACCTGGCCACGCTGACGGCGTACCGCGAGGCCGCGGTGGCGGCGGAGCTCCTGGGCGTCGCCGACGCGTCGATCCGCGAGTACCGGGCGCTGCTCGACCAGGTGACGGCGCTCGTCGAGGAGGAGCAGCTCCCGCTGGCCGACGAGCTCCAGGCCCGGGCGGCGCTGGAGGCCGCCCGCCTGGACCGGATCCGGGTTCAGGCCCGTCTGGACGGCGCGCTGGCCGCCCTGGAGGAACTGACGGGCGAGCCCGTGGCGTCGGTGGCCCCCCTGCCGGCGGTTCCACCGGAGGAGGCCGGGGATGCCGTCGCCCGCGCCGTCGCCTCCCGGCCGGAGCTCGAGGCGCTCACGCGGCAGGCGGCCGCCCTCCGGGCGCGTGCCGAGGCCGCCCGGGCCGAGCGCCGGCCGGTCCTCGGTGGCCGTGCGGCGATCCAGCACCGGGAGGACGACTACCTCTTGCACAAGGACAACGCCCTCGTCGCCGTCGGCCTGACCCTGCCGGTCCTCGACGGCGGTCTCGCCGTCGCCCGGGCCGCCGCTCTGGAGGCCGAGGCACGGGAGGCCGAGGCGGGGCGGAGCCGCCTTGAGCGCCAGGTCCGGCGGGAGGTGCGACAGGCCGCCATCCGGCTGCGGGCTGCCGAGGCGGCCGTCGAGGCGGCGGGAGCCTCACGGGACGCGGCCACTGAGGCGTTGCGCCAGGCCAGGCTGCGGTACCGGGAGGAGCTGATCACGAACCGGGAGCTCCTGGACGCCGAGGCCGACGCGGTCCGGGCGCGCCAGGCGCTCGTCCGGGCCAGGACCGAGGCCGCCGCGGCCCGGCTGGCGCTGGAGAACCTGGCCGGCGGCGACCTGCTCGCCCAGCTCGGTGGCAGCGGCGGAGAGAGGGAGGGGCAACGCCATGACGGATGAACGCCGAAACGTGGAGACGAGGCCCGAAGTCGAGGCGCCGGAGAACGGCGAGGAGCCGAAGGACGCAGCAAAGGCAAAGCGGAGGGGACTGGGGAGGAGGATTCTCCTCGTCCTGGTCGTCCTCTGCCTGGTGGCCGGCGCGATCGTCTCGATCCGCTGGGTCGTCTGGCGGATCGGGCATGCCACCACCGATGCGGCGTACGTCAAGGCCGACATCGCCGACGTGGCGCCGCAGGTGGCGGGCCGGATCGTCGCCGTGGAGGCCCGGGAGGGGCAGACCGTCCACCGGGGTGACGTGCTGCTCCGGATCGACCCGGACCGGTACGATCGGCAGGTCGCCGAGGCCGAGGCCGCGCTGGCCCAGGCCCGGGCGGCCCGGGATCGTGTGGCAAAGAAGCTGGAGCTCGCCACCCGGCAGGTTCCCGCCGCCATCACGGCCGCCGAGGCGGGGCTCGAATCCGCCCGGACGAAGGTGGTCCGCGCCACGGCGGCCCGGGAGCGGTTGGAGCGGCAGTACCACCGGTTTGAGAGGCTCCTCGAGAAGCGCGCGATCCCTCGGTCGCGGTACGAACAGGTGGAAACCGCCTGGAAGTCCGCCGTCGCCGACGAGGAGGCCGCCCGCGCAGGCGTCGCCGTGGCCGAGGCGCGGCTCGGGGAGGCCCGTGCCGCCCGCGCGCAGATCGGCGAGGCCAAGGCGGGCGTCACCGAGGCGGAGCGCGCCGTCGCCCGGGCCGAGGAGGGCGTCCGGATGGCCCGGCTCGCCCGGTCGTGGTGCGATATCACGGCGCCGCTCGACGGGGTGGTGGCCCGCATCCTGGCCGAGGTCGGCGACTTCGCCTCGCCGGGCCGTCCCGTGATCGGGCTGTACGACCCGCGGACGCGGTACGTCGAGGCGCGGTTCGAGGAGACCAAGCTGCGGTACATCCACGACGGTGAGGAGGTCGCCCTCCGGATCGACGCCCTGCCGGGGAAGCGGTTCACCGGCCACGTCGTCCTGACCGCGCCGGCCTCCGCGGCGGAGTTCGCGCTGATCCCGAGGGACATCACGGCGGGCGAGTTCACCAAGGTGACCCAGCGGGTCCCCGTCCGGATCCGGATCGACGACGTGGACGAGTACCCGGAGATCGTGCCGGGGCTCTCGGTCGAGGTCGCGGTGGCGCGGTAGGGGGGGCCATGGGCGGGAAGACGGTGGTCGGGCCGAACAAGTGGGTCGTGGCGGCCCTCGTGTCGGTGGGGATCTTCATCGCCCTGCTCGACACCACCATCGTCGACATCGTCTTGCCCCACATGATGGCCTCGCTGGACGCGGACATCCACGGCGTCCAGTGGGTCGTCATCATCTACTTCCTCGGCTCGGCCATCGCCATGACCGCCGTCGGGTGGATGGCGGAGGTTCTCGGGCACCGGAACACCTTCCTGCTCGGGACGTCGCTGTTCATCGCCATGTCGGCGCTGGCCGGGGTGGCGCCGTCACTCCCGGTGATGCTGACCGCGCGGCTGTTCCAGGGGATGGGGGAGGGGATCCTGATCCCGGTCGGCCTGGTCATCCTGTACGAGGCGTTCCCCGAGACGGAGCACGGGCTGGCCATGGGGCTGTACGGCCTCTCGGCCTCCTTCGCGCCGGCGGTGGGCCCGACGCTGGGCGGCCTGATCACCGAGCACCTGGAGTGGCGCTGGGTGTTCTACATCAACGTTCCCATCGGGGTGGTGACGGTCCTGCTGGTCTGGCTGCTGTTCGCGAACCTGAGGAGCTCCGACGGACCGAAGCCGTTCGACTTCGTCGGGTTCGCCCTGCTGGCCACGGCGTTCTCGGCGCTGATCGTCTTCACCGGCAAGGGCCAGGAGAAGGGGTGGCTGGACTCGGACTTCATCGTTGCCATGCTCGTCCTCCTCGCCCTCTCCGGCCTGGCCGCCGTGGCGTGGTTCACCCTGGCGCGCCGGCCGCTCTTCCCCCGCCGGGTCCTGGGCCACCGGCCGTTCCGCCTTGGGCTGGCCGCCATGTTCCTGCTCTCCATCACGGCGTACGGCTTCTTCCTGCTGTTGCCGGTCTACCTCCAGCGGGTCCACGGGTACACGACGCTCCAGGCGGGGCTGATCATGCTGCCGGGCGCGCTGCTGTCCGGCCTGAGCACCGCCGTCACCGGTGCGCTCTCCGACCGGCTCAGCCCGAAACGGATCGCCATCCTGTTCCTCCTCGCCACCGCCGCCGCGTGCTGGCTGTTCCACACCGACCCCGACACTCCCCGGTGGCTACTGACGCTGGACAACGTCTTCTTCGGGCTGGCCGTCGGCGGCGTCTTCGCGCCGGTGACGCTGATCGCCCTGGGCACCCTCGAGGCCCGTGACATCGCGGACGGGTCGACCCTGGTCAACGTGTCCCGTCTCGTCGCCGGCTCCCTGGGGTCGGCCTACGCCACCACGGTCATGGTCTCCCGGACCTCGGCGTTCTACGAGGGGATGGCCTCCAACCTGACCGCGGGCAGCGCACGGGTTGCGGAGCTCGCCGCCAGGCTGGCGACCCTGGCCGGCGTCCCCTCGGGGCCGGTGTTCGACCCGGACGCCTGGCACCTGTTCCTGGCCACCGGCAAGGGGCTGATGCTGCGCCGTGCGGCCGGGTACGCCTACCACGCCACCTACCAGCACCTCGGTCTCTTCTCCATCGCCGCCGCCCTGGCGGTCCTCCTCATCCGCGCCCGGATCCGGAAGGTCGAGGGCCCGATCCACTGAGGCGCGGAGCCGGGGCGGCTGCGGGCTCAGGCGGGCGTCCCCGGTTCGCCGGGGAACGGCCAGCGGGAGAACAGCTCGGCATCCTCCCCGGAACTCGAGGCCGTCAGCACCAGCCAGCGCCGTGCGCCGTCCACCTCCTCCAGGTAGCAGTGCTGGATGACGCCAGAACACTCCCACCGTCCGTCCCCGGAATCCCACGACATCAACGCACCACAGATGGGGCAGGTGCTCCACCGTTCAGTGCCCGTCATCGGCCCCCCCGTCGGCCTCCAGGAGCGGCTCCACGGCCTCCACGAGCGCATCCACGGTCACCGTCCGCTGCTCGCCCGCCGCCATGTCGCGGACCACGGCCTCGCCGCGCGCCGCCTCGTCCTCCCCGACGATGACGGCCACCCGGGCGCCGGTCTTCGCCGCCCACTTGAGGCCCGCCCGCAGGGAACGTCCCGAGACCTCGACCTCGGTCCGGACCCCGGCCTCCCGCAACCGCTGCGCCAGCGCCTGGGCCGCCGCGGCCGCGGCGCCCACCGGCACGACCGCCACGAACGGTACCTCGAGAACGCGCCGGCAGTACGCCTCGGGCAGCACGTCCACGAGGCGGTCCTCGCCGATGGCGAACCCGACGCCTGGAACCGCCGGGCCGCCGAGGTCGGCGATCAGGCGATCGTACCGGCCTCCGCCACAGATGACGGCGTGCTCGCCGAGTGCGGGCGAGACCACCTCGAACACCGTCCGCATGTAGTAGTCGAGCCCGCGGACCAGCCTCGGTGCGGGGCGGACCGCGACGCCCAGCGTCTCCAGCAGCTCGCGCACCCGGTCCACGTGGGCCCGGGCCTCGGCCGAGACCGTCTCCGCGATGGGGGTCGTCCCCGAGACGATCTCACGGCACCGCTCCACCTTGCAGTCGAGGATCCGGAGCGGGTTCTCGTCCCACCGGCGGCGGCAGTCGGCACAGAGCGCCTCCCGGTGGGGCCCGAGCTCCTCCTTCAGCCGCGCCACGTACGGGGCGCGGTCCTCGGGGTCGCCGAGGTCGTTGAGCAGGATGACGAGGTCGTCGAACCCCAGGCGGCCCAAGTAGGTGTGGAGGGCGAGGAGCACCTCCACGTCGGCCTCGGGAGTTGCGGCGCCGAGCAGCTCGATCCCGATCTGGGAGAACTGGCGGTACCGGCCGCGCTGCATCTTCTCGTACCGGAACATCGGGCCGGCGTAGAACAGCCGGAGGGGGTGGGGCCGCTGCCCCAGGCCGTTCTCGATGTACGCCCGGGCCACGCCGGCGGTTCCCTCGGGCCGCAGCGTCAGCGACCGGCCCTTCCGGTCGGTGAAGGTGTACATCTCCTTGCCCACGATGTCGGTCCCCTCGCCGACGCCCCGGACGAACAGCTCGGTGGGCTCCAGCAGCGGCAGGCGGATCTCGTCGTAGCCGAACGCGCCGAACGTCCGCACGGCCTCGGCCTCGACGGCCTGCCACAGCCGGCTCTCCGGCGGGAGGATGTCCCTCGTTCCCTTGACCTTCCGGATCATTCGCTCGCCTCCGTCGCCCCGATCCCCTCTGCGAGGTACCGGGACTTGTACTCCAGGTAGTGGCGCCAGGTCCGGTCGAGCCGTTCGAGCTCCTCCGCCGTCAGCTCCCGGCGGACGGTGGCGGGAACGCCCGCCGCCAGCGTGCCCGGCGGCACGGTGAACCCCTCCCGGACCAGTGAGCCAGCGGCCACCAGCGCCCGCTCGCCGACCTCCGCGTCGTTGAGCACCGTGGCGCCCATGCCGACGAGCGCACCGCGCCGGACGGTGCAGCCGTGGAGCACCGCACCGTGGCCGACGCTGACCTCCTCCTCGAGCAGTGTCGGGCAACGGCCGTTCTCCACGTGGACCACCACGCCGTCCTGGAGGTTCGAGCGTGCGCCGACCCGGATCCAGTGGATGTCGCCCCGGAGAACCACGTTGAACCAGACGGAGGCGTCGTCCTCCAGTGTGACCTCGCCGATCACCTCGGCCGAGGGCGCCAGGAACACCCGCCGGCCGACCTGTGGCACCCTGCCGTCGAACCCGATCAGCGCCATGAACCACCCTCCCGGATCCCCGGCAAGACCCCCGTCCGGCCGGGCGTCGCCGACGCTACCACACTCCGGCCGCCGGGACCAGGAAAGGGTGCGATCTCCAGTGTTTGCGTTCCTTCTGTGAATCCTTTCGAAATCCGGCCGGACGCAACCCCCTCATTTTCGGCATGATGCGCGCAACGTATTGAAGGCATTGAGGTTGAGTTTTTCCGCAATCGGAGGGCCGGAATCGAGATGTGTTCCATTTCCACGGACTTACCGCGTTTTCCACAACGTTTTCCACAGGGTTTTCCACAGGGACATGACCGTGGCGATCAGGCGCTCACCAGGCCACCGGACCCGGTCTGAGGACCCGTGGCTCGGGCCCCGTCAGGTCGACGAGGGTCGAGGGACGGCCACCGGCCGTCACGCCGCCGTCCAGCACCACGTCGGGAGGCGCGGCGAGCGAGGCGAGAGCGGCGTCGGCGGCCACCGGGGGCGGCGTGCCGTGACGGTTCGCCGAGGTTCCGGTCAGCGGTCCCGTCAGGTAGAGAAGCGCTCGAAGGCGATCGTGGGCGGGGATCCGGACGGCCAGCGTCCCGGTCCCCGCGGCCGCGGGAACCGGCTCCCGCGCCGGGAGGACGACGGTCAGGGCGGCGGGCCACGTCCGGGAGAGCCGGACCCTGAAGCGGTCGGGCACGGTGACCAGCGCCTCCAGCCCGTCCCAGTCCGCCACGAGTACGGGCAACGGCATCCGTTCGGGCCGGTCCTTGAGCGCGTACACCTTCGCCACGCTCCCGGCCGAGCGTGGGTCGGCGGCGAGACCGTAGAACGTCTCGGTGGGGAGCAACGCCACGCCGCCCAGGACCAGTGCGGCCCGGACCGCGTCCGCGGCCGGCCGGATGTCGGGACCGTCGAGGAACCGGAGCCGCCTCACGCGCCCTCCAGGAGCTCCCGGGCGTGGGAGATGGCCGTCTCGCCGATCGTGTCGCCCGAGAGCATCCGGGCCAGCTCGCGGATCCGGGTCTCGTGGTCGAGGGGCGTCACGGAGACCACGGTGCGGCCGTCGCGGGGACCCTTGCGGACGAGGAGCTGCCGGTGGGCCCGGGCGGCCACCTGCGGCAGGTGCGTGACCACGAGCACCTGGTCCGTCGCGGCGAGGTCGGCGAGCACGGTCCCCAGCGCCGCGGCCGTCGCGCCACCGAGCCCCTGGTCCACCTCGTCGAACAGCAGCGTTACCGGCGCCGCGCCGCGCCGCCGCCGGAGAGCCGTCCGCAGCGCCAGGTGGAGGCGCGAGAGCTCGCCGCCGGAGGCGATCCGCGACATCCTGCGGAGCGCCTCGCCGGGGTTCGGCGCGATCAGCAGCTCGCACTCCTCGACGCCCCCGGCGTCGAACGCCACCGGAGTCCCGTCCCGCTCCAGCGGGCTGCCCTCCCGCGGGCGCGCCGCCCACCGGAACTCGAGGCGGGTCCCGGCCATGGCCAGGGAGGCGAGGATCGCGGCGACCTCCTCCAGCAGGACCCGGCCCGCGGCCTCGCGGGACCGCTGGAGCTCGCGGGCGGCCCGGTCGTACGCCTCCAGCGCTGCCCGGGCCGCCTTCTGCGCCGCGGCCAGGTCCTCCTCGACGCCCTCCAGCTCCCGCCGCTCCGCGAGCAGCCGCTCCCGGTGCTCGAGAACGGCCGACAGCGGCTCACCGTACTTGAGCATCAGGTTCTCCAGAGCGTGGAGCCGCGCCTCCACCTCCTCCAGCGCCGCCGGATCGTGCTCGATCCCCGCCGCCGCGGCCTCCAGCTCCCGCAGCGCCTCCGAGGCGTGGATCTCCGCCTCGGCCAGGGATCGGAGCGCCTCGGCCGCTCCGAGACCGAGCTCCACCATCTCCTCGAGCTCCCGCCGCGCGCGGGCGAGCTCGTCCACCGCGCCGCCGTCCTCGCCGCCAAGGCGGCCGGTGGCCGAGGCCGCGAGCTCCCCGAGGCGTGCGGCGTTGCGGAGGACCGAACGCCGGGCGCGCAGCCGCTCGTCCTCGCCCGGTTCCGGCGCCACGGCGTCGATCTCGGCGAGCTGGAAGGCGATGGCGTCCAGCCGGTCACGCCGGGCGGCCCGGGCAGCCTCGAGCCGCCGGACCTCGGCCGCCGCGGCCTCCCAGCGGCCGAACGCGGCCGCCGTCGCCTCCAGCAGCTCCCGGTGGTCCGCCGCCTCGTCCACCAGCGCCCGCTGGACCGCGGGGTCGGCGAGCCCGTGCTGCTCGTGCTGACCGTGGATCGACAGGAGCGACCGCGCCAGCGCCTGGAGCGCCCCGGCTGTCACCGGCACGTCGTTGATCCACGCACGTCCGCGCCCCCCGGCGCTCAGCTCCCGCCGGACCACCACGCCGTCGTCCTCCGCGGGGATCCCGAGCTCCTCGAGCACCCCCCGGGCGGGATGCCGCTCCGGCAAGCGGTACGCGCCCTCGACCCGCAGGGCGCGGGCGCCGGTCCGGATCCGATCGGTGGAGGCCCGCCCCCCGGCCAGCAGCTCCAGGGAGCCGACGAGCAGCGACTTGCCCGCTCCGGTCTCCCCGGTCAACGCCGTCAGGCCGGGACCGAGCTCCAGCTCGACCTCCTCGATGATGCCGAGATCGACGACGTGCAACCGCTCCAGCACGGGGCGATCGTACCACCCTGCGGATCGAGGTACACTTCCCGCGAGGGAGGTGCCATGGCGAAGGGAACGACACGGCCCGTGGTCCGCAGGATGGACGACGTGGAGTGGAGCACCGTGGGGCGCTCCAGGGGCGCCACGATCCAGGTGCTGCTCGGCCCGGCCGAAGGCGTCCCGAACTTCGTGCTCAGGCGGTTCTCCATCGAGCCCGGCGGCTCGATCCCCGCGCACCGCCACCCGGATATCGAGCACGAGCAGGTCGTACTCGAGGGCGAGATGGTGCTGGGCCTCGACGGCGAGGAGGTCACCGTCCGCCCCGGCGACTGCGTCCTGATCCCCGCTGGCGTCACCCACCATTACGAGAACCGCGGCGAGGTCCCCGTCCGTTTCCTCTGCATCGTCCCCCGCACCGCCACCTACACCACCGAGTGGGTGGACGAGGGGTGACGTCCGCAAATATTAAGGGA
>JAMOVQ010000103.1 GCA_027067575.1 Thermoanaerobaculia bacterium | reverse complement strand
GGACGAGCTGACGGAGCGGGACCGGATCGAGGAGGGGCGGTACGAGCCGGTGAGCTTCGAGCACAACGCGCTGCACCAGGTGACGGCCCGTGAGGGCACCGCACCGGCGAGCTACACTTGGGACGTGACCGGCAACATTGAGACCAGGACGGGCGGGCCGTACGGCGATGCGGTGTTCATGCACGACTGGCGGGACAGGCTGACGGGCGTCCAGCAGGGGAGCGAGACGACGCGGATCGTCCTGGATCCCCTGGGCCGGATGGTGGGGAAGGTGCGGCACACGGCCGCGGGAGACATCGCCCGCGCCTTCCTCCACGACGGCGACCAGGTGGTCGTGGAGTACGTGCAGGCACCGGGAAGCAGTGCGTGGCAGCCGGAGCGCCGCCACCTGTGGGCGCGGTGGATCGACGATCTCGCGGTCGAACAGGTGGACACCGACGGCGACGGCACCCTCGAAACCACCCTCTACCCGATCACCGACCTCCTGGGCAGTGTCCAGCTGCTGACCGACGACACCGGCACCATCGCCGAACGGATCACCTACGACCCCGACGGCACCCCGCATTTCTGGTCGGCTGACACCGTCCGCCCGGGCGTGACCCGGATCGCCTGGACCGGGGACGGCACCGATCCAACCGGCGGATCCGTGCCCGAGCACGCCTTCGAGATCGGCCTGAGTGAACCCATCGACCCGGCCAGCACCACGAACGCCACGGCCACCCTGACGCCGGACGGCGGGGACGTGCTCAGCTTGGCCCTCACCCTGGCCGCCGACAGGCGGACGGTGCACCTCACCGGCGCGACCGTCCAGGCCGGAACGCCCTACACCCTCCACCTCGACGGCCTGACCGACACCAGCGGAAACACCCTCTGGCCGGAGGAGGCCACGGTTACCATCGCCGATACCGACACCTACGAAATCCTCGCCGACACGAGGCCCCCGAGACTCCTCGCCGTCCTGGACGGTGCGGATGCCCTCTATCTCCTCCTCGACGAGCCAGTGCGGGCTTCCGCAGGCCACGACCTGAGCGACGCCCTCACCCTCACCCGGCAAGGTCAGCAGGTGGAAGGCGAAACGACCCGTCTCGGCGCAGGTGTCCTCCGGTGGCAAACAGTAGGCGACGCCACCCTCCTCCCCGGCGCAACCTACACCCTCACCCTGACCAACCTCACCGACCTCGCCGGCAACGCGGCTTCAGCCGGTGTGACCTTCACCCATCTCACCACCACCAACCAGATGCTCCGCCTGGCCTACACCGCCCCCACCGACAGCCAGCCAAGGCCACAGAGCGACTACGGCCTCACCACGCTCTTCCAGGGAAGAACGTGGCACGCCGATCTCGGGATGTACCACTACAGGGCCAGATGGTACCTCCCCGAAGCAGGGGTGTTTGGGGAGAGGGATCCGGTGGGGTATGCCCAAACCCCAAATCTTTACGGGTACATGGACGAGGATCCCGCGAACCTGCTCGATCCTATGGGTAGGCAGTTCGGGGCGTACGGAGGCTTCAACTCCGAACCCGAGAACAAGGAGCTGTGGCGGAAGTATTCTTCGGGCGAGAATCGCGATGATGGACGGCTGACCGTTGGCATTGTCGCTGAAGCGTGGGGAGTCGCGACTAAGATTGGGCCAGGCTACTACGAGGACTTTGGCGGTAAGGGAATCCACGTTGGCTATAACTACCAACTTTGGCGGAGAAGGGATGGAACCATCCTGCGCGGATTGTTTTTCTTTGACAATGTTACTGCGGTCCGGCAACGAAAACTTCATGGCGATCAGCTATCCCTTCCCTTCGGTCCGTGGGGTATTATCGGTGAAGGTGCTTCGGTCGGGGTTTCGGGTAACGTCGCATGGTTCATAGGTGCAACCACACCAGGCGGATACCAGGATCTATCTGATGATGATATTCTTCGATTTTGGATGGGAGAGTTTAGGTCAGTCGGCGCGGCCTTTCCCGGCGGGTCCGGCTCTGCTTTCTGGTCGAAAAGTTATTGGGGCCTGGAACTGAGTGGAGGGCGTGCGGGTATTGGATTTGGAGGGATGGCCTCGATTACGTATTATGACGCAACCACGTTATCTGCCGAGTATTCAAGGATAAAGGCTGATCTCATCGAGATTGCTAGTGCAGGCAATAGAACAGCTCGCAACATCGTGGAAAGGATGAAGTTGCTTTCGATCCAAAGACTGGAAGATGCAAAGCGGTATCTGCGGGAGCTGTTCACTTCTAGGTCACCTGAAGAAGAGGGCCGGTAGCAATGGACTACCGAAAGTCAAAAGCCTGGATGGCAAGGGTATGTTCAGTTCTGGCAACAGTATTGAGTCTTGTTGGCTGCTATTCTCCGACTGCAAGTGGTCCTGATGAGATGTACTTAGAGGATCTGCTTGGGAACCTAGCGGAAGGGCGTGGTTGCGTTGCTCTTCGATATTCTGTTGGAGAAACTGGGAATGTCTTGTGTTATGAGCTGTCTAATGGAGATCTTTCGCCATCCGCTGTTTTTGTTGATTCGGTAACAAACTGTAGGATATCCGGCGCGGATGTTCCTACTTGGAATTTCGGGTATGATTTTCAATTTGAGCGCCTTGGCAAGACCCACCTTGGCACATGGATTTACGAGGGTTACGGCGATTATACCTATATCGTGAAAGACCGGAAGTTAGTGAATTTCTGCAAGGGTCGGATCGAACCTACCGATAGCTTTCCCCCATGCTCGTGTCCCCCGCAAGAAAAGAATCCGCGGACCCGGGAGCGGCAGGAGGGCGGGGAGACGCCGACCGGGGAGCCACCGGAGGCTGAATGATCGAGCCAGACGCGGCCGGGGAGCGCAGAGCGGACGCGGATTCCCCACCAGAAGCGCCGGCATCCGGTCGTCCGGGCACAGCTCCGCCCGGCTCCTCTCGGTCTGCCAGGTTGTCAAGGGACACCCAGGATCCCGCAGTTGGGGGACACCCAGATTCCCGCATGGGTCCCAGGGGGGTGTCGGTGGGCCTGGGGCGGGACAAGGGGGGATCACCTCCTTTCGGGGGAGCCACCCTGCCCCCCGAGGGGTGTCCCCCGCAAAAATGAATCCGCGGACCCAGGAGCGGGAGGAAGGCGGGGAGACACCGACCGGCGAGCCCCCGGAGGCTGAATGATCGAGTGGGACGCGGCCGGGGAGCGCGGAGCTGGCGCGGATTTCCCACCAGAAGCGCCGGTATCTGGTCGTCAGGGCACGGCGCGGCCCGGCTCCTCTCGTTCTTTCAGCTTGTACGGCTCGTCTTCCGGCCGGCCGTCACGCCGCCTTTTCAAGGTGGTTGTTGGCTCTTGGGAAACCGTCGAGGATTTGTGGAATCAGCTCTTGTCATAGGCTTCGAGAAAGTCCTGCCTCGAGATGCCGGCCTGGGTACAGATAGTTCGGAGGGTGGACGACTTGATGGTCTTGTGGGCGGGGAGAGTGAGAGGCGTTACAGAGCCGTCAGGGTTATGGCGGATCATAGCGATATGTTCGGCTTCACGGACCTTCTTGAAACCCAGGAGGCGAAGAGCCTTGACGACCCTTCGCCGGGGCGCATCGACCGGAAATTTCGGCATCAGGTTGGGACCACCGCTTCGGCCACGAACGCCTGAATGACGGGAGGATCCATCTCGAGCGCTTCCTCGCCGAAGGTCTCGATATGGAAGCGGATCGCGGAGCGGACGTCAGCGAGCGCCTCCGCGTACGTGTCTCCCTGACCCACGACGACACCTTTGAGGCCGAGCGGGTAGGCGACGTATCCGTCTGGATATTCTTCGACGATGATCTTGATGTTTCGCATGATTCGAACTCCCTGGCGGCACGTCAGATACCTTCCTCGCCGGTTTCCTGTCGTGCCTGGGGTTCGATCATAGCACCTCCTGTCCCCCGCAAGAAAGGAATCCGCGGGCGCGGGAGTGGGAGGAAGGCGGGGAGACGCCGACCGGGGAGCCACCGGAGGCTGAATGATCGAGTCGGGCGCGGCCGGGAAGAGCGGAGCGGACGCGGATTTCCTGCGAGGAGCGTCGGCATCCGCTCGTTTGCGTATAGCTCCACCGTGGTTGCTTCCCGGCTCCTGGTTGTCCGGTCCGCCGAGGGAGCGACCGTCACGCCACGTTTTCGAGCCTGGTGATGTGGTACAGCCCGCCGAGCACCGGGGGACTGACGGCTCTCGGGGCAGGGTCGTTCGCGGCGGGGGTTGTTCGGAGGGTCAGGTTGATTGGGAATCCAGCGGTTCATGATGTACAATCTGTACGGACTGGAGGGTCGTGATGAGCCGCATCAATGCAACCGAGGCCCGCGAGAACCTGGCGGACGTTCTGAACCGTGTGGCCTACGGCAAGGACCGGGTGCTGATCACCCGTCGGGGCAAGGATCTTGTCGCCATCGTGCCGATCGAGGATCTGGAGTTGATCGAGCGTCTCGAGGATGAGATCGATGTGCGGGAGGTGAAGAAGGCGCTGGCCGATGCGCGGAGGAATGGAACCGTTCCCTGGTTGGAGGCCAAGAAGGATCTGGAGCTTTGACGGAACGTGGCCTATGCTATCGAGGTCACCCGTTCTGCCGTTCGCCAGTTGAAGAAGCTTGATCCCGGCATGCGGGAGCGGCTTGCGAGGCGGATCGAGAGGCTCGGGGAAGTGCCGCTGCCACCTGGAGCGAAACAGCTGAAGGGGATCTCGCCACCCGTGTACCGCATCAGGGAAGGCGATTTCCGGATCATCTATCGTATCGAACACGACAGGCTCACGGTCCTGGTTGTGAGAATCGGTCATCGGAGTGAAATCTACCGGTGGCATCGCTAGGTCCGGGCACGCAGGCGTTCTACGCTTTCGTTGTCCTGTCTCTTGGCCCCCCGGAAAAGGTGAATCCGCGGACCCAGGAGCGGCAGGAAGGCCGGGAGACGCCGACCGGGGAGCCCCCGGAGGCTGAATGATCGGGCGGGAGGCGTCCGGGAAGAGCGGAGCGGGCGCAGATTTCCGTCGAGGAGCGCCGGCATCCGCTCGTCCGGGCGGAGCTTCATCCTGCTGGGCCCGTCCGGTCAGAAAACGTACCCGGCGCGGTGATTGATGCTATTCGTGAGGGCCGAGGGTGTTGGACAGGAGGGTTGCCAGGGCCTGGCGGTCGGGGCATTGGAGGGACCCGAGCTTTCTGAGGACGAGGGAGCGTTCGATGGTGGCGAGGACGGGTTTGATAACGGAGGGGCGGAGGAGGCCGGCCTGCTGCCAGTGGGTCACAGGGACTTCGAGAGAAGATGCGGCTCTCGGCTGGGTGGTGACGGCCATGACGACCAAGTCGATGCTCTCGCTGTGGAGCGTATCGGAGCTGACGACCACCGCCGGGCGTTTCTTGGAGGCAGTCTGATCCGTGAAGGGAAACGGGACGAGGACGACGTCGCCGAAGGAGAGGGTGGTCATAGCTGATCGTAGATTGCGTCGTCGGGATTGTCCCACACCCGTTGGAAGGCGTTCTCGGACAGTCTTGCGTTCGTCCGCACCAGCCGACGATGCTCCTCCCGCCGGCTGAGGAAATCCACGAAGTCCTCCACCGCGGCGGCCTTGTCCGGCGGCAGGCTGCGGATCTTCTCGACGAGATCGTCATGCGTGTCGGTCTGTGACATACGCCCTCCTGGCTACGACCTTCGATGGGTAGGTGATCGGGAACCAGCACATCCATCGTGGTCGGAAACCATGCTCATGATATCACCGGTGTCCCCTGTGGCCCGCAAGAGACGAATACGCGGGGTTCTGGAGGGGGCGAAGCGGTGTCAAGGGACACCCAGGATCCCGCAGTTGGGGGATACCCAGATCCCCGCATGGATCCCAGGGGGGCAGTGGGCTAGCCGCGGGGCAAGGGGGAGCAGCTCCGTTTGGGGGATCCCGCCTCCTTCCCCCGGGGCCACGCGGGGAAGCTCGCTTTCACCGGGACGCGCGGGCGAGGCGCGTCGCCCGCGCGAAGCGCGGGGGCCGGCCGCCGGCTCGCCACAACGAAGGAAGGCGAAACCGTCTGTCGTGCGCCCGTGCCGCCGCCCGGCAACATGACCACCCGCGATGCGGGCCGAAGCCCGCGCTCCGGGGGGGCGTCCCCACCGCGCCGTTCGGCCCGGCGGCCCTGTGGTAGCATGGTTTTATGGCACAGACGGCCAGTGCCGATCTCGAACGGCGGGTCGCTCTCCTGGAGGGCTGGAAGGAGAGCCAGGAGCCGTTCGTCCTGTCGTTGAAGGACGACATCCGTGAGGTCCAGCAACGCCTGACGGCGCTCCAGAGCCACATGGACCACCGCTTCTCCGACATGGAGAACGCCACCGCCGAGCTCGCCAGGCGAATGGACGCCCAGCGCGACGAGCTCAAGGGTGACATCGCGGAGCTTCGCACCGAACTCAAGGCCGACATCGCCGAGCTCCGCACCGAGCTGAAGGGCGACATCGCCGGGTTGCGGAGCGAGCTGAAGGGCGAGATGGCCCGCCTGGTCCAGCACATGGACACCCAGACCCGCTGGATCGTGGGCGTGCAGTTCCTGACCCTCCTCGCCCTGATCGCCGCACTCCTCCGCCTGGCCCACTGAGCTCCGTCGTCGCTCTTTCCCGCCGTCGGCGTCAGTTCGCGATCGGCACCGGGGTCTTCACCGGCGGTCCGGGCCTGGGCGGGAACAGTGAGGGCCGGTCCGGGAGCCGCTTCAGGATCTCCTCGACGGCGCGCTCGAGCTGGGGGTCGTGCCCGGCGGCCACGGCCTTCGGGTCCTGCTCGACCTCGATGTCGGGTGCCACGCCCTTCCCCTCGATGATCCAGTGTCCGCCGGTCGAGGCGGAGGCGAACTCGGGGACGTAGACGGTGCCGCCGTCGATCAGCGGACCGTGGCCGCTGATCCCCACGACGCCGCCCCACGTGCGGGTGCCGACGAGGGGGCCGAGCCCTGCCTTGCGGAACATGTACGCGAAGATGTCGCCGTCCGAGGCCGTGGTGCCGTTGATCAGCGCCACCATGGGCCCCGGTACGAGGCGGCTCGGGTAGGTCTCGGGGTCACGGTCGTGTCGGGCGTAGTCGAGGCCGAGCAGCGTGCGCCGCAACCGTTCGATGATCCACTGGGAGATGTACCCGCCGCCGTTGAACCGCTCGTCCACCACCAGCCCCTCCTTCCAGGTCTGGGGGTAGAACCACTTGATGAACTCCCGGGCGCCGTTGGAGCCCATGTCGGGGATGTGGATGTACCCGACGCGCCCGCCGCTCAGTTTCGCGACGCGTTCCCGGTTGGCGGCGACCCAGTCGTCGTAGATCAGCGGCGCCTCGTCGGTCCGCGGGACGAAGGTGACCTTCCGGGCCCCCTCCAGGGTGGGCTTCAAGTTGAGGGTCAGCTCCACCGGGTGCCCGGCCCGTCCGCGCAGCAGGCGGTACGGGTTGCCGGTGCCCTCGAGCTCCTGGCCGTCGATGGCCAGGACGTAGTCGCCCAGCTGTGCGTCCACGCCGATCCCCCTCAGCGGGCACCGGTAGCGGGGTTCCGCGTTCTCGCCCCGGAAGATCCTCGTGATCCGGTACCGTCCCGAGGCGGCGTCCAGCTCGAACCGCGCCCCGGGCAGCGCCACCGGCGTCCGGTCCGGGATGTCGTAGTCGCCCCCCTCCACGTACGCGTGCCCGATGCTGAGCTCGGCGATCATCTCGCCCAGGAGGTAGTTGAGGTCGGAGCGGTGCGCCACGGCCGGGAGGAGCTTCGCGTACCGCTCGCCGATCGCCTTCCAGTCGTAGCCGTGCATGTTCGGAACGTAGAAGAAGTCCCGGTACCGGCGCCAGACCTCCCAGAAGATCTGCCGCCACTCGGCCGGCGGGTCCACGTCGATGGTCATCCCCGACAGGTCGAGGGCCGTCGGGTCGCCGGCCTTCGGGCCGAGGTCGTACAGCGACCACGCACCCTTCCGCCTGACGAGGATCTTCTTCCCGTCGGCCGAGACGGCGTACCCGGCACCGCCGGTCAGGAACACCGAGTCCTTCCGCTTCTCGAGGCCGAAGACGTGGAGCTCGGGCTTCCAGGCGGGTTCCCGGCCCTCGAAGCTCGCGGGGACCCGGACGAAGACGAGGACCTTCTCCGTGACCACGAGGCCGTGGTAGTTCTCGAACGGCACCGGAACGCGGCTGACCCGCTCCGCGAGTCCCTCGAGGTCGATCCGCACTGGTTCGGGCTGCTTCGTCTCCGAGTCCTTCGTGTCGTCCTTCGATGCCGTGGATCTTTCCTTCGTTCCGTCCCCGGCCGTCTCCTCGCCGGCCTTCTCCTCGTCGCTGCGGGGCGCGAACGGGTCGGGCGTGTCCTTGGCCAGCGCCAGCGCGTAGATCCCGGCCTGGCGGTCGATGGCGTAGTTCCACTCGACCTGGGCGTGCTGCGGCGCGAAGGAGTGGTCGGCCAGGAAGTAGAGGTACTTCCCGTCGGGGCT
Organism: Thermoanaerobaculia bacterium; assembly: GCA_027067575.1. Lineage (GTDB taxonomy): Bacteria > Acidobacteriota > Thermoanaerobaculia > Thermoanaerobaculales > Sulfomarinibacteraceae > JAMOVQ01. The sequence continues at coordinate 30,156 of JAMOVQ010000103.1, read as the reverse complement.
CCATGCCGGGTCCCACTCGTTGAACGACGGCCCGGTCACCCGGTGGGGCGCCGCCTCGCCGACCTTCCACAGGTAGATCGAGCGGAACCGGGTCGGGTCCGAGAGGGAGAAGGCGAGCCACCGGGAGTCTGGGGACCAGGCGTAGTCCGTCACCTGGCCGTTGGGCTCGTCGGCCACCCGCACCGTGGCGCCGTCGGCCACCGTGACCACGTCGATCCGGCCGTCCACGTCCGAGACGGCGATCCGCCTCGAGTCCGGCGACCAGACCGGATGGATCCTCCGCATGGTTCCGCCCGTCGTCAGCTGCCGTGCCTTCCCCTTGCCGTCGGCGGGAACGATCCACAGCTCGTCCTCCCCCGTGGCGTCGGAGACGTACGCGATCCACTTCCCGTCGGGGGACCAGGCCGCCTCGCGGTCGTGGGCCCCGGAGGAGCGGGTCAGGTTCCGGGTGGGACCGTATTTCGCCGGCACGGTCAGGATGTCGCCCCGGGCGACGAACAGCGCGCGCTTGCCCGTCGGGCCGATGTCGAAGTCCTCGATGAACTCCGAGCCGTCCACCCGGCGGTGGCGCTTCCACAGGCCGTCGTCGGGCACGGTGACGGAAACCTCCCGGTCCTCGCCGGTGGCGGTGTCGTAGACCCGGAGCGATCCGCCGTACTCGTAGACGATCCGACCCGTCGCCGGGTCGTACCCGGGCCAGCGCACGTCCCAGGTCGTGGAGTGCGTCAGCTGCTCCACCGCGCCGCCGTCGAGACGGTACCGGTACAGGTTGAGCCAGCCGTCCCGGTCGGAGACGAAGTAGATCGAGTCGCCGATCCACATGGGGTCGCGCTCGGTCCGGTCGGTGTGGGCGATCCGCGTCCGGTCGAGGGTCGCCAGGTCGAGGATGAACAGGTCCTCGGCCCACCCCCCCTGGTACCGTTTCCACGTCCGGAAATCCCGGTCGAGGGGGGAGTACACCACCCGCTTCCCGTCCGGCGCGTACTCGGTGACGCCGGCCTCCGGCATGGGCAGCGCCACGGGGAGCCCGCCGTCGAGGGAGACCGTGTAGACGCGGCCCGCGGACCCGCCACCGGCGTCCCGCATCGAGCGGAACAGCACGGCGCCGCCGTCGGGCGTCCAGTCGAGCACCTGGTTGTCGGAACCCCACCGGGGCGGGAGCGGGCCGTGGGCGGGGTACCACGTCAGCTGGCGCGGCTCACCGCCCTCGGCGGGGATGACGTACACCTGCTCGTCGCCGTCGTACTGGCCCGTGAACGCGATCCTCGCCCCGTCGGGCGAGAAGCGGGGGAAGAGCTCGACCCCGGGGTGGGCCGTCAGGCGGGAGGCCACCCCCCCGCTCGCCGGCACCCGCCACAGGTCGCCGCCGTAGCAGAACACGATGGTGTCGCCGGAGATGTCGGGGAACCGCAGGAGCTGGGTCCGTTCCTTCGCCGCCGCCGGGAGGGCCAGCAGCGCCACCCCGCAGAATACTGCAACGATCGCACCCGTTCCTCGTCGCATCGCCTCCTCCTTCCTCCGGGCACGCCACGGCCTTGGCCCTGCCGTTCCGGTGTGTGCTACGAGCCCGTGGGGCTCGGAGTTTCAACGGACTCCCGGAGCCGTTCGAGAAGGCCGGCGAGGTCGGGTGCCGCCAGCTCCGCCGCCCTGCCGCTACGTTCGGCCTCGGGGCCCACGAGCCACAGCGCACGGCATCCGGCGGCCCGGGCGGCCTCCCGGTCGAGCCAGGCATCGCCGATGGCGGCGCACGCGCCGATGGGGACGCCGAGAGCCGCCGCCGCGCGGAACAGCGGCTCCGGCGACGGCTTCCAGGTGCCGTCGTCCCGTGTGATCACGGCGGAAAACGTCCAGCCGAACCGCTCGAGGACCGTTCGCGCGCTCGCCGCGCTGTTGTTCGTCACGAGGGCGGTGGCGATCCCGGAGCGCCGGAGGAACCCCAGGAGCTCGGCCGCGCCGGGAGCGGGCCGGGCCGCATCGCAAGCGTCCGTCTCCATCGCGTCGAGGAGGGCCAGCCTCCGCGAACGCTCTGGTTCGGGCAGCGCGTGGAGCTGGTCGAGGATCGAACCCGGCCCGATCCCGAGCGCCTTGCGGATCGCCTTCCAGTCGTGGGGGACCTCCACCAGGGTGCCGTCCATGTCGAACAGGACGGCGCGGATCCCGGAGAGGAGCTTCCGCCGGGTCGTGCCGCCGGCCGGCCTCACCGGTTCCTGGCCTTTCGTGTTCGCCGTCCGCCGTCCGTCGCCATCGGGTCTCCCCTCGCCACTCATCGTGGCCAGCAAGTGCATTCTAACCGGAAGGGGGCTCGCCCGTCCTCCGAAGGCTCTCATGAGAGTGGGCACCCTGCATCGTGCGCCCGGCATCCGTTGACGGGCCGACCCCGGCAACGGACAATCGGGGTGGCGCGCCGCGGAGGCACCGCGGACGCCGGGGAGGTGACCGATGCGACCGATGACCGAGGAGTTCCTGAAGGCGGCGTTCGCCGGCGAGAGCCAGGCGCACATGAAGTACCTGGCGTTCGCGGAGAAGGCGGAGAAGGAGGGACGGCCGCGGATCGCCAACCTGTTCCGTGCCATCGCCTACGCCGAGCTGGTCCACGCCACGAACCACCTGGAGGCGCTGGGCGGGATCGGCTCCACCTCGGAGAACCTCGCGGCGGCCAAGGGCGGCGAGGACTTCGAGATCGACGAGATGTACCCCGCCTACCTGGCCAACGCCGAGCTGCAGGGGGAGAAGAAGGCCGAGCGGACCATGCGGTTCGCCCTCGAGGCCGAGAAGATCCACTCGGAGCTGTACGCCGCGGCCAAGGCTGCGGTGGACGCGGGTGAGGACATCGCGGAGGCGAAGGTCTGGGTCTGCCCGGTCTGCGGCTGGACCTCCACGGGCGAGGAGCCCCCGGACCGCTGCCCGGTGTGCAAGGCGCTCGCGAAGGTGTTCCGTGAGTTCGGTGTCGACTGACGCTTCCTCCCTCGACGGCGAACGGTTCGACGCCGTCGTGATCGGGTCGGGGGTCGGCGGCCTCGGCGCCGCCGCCCTGCTGGCCCAGGAGCAGGGGGGGCGCGTCGCCGTCCTCGAGCGCCACGGCGTGCCCGGCGGGTTCACCCACACCTTCTCCCGCAAGGGGTGGGAGTGGGACGTGGGCGTCCACTCCGTCGGCGGCGTGAACCGCCCCTCCTCGGTGTTCCGGCGGCGGTTCCGCGAGCGGGCGCTGGGACCGCGGACCGGCCTGCGGGGGCTGTGCCTGACGGGAGCCGACGTCTGCACGGCGGGCGTCGCGGGCGCGCTGTTCGGCGCGGCGTTGTGCACCTCGGCCGTGGCGGGCCGGATGGTCCTGGGCCGCGACTGAGGCTCGGGTGGGCGGGGGCGTCCGCATCGTCGTCTCCTGGGACGGGCCGCCGGAGGTGGACCTGGCCGCCGAGGAGGGGGCGCTGGAGGAGGCGGCCGGGGGGCGCCCGGTGCTCCTCCTGTGGTCGTGGCCCGGGCCGGTCGTGGTGCTGGGCCACGGCCAGCGGGACGATCAGGTGGACCGCGCCCTCTGCACGCGTGAGGGGATCCCCGTGCTGCGCCGGATCACCGGCGGCACCGGGATCGTCCACCGCCGCGACCTGGCAGTCTCCCTCGCGCTGCCCGCGGGGCACCCATGGGCCCGGACCATTCCGGCGGCCTACGACGGCTTCGTCGGTGCCGTCGCCGCGGCCCTCGGCGGGCTCGGCCTCGAGGTCGAGCGGCCACGGCCCGTTCCGCGGCGGTCCGCGAGGGAGCGTTCGCCGGTCTGTTTCGAGACTGTCCTTTCCGAGACGCTGTTTCTCGGCGGGCGTAAGGTCCTCGGGTGTGCCCAGGCCCGCCGCCGGTCGGCCGTCCTCGTGCACGGCCTCCTCCACAGGGAGCCGGACCATGCGCTCTACGCCGCGGTGTTCGGCGTCCCGCCAGCGAGGGTCCGCGGGGCCGTCGGCGGGATCGGGCCGGAACCCGGCCTCGCGGGGCTCGGCGACGCCGTGACCCGGGCGTTCCGCGACGCCCTCGCCGGTACCGGGACAGCGGTGCCGTAGGCCGTCCGCCCTCCCGGAAGGTGTTCCCGCTCACGAAAAAGGGATGCGAGCCCCGGGGGGCTCGCTGGAAGAAGGAGGAGGTATGTATGATGCGTGGTGTCGGCCGTTGCCGGCCTCGGTTCTGGTGAGAAGCAACGACCGTGCCAGTATTCCCGCGGGGAGGGGACGTGGTCCCGATCGAGCGAATCAAGGCGCGCCTGAGAGCGCTCGGGAACCGGTCGGGCGTCGAGTTCGTGGAGCGCGTCGAGCTCTCCGCGTGGACGACGCTTCGGGTCGGAGGGCTTGCGGATCTCGTGGTGCGTTGCCTTTCGGTGGAAGCGGTGGAGCGGGTCGTCGGGATCCTCGGTGAGGAGGGGGCCCGGTGGCTCGTGCTCGGCGGGGGTTCCAACGTCGTGCTGCCGGACGCCGGGCTCAGGGTGCCGGTGGTGACGTTCGGGGGCGAGCTGGCCGGCTGGGAGGTCGATTTCGACGGCGTAGTGGCCGGTGCGGGTGCCAATCTGACACCGGTCATCCGTGCGGCGGTCCGCTCGGGGCTGGACGGCCTCGTGGAGCTCGCGGGCATCCCCGGCACGCTCGGCGGGGCGGCGGTGATGAACGCCGGAGCGTACGGCGTGGAGCTCCACGACCGGCTCGACTGGGCCGAGGTGGTGCGCCCGGATGGGCAACGGGTCCGCCTCGACGCGGCGGCGATTCCCCACGGGTACCGGTGGAGCGCACTGGGAGAGGACGGCGGCATCGTGACGCGGCTGCGGCTGGCGCTGGAGGCGGGAGACCGCGGCGAGATGCGGCGGCGCATCAGGGAGGTCCTGGCCGAACGGGGACGGAGGCTCCCCCTCCATCGCACGGCCGGGTCGGTGTTCCGCAACCCGGATGGGGAGGCGGCAGGCCGGCTTCTGGAGGTTGCGGGCTGCAAGGGGTTGATGGTCGGGAAGGCACGGGTCTCCACCCGTCATGCCAACGTGATCGTGGCCGAACGCAGTGCGCGCGCCTCGGAGGTCCTTGAGCTCGTTCGCGAGATGCGGCGGCGCGTGGAAGCGCACGCCGGGATCGTCCTCGAGCCGGAGATCCGTTTCTTCGACGAGGAGGGCCGGAGGATCGAGCCGTGATGCGGGGCTGGCGGCTGCTCGTGGTCCTCGCAACCCTTGCTGCCACGGTGGAGATCGTCTCGTGGGCCGGGTGGTCGGCGTGGCGGGTGGGCGTGAACCGGATGGAGGCTGAGCCCGAGGCCGGGGCCAGGGCGCTCGCGGAGTCGTGGTGGCTCGGAATCCCCTCCGCCGTCCATGCCTCTCGGCGGCTCGGCGGTGCGGTGCTCGACGGGGTGCCGGCGGATACCAGGGCGGCGCTGCTGGACCGGATCGGACGTCTCCAGCAACGGTGGATGCCGACGGATCCCACCGGGCCGCGGAACCGGGCGCTCGCGGCGCTGGCCCGTGGCGAGACCGAAGCGGCCATGGAGTTCGTGCGAGCGGCGGTTCAGCGGTGGCCTGTCTCCCCGTACCTCGTCAGGTTGCAGGCGCTTTTGACGCTGGGCCGCGGAGACTACGACGGCTGTCTGGAGCTTCTGGCCCGCGCCGAGGGGCTCGCTCCCGGATACGCCGTTCCGCCCGTCGAGGTGCTGCCCGGTGACGACGACTGGATCCGGCTCGAGGGGCTGCGACGGCGCGCGGCGCTGTACCCACGCCTCCGGGAGCGGGCGCTGCTCGACATGGCGCGGGAGCTCCGGCGGCGCGGTGAGGCGGATGCCGCCGAACGGGCGCTTGGACAGGTTGGCGATGCTCCCGATGCAGTTCTGCTGAGGGCCTTGTGGGCGCTCGAGGACGGTGACGCCGCCGGGGCGGCGGCCGCGGCGCTCGAACAGGCCCGCCGTACCGCGCTGCCGGCGTCCATCCGCGCCCGAGCCTGGTCGCTGGCCTCCCGGGCGCTGGCCGCATCGGGTGACGACCGTGGGGCGCTGGAGGCGGCGGAGGCCGCGCTTCGGCTCGCTCCGGACTCCCCCGCGCCGTACCTGGCGCTGGCGGCGATCGCGGAGCGGAAGGGGGAGCTCGATCGTGCCCTGGAATACGCCCGGAGGGCGTGGGGCGTGGCGCCGGCCGACGTGGGAGTCCTCCTGACGGTGTCCCGGATCGCGGCCCGCGCCGGCCGGGACGCCGATGCCCGGCTGGCGCTGCGGCGGGCCGTGGAGGTCGCGCCGGATCAGCCGGATCTCCGGGCGAGGCTGGCCGCGCTGCTCCTGCGGCAGGGCCGGTACATGGAGGCGGCGATGACGCTGTCTCGGGCGCTGGACCGGTTCCCGGCCGACGCCCGGCTCCTGGCGCTGGCGGGCCGGCTCGAGAGCGAGACGACGGGCGGGGGGGGACGCCCGGAGGGCGGCTGATGTGCGGCATCTGCGGCCAGGTGGCGTGGGAGGGTGGGGCGGACGCTGCGGCCGTGGCGCGCATGACGGCCCGGCTCGCCCACCGCGGGCCGGACGGGGAGGGCGTGTGGCGCGATCCGGAGGGGCGGGCCGTCCTGGGCCACCGGCGTCTCGCCGTCCTTGACCCGAGCGGCGCGGCCGCGCAGCCCATGCGCTCCCCCGGCGGCCACGTCCTTGTCTACAACGGGGAGCTCTACGGGTTCCGTGAGCTCCGGCGGCGGCTGGAGCGGGAGGGCTCGGTCTTCCGGTCCACGGGGGACACCGAGGTCGTGCTCGAGCTGCTGGCACGGCGTGGCGCGGCCGCCCTCGAGCTGCTGGACGGCATGTTCGCGCTGGCGTGGTGGTCCCCGGACGGACGGCTCCTGCTCGCGCGGGACCGGCTTGGGATCAAGCCGCTGTTCTGGGCCGAGGCGGCCGGCGGGCTCGTCTTCGCGTCGGAGCTGCCCGCGCTGCTCGAGCACCCGGCGGTGTCGAGGGATCTCGACCATGAGGCGCTCGCCCGGTGGCTCCAGCTCGGGTACGTTCCCGGCGAGGGGACGCTCCTGTCCGGTGTTCGGTCCCTCGAACCGGGAACGGTGCTCGAGGCCGGGCCCGGCGGGATCACGGTACGGCGCTGGTACGACCCGCTCGACGCGGCGCGCCGCGGCGGGGGGCCCCAAACGGCGGGCGAGGCGGCCGAGGCGCTGGAGGTGCTGGTCCGGGACGCCGTCCGGAAGCGGCTCGTCGCCGACGTGCCCGTCGGTTGTTTCCTGTCCTCCGGGACGGACTCCAGCCTGATCGCCGCGGTGGCGGCGTCCGAGGGCCCCCTGGAGACGCTGACGGTCCGTTTCGAGGGGGGGGCGGACGAGTCACCGGTCGCCCTGGAGACGGCGCAGCGGATCGGTGCGGTGGCATCGGTCGAGACGCTCGACCCCGGTGGGATGCTCGCGCTCCTCCCTGACTGGCCGCGCATCGCCGGCGACCCGTTCGCCGACCCATCCCTTGCGCCCACGGCGCTGGTCTCGTCCGTCGCCCGGCAGCGGTGGGTCGTCGCCCTGTCGGGGGACGGCGGGGACGAGCTGTTTGCCGGCTACCCGAGGCTCCGGGCGATGCCGATCCTGGAAAGGGTGCTCGGCACTCCACCTCCGGTCAGGGCGTTCGCCGGCACCGTGGCACCCGCGGGGAGGCGGTGGGGCCGGAAGCTCCGCTCGGCGCTGGCGGCCGGCGACCCGTTCCGTGCCTACCAGGCGTTGCAGGGCGTCGGGCCCCGGGAGCTTGTGGGAGCGCTGCTCGGAACGGAACCGCCGGAACCGTGGCCGGAGACGGTCCTCCGGCGCCTGGACGGCCTGCCGCCGGGGGTCCGGTGGCGGGCGCTCGACCTCCTGACGTTCCTGCCGTCGCGCGTGCTCGCCAAGGTCGACCGGGCCTCCATGGCCTGCGGGCTCGAGGTCAGGGTCCCGCTGCTCGACCACCGGATCGTCGAGCTGGCGCTGGCGCTCCCGGAACGGCTGGTCCGGTCCAAGGGGCTGCTGCGGACCGTTCTCGGCCGCGTGGCGCCAGGCCTCGGGCGGAGGCGGCGGAAGATCGGCTTCGAGGTGCCGCTCGGCGCGTGGATCCGCGGGCCCCTGCGGTCCGCCGTGGAGGGCGCCGTCCTGGACGGCGGCCTTGAGGCGCTTGGGCTCGATCCCGCACCTGCGGCGAACGCGCTGAAACGCCACCGCTCGGGAGAGGTGGCGCTGGCTGAGCCACTGTTCGCGCTCTGGCTCCTCACCTGCTGGGATGCGACCGTCCGGCGGGGTTGGGCGCCGTGACGCCCGTTCAGGCGTTGGCTGTCTTTTCCTGCTTCTGCTGCTGCTCGATCTCCGCCCGGACCGCGTCCATGTCCAGCTCCTTGACCTTGCCGAGCAGCTCCTCGAGCGCCTCTTCGGGCAGGAGCCCGGGCTGCGCGAACACGAGGATCTGTTCCCGGAAGATCATCAGGGTCGGGATCGAGCGGATCTGGAACATGGCGGCCAGCTCCTGCTGCTCCTCGGTGTTGCAGGCGACGCACGTGATCTCGGGGTGCTTCTCGGCGAAGTTCTCGAAGATCGGCTTGAATGCACGGCAGGGTGCGCACCAGGGCGCCCAGAAGTCGATGAAGACGATGTCGTTGTTCTCGATCGTCTCGTTGATGTTGTCCATCGTCAGGGTCGAAACGGCCATGGATCGTGCCTCCGTATGGTCTCGGTCATCGAGGTTCACTCAATAACCATTCACGAATATACTAAAATCCTGATCATTGTCAAGGCACCACTGCGGCGGGCCTGGCCGTTCGCCTCGGACCGGGGTCACGGGGTCGTGGTTTCGAGCAGCTTCCGAGCCTCGTGAACGGCGGCGGGCACCAGCCCCGTGCCGCGTCGGATCGCCTCCTGCGCGAGGGCCTGGGCCTCACCGGAATGACCGCGCAGCGACGCGAGTCGGGCCACGTGGTCAAGCGCCCAGACCAGCTCGAAACGGGCCATGGGCCGGGTCGCCGAGAGTCGGCGGAGCGTCTCGAGCTCCTCCCGGACCGGGCGCTCCACCACCTCATCGCCCCTTCCGAGCTGCTGGAGGAGGAGCGCACGGGTCGCCTCGAGTGAGAAGACGTCGTACGGTTCCGCCAGGACTCCGGCGAGTTCGAGCTCGTCGAGGGAACGGGAGAGATCGGAGCCCTCGGAGAGGAGTGCCCTGGCCCGGAGGAGGTGAGGAAGGAAGTACCACCGATATCCGAGACCGGTTCGGCCGCCGGCGCTTCCCGGGTCAGTGCAGGTCTCGAGGTACGTCCCGGCTAGGACGGCGAACGAGCCGGCCGAGCGAGCCATGGCGTCGGCTCTCGTCCGGTCGCCCGCGGCGGCGTTGGCCAGGGAGAGGTCGAGCATGACCTGCCAGTCGACGCCCTCGTTCATGGTGGGCAGGTCGGACGGCGTCGGCCGGCCCGCGAGCGCATCGAGCACGGCGAGCCACAGCGCCGCGTCGGTGGTGGTGGGGTCGATCGCCAGGGCGCGTTCGCAGTGTGTGCGGGCGTCCGGAGCGTCGCCGGCGAGGATCGCCCATCGGGCGAGCACCAGCTCGATCCCGGAGCGGAAGAGTGGGTCGGTCCCGGGAATGGACTCCGCCTCCGCGAGCCGGAGGGCCGCCGTCTCCTCGTCGCCCGACGCGCGGGCGGCGAGGCCGGCCTGGACCTCCCGGAACTGGCGGGACGCCGCGGCCGGGTCCACCGCCGTTCCCGCCCTCCGGCCGGACCCGTCGAGGACGAGGCGCCGCCGGTTGACGTCGGCCACGATCCGCCCGCGGGATGCGGTGACGATCCGGAGGTTTCCCACCGCCGTGCCGGGCAGGAACGTGTAGAAGAGCGGCTCGAGCGGGTCCTTCCCCCTGCGGTCGTAGAGCCCGTCGGAGAGGAGAATGCCGGAATGGCTCGGTGGAGGGACGGCAAAGATCGCCGGGCGATGCCCCCACATGTTGTTGATGGCCAGGGCGAGCACCACGGGCCGGCCGCCTGGACCGGTCCAGGGCCAGACATCAACGATCTTCCCTGGATGGACGATGTCGACCGATCCGCCTCTCGGATCCTCGATCCGGAGCGCCGACGGGTACCAGATGCAGTGGGCGAGGACGTAGGCGTCCCGGCCGCCGAACCGCCCGGCGAAGCGGGTCAGGCGGAAGTATGGCAGGTAGCCGTCGAAGGTGGTCCGGGGGACGGCCCTGCTCCAGTGAGGTCTGAACCGGACGGGGGGCGTCTGGGTCGCGTACAGCAGCGATCCGGAGGTTCGGTCGAGCAGGGCGCGGATCTGTTTCCGGCGTCCCGAGGCTACGTGGAGGTAACCGGGTCGTGAAAGAGCGGCCACCGTGTCCCGGCCGGCAGCCCAGCTTCCCACGGGGCTCCCATCCTCCGGAGACCAGCGCCACCGTTCCAGACCCAGGAAGGTCCGTCCGGAGAGCCAGGCGACGTTGGACAGACCACTGGCGGGGTCGTCCACGGGAACCACGGGACCACCCGCGACACCAGTGACCCGGACCGCGGCGAGGCTGAGTCCGAGCGCCAGCACAGCGGCGGCGGCCGCAGCCCGAGCCAGCGACAGCTTCCGGAGAACGCGCGCCGTGCTCCATCGGATGCGCGTGACGGGGGATTCGAGGAAGCGTAGCGCCTCCCGCGCGTCGGCGAACCTGCTCCCCGGCTCGGAAGCGCGGGCAATCTGGAGGAAACGGCGCCAGACGGGGTATGGCCGGAGGATTTCCAGGGCGGCTTCCAGGTCCGGGCCGCGGCCGGAAACCAGCTCCGCGAGGAGGGATCCCACGGCATAGACGTCAGCCCTCGGGGAGATCCTTCGTTCATGGAGGTATTCGGGGGCGATGTAGCCCGGTGTGCCAAGGATGGTGCTCGTGTGCCGCGAGGTGGTCAGAACCTCCCGGATCGCGCCGAAGTCCACGAGAACCGGATCGTTGGGCTGCCTGTTTCGGAGGATCACGTTGGATGGTTTGATGTCGCAATGGATCACTGGCGGATTCAGCTCAAGCAGATCCGCGAGGATATGCAGGATCCGGGTGACGAGGGCCATGGCGTCGGTGGCAGGGAGCGGGGCCGCGGCCGGGTGCGCCATCCACCGGTTCTTGAGGTGCTCCGCCAGCGTTTCACCCTCGATCCATTCCATGACGAGGGCGACGAACCCGTCCAATTCGAGAACCTCAACCGGGTGGGCGACAGAGGGATTGTCGAGATCTCCGAGGCGTTCGAGCTCGAGCCGCAGACGGATGGCGTCCGATCCGTCCGCCGGAACGACCTTGATCGCGACCGGTTTCGTGTCCAAGAGAGCCTTGAACACAACCCCTTGACCTCCCCGGGCCACGAGCGCGACTTTGGAGAACCGGCGGGGAAGCATGCCGATCAGCCGGTCCCGATCAAGGACGAACACGGGTGCTCCCGGAGAGGTCGAGGTGGTCCGGTCGTTCCAGTTCACGTTGAGAGCTTACTCCTGCAACGAAGCGTACCATGCCGTGATTCCCCGCTCCTCATGCCGTCCCTCCCTTCGGACCGGGGCCGAAGGAGTCCGCATTCTCGCGAGTCGACGGGGGATGGAGATTGTGGTCGCGCTCCTGTGCGGCGGTGTTCCGTGGTGTATGAAGGCCCAACCGCGTGACTGGGTGACGGTTGACGCCGCCGAACATTACGGAGTCATGAATGCTCTCCCAGGCACAGGGGCTTCGGGGCTCCAAAGACCTGGCCGTTCGCCTCGGACCGGGGTATCCTGGGAAAGAGTTCACGACACGGGGGGGTACGGATGGACACGGCACGAAGGGTGGAAGAGCTGCTGGCGAGTGGTGATCCGGAGAAGGTCCGGGAGGGGCTCGAGGCGATCAAGGCCGAGATCGCCGAGGTCGGGGCGGAGAACGCCGGGCACATGTACGGGCCGCTGACGACCTTCTTCTACATCGATCCCCTGGACAACCCCGAGCTGAAGCCGATGCTCGACGAGGCGCTGGCCCTCGTGGTGGGCTGCGGCCGGTGCGTGATCCCGGTGCTGCTGGAACAGCTGGACGACAGCGACCTGAAGGCGCAGATCGCGGCCGCCAACGCCCTCGGGAGGATCGGCGCGGACGCCATCGATCCGCTGATGACCGCGTACTCGGAGACGGACGACACGGGGCGGAAGGCGTTCATCGTCTACGCGCTCGGTCACATCCGGTCCTCCCAGGTCGTTCGCGCCCTTGAGGTCGCCCTCGACGCGGCGTCCTCCGACGACCGCAACCTCCGGGACAGCGGGACGCGTGCCATCGGCCGGATGGTGGAGAAGATCCCGCGGGAGAAGGTCGACGAGGAGCTCCTGGCCCGCATGATCGAGATTCTCCGCCGGAACCTCGGCGATCCAAACCCCGGCATCCGGGCCAAGGCCGTGCGCAGCCTGGGGAAGATGGCGCAGCGTGGCTACCTCGAGGACGAGATGTGCGCCTGGCTCCGCAGGGTACTGGCCCGGATTCTTGGCGAGGACGAGGCCAACGACTGGGACCGTGCGTACATCGTCCGGCGCGAGGCGAGGGAGGCACTGGCCCACTGCCCCGGCTGACCCGTCCCGGCCTCCGCCGGGAACCGGACCGTCACGCCGGCGGTTCGCGGTCGAGAAGGGCCACCAAGCCGGTGACGTCGTCGAGGACGGCGACCGGCCCCCACGCCTCGAGCTCGGCCAGCGGCGTCGCCCCGGTCAGGACGGCGGCGAACGGGACCCCGGCCCGCTGGGCGGCCTCGCCGTCCACAACACTGTCGCCGACGTAGAGCGCCTCGGGCGGGTCCACACCCAGCTGCCGGAGCGCCAGGCGCAGACCGTCCGGCGCCGGCTTGGGACGCGGGACAGCGTCGATCCCCACGATGGTTGCCACGAGCGGCTCGAGGGTCTCGCGGGCGAGCACCTCCCGGACGCGGTATCCGCGCTTGGTGGTCACGATCCCGGCGGGGACTCCCCGGCCATGGAGCGTCCGGAGGAGCTCCGGAACCCCGGGGTAGAGGTTCGTGTGGCGCCCCATGTGCTCGTCGGCGCAGGCGATGAACGCCTCCCTGAACCGGCCGGCGGACTCCCCGTCGAGGCCGGTCAGCCTCTCGAACATCGCCTCGAGCGTCAGTCCGACGGTCCGCCGGATCGCCTCGCGGGGAGCCGGCGGGAACCCGAGGGCCGCCAGCGCCCGGTTGGCGCAGAGCACGATCCCCTCCTCGGATTCACCGAGGGTGTAGTCGAAATCGAACAGGACCGCCCGGACCACGGGTGGAGGATAGCAGCCCCGCTCCGGTGCGGAGCGTCATTCGAGCGAGGCGAGAAACGCCTTCACCTTCTCCATCAGGCGGTCCGCCCGTGCGCGGTCGCGGTCGGAGTCGAGCGACGTGCGGAGCTCGGCGAGCCGCTTCTCGATCGACTTCGCGCTCCGGCGTGCCGCGACGGCCTCGGCCGTGAGGTCCACGCCGGAGACCGCGGCGCCCTTGGCGGCCGTCCGGTAGTCGAGGACCGTCCGCTGGAGCTCTCGTTCGAGGCTGGCCAGCTCCTTCGCCTGGGGCGAGGACGCCGCGGGCAGCAGGCGGAGCTCACCCGTGGTGAGGTAGTTGTAGGCGAGGAGCCCGATGGCGATGACGACGACGAGCAGCACGATCTTTTTCATGCCGGTCTCCTTTCCCGAGAACCTGCGCCCATTGTGCCACGGAACGAGAAGGGGACAGAGAAAGGAAGGGATACTCCTCTTCTTCGAGAAGGGGACAGTCTTTTTTTAAGTGAACCGGCGGCCGGCCCCCGCGCTTCGCGCGGGCTGAGTGCTTCGCCCGTGCGCCCCGGTGGGAGCGAGCTCCCCCCGGGCCGCCCGTGCGATGCGCTGGCGCCGCCTCCGGCGTCGCTGCCGGCCGCCTGGGCTTCGTTGGAGGGCTTCGGGTCATCGACTTTGAATGAACGGGGCCGCGAGTCTCGCACCCCGGGACCGCCCCCGCCGCGGACGCTTCGTCGTCACGACCGCCAGGTCAGTTCCTCCTCGCGCCCTTGCGGGAACGGCCCCGGGGCACGATCCGCGCGGCCCCTCATCGCTTCGTTGAGAGGCGGTCGCAGGCCGGACGCCGCGTGCGCGGCTCCCCCGGGTCGCTGCGCTCCCCGGGGCCGTGGGGGCGTGTGCGCCCCGGCTCCTGCGGCTCGGGCTGCACCCCGTGGCGACGCACCGGTGACGAGTGCTCGACCCCTTACCCTTCCCCCACCCAGCCCCCCTCTCGGGCCAAGGGGTCTGCGCTCCCGCCCCCGGCACGCCTCCACGGGGCTTGCCCTCCCCTCCGTCCCCGGACCGCCCCCGCCCCCACGCCGGCCCGTTCCTCGTGGGGCGCTCGATCGTTGGATGGCGGAGGGCTCCGCTGTGGGGACAGTCCCGATCGTGATGGGCCTGGTTCTCTGGAGCGCCAGCCGGAACGTCGCTCCGCTCGTCCCTGGGTGGGCGGATGAGTGGGGCACCAGGTGGAGCGCCATCCTCGTCGGCGAGGATCTCGGCCAGGTTGAGGGGACACTCCCAATCGTGAGGGTCGGGGTTCTCTGGGAAGCGAGCCGGAACCTCGCTCCGCTCGTTCCTGGACGGGCGGATGAGTGGGGTACCAGGTGGAGCGCCATCCTCTCGGCGAGGATCTCGGCCAGATTGAGGGGACAGTCCCGATCGTGACGGCCCTGGTTCTTTGGAGCGCCAACCGGAACATCGCTCCGCTCGTCCCTGGGCGGGTGGGTGAATGGGGTACCAAATGGGGACAGTCTCTTTTCGATCCGCGGAATCTGTCGACGATGGCGTGTCTCAGCAACGAGCGCCAGGCTTCCCTGAGTCGCTGATCAAAGAAAAAGGGACACTGTTTATCTCATGACCTCCAGAGGGCAGCGTTATTGCCACGGGCATGGCCATCGTCACTGGCACCGGCAGAGGCCTCCGGTCCACCGCCTCGGGTTCGGCGATCGTCGGTTCGGGGAGCAGGTGCGGTGGAGGAGCTCGAGCACCCCGGCGGACCGTTCGGGAGCCATCGCCCGGACCGTGGGCGAAAGGCGACGGGGGCGCCCGCTGCCTCGAGGGCGATGGCCAGGGTCCGCAGCCGGCAGGCGACCAGGGACCGTGGCGGGCGCGGCGGGTCCGCGGTATGGTGGTTCCGGAGGCGATGCGGCATGGCAATGGACGAGCTGACGGGGAGCGGATCGGCGGACGAGGCGATCCAGCGGCGGGACGGCAACCTGATCGCTCGGGGTGACGAGGCGGGGCTCGTGACGCGGATCTCCGGACACATGGCGGCGATCATGCAGGAGCTCAACCTCGACCTCGAGGATCCGAACTTCCAGGGAACCCCCGAACGTATCGCGCGGATGTATCTCGAGCTGTTCCACGGCCTGTTCGAGGGGTCGGAACCGACCGTGACGACCTTCCCGAACGAGGAGGGGTACCACCACATGGTGATCGAGCGGGAGATCCCGTTCTACTCCATGTGCGCCCACCACTTCATCCCGTTCTACGGGCACGCTCACGTGGCGTACATTCCCGCGGGAACCATCGTCGGCCTTTCCAAGCTGGCGCGGATCGTGGAGTTCTACGCGCGCCGTCCCCAGCTCCAGGAACGGCTGACGGAGCAGGTGGCGAGCTTCCTGTGGACGAAGCTCGCACCGATGGGGGTGATGGTGGTGATCGAGGCCCGGCACCTGTGCGTGGAGATGCGTGGGGTCAAGAAGCCCGGCGCCCTGACCACGACCTCGGCGCTGCGGGGCTGTTTCTCGGACCGCAAGGTCCGGGAGGAGTTCCTGGCCCTGATCGGCCGCAAGACCGGCTGGTGATGCGGCCGCCGGCGGCGCTCAGCGTGGACGGACCTCGCAGAACAGGTAGACCTTCGCGGCGGTGGAGAGCACGTCGGACTGGATCTTGACCTTCTTGCGGAACCGGCGAGTCCGGCCCGCCGCGAGCGTCATCGGGTCGAGCTCGATCCGGTCGAGGCTCTCGCCGCGCTCGTCCTCGAAGAGGATGACGACAAGGAGCCGGACGGCATCGGCGTTTCCATTGTCGAACGCCATCTCGAGCACCGTCCTGACCGCCCGGCCAGGACGGAGCTCCCCCAGCGGATTCGCCGTGAAGCTGTTCCAGACCACCCCGTCGATGCTGACGCCGACGGTGACCTCCTCCCCAAGTGTGAACGGAAACTCACCCTGGTACGGGTTGTCGACGGGCTGTAGGGCTCCGGCGAGGGCCACGGCTCCCACGAGCACCATCACGATCACGAACCCACCGATCGCTCCTCGATGTCCCATCGCTCCTCCCTGCAACGGCCCCACGATCCGCTGCGTACGAGTATAGCGCCATCCGGGAGCGACAAGAAAGAAAAGGGGATCCCCGGAAGGATCCCCTTGGAGACGTTCCGTCACCCGTTCAGGGGAGGCTGATCGCCATCCCCTTGTGAATCGCGCCGGCGTCGCCGCTCGTCACGCTACAGATGGAGAGTTTCTCCTTGACCCTGTCGACCTTGAGCGTCGCGATCTGCTCCACGTCCTCGTCGAGCACCTCGCCGGTGTCCGGATCGCGGATGACCTCGCGCTTGCCCACGATGAAGGTCATTCCCGGCTGCACACCCTCACGGGCGCCGCGGTTGACGTAGACCTTGCCCTTCCTGACCAGGACGACGCTCCCGGTCCACGGGATGTTCTCGATTTGCTGCTTGAGGAACTCGACGGCCTGGGCACAGGCGTCCTGCACGGCGAGTCCCATGTTGTCGTTCTTGTGGCCGCCGAACGCAGCACCCCAGGAACCCGTGTCGTATCCCACGGAGAGACCGCGCTTCTTGGCCTTGCCGACGACGTTGGTCGAGGCGACGACCTGACCGGTGGTGGAGTCCACGACGTAGATCGTCACGTTGATCTCGGCCTTCTTGCCGCCACCTCCGATCCGGAACCCGTGGATCCGGATTCCACCGTGTCCACCACCGGTGTCGCCCTGGACGTGGGTGATGGCCCCCTTGACCAGGAGCTGGGCCGGGGTCATCTGACCCGTCACCGGAGCCTTGGCCCCGCCGGCGACCCGCCCCGACGCGGCGAAGTCCTGTTCTTGCATTGCCTCGGCCCGCATGTCGCTCTCGCCGAGCACGATGAACTTGCCCGACTGGTTGAGCATGTCGGTCAGGACCGTTCCCCAGGCGTCGCCGATGTCCCACGCCCCGTACCACCCGGCGCGGTTCTCGAACTTCGACACCGTGATCGTGTACCGCAACCCCCCCGCCTCCTGGGCGGTGGCCTCGGTTGCCACGAACAGCCCCGCGGCGAGGACGATCATCGTGATAGCTGTCACCCTCTTCAAACCCATCGGATCCTCCTTGCGGCTCGTCGTCCCGTCGTTCTTTCCATCACCTTCATCGGACCATCATAGGCGATCGGGCCCGATTCATCCACCGGCTCAGAGCTCCCGGCGGAGCTGGAGCGCCTGGGAGAGCGTCACCCGGTCTACCGACCCCAGCTCGCCTCCGACCGGAACACCCGCCGCCGGCCGGCTGACCGCCACCCCCCTCGGCTTGAGAAGACGGGCAAGGTACAGCGCCGTGGTCTCCCCTTCGACGGTGGGGTCCATCGCCAGGATGACCTCGCGCATACCGCCGTTCTCGATCCGGGCCAGCAGTGGCTCGATGGTCAGGTCGTCCGGGCCGATACCGTGGAGCGGGGAGAGCCGGCCAAGGAGAGCGTGGTAGAGCCCACGGTATTCGCCGGTTGCCTCCACCGACCATGCCGTGGTGGGTTCCTCCACCACGAGGATCGTGGAACGGTCGCGGCCCGGGTCCGTGCAGACGGCGCAGGGGTCGGTTTCCGTCAGGAGGAAGCAGCGGGAGCACAGCCGGACCTGCTGGCGAAGGCGTCCCAGGGTTTCCGCAAGTGCCTCGACCTCTGATTCCGGGGCCGTCAGGAGGTGCTCGGCGATTCGCCGCGCGGCACGGGGCCCGATTCCGGGAAGACGACCGAGCCGCTGGAGGAGCTCCCGGACCGCGGGAGGGGTCAGTTCCATCCGGACGCCTCCCCGTTCCCATCGGGCTTCACGGCGGCGATGTTGCCGCCCAGCACCTCGAGAGCGGTCGCGACGCCAGGATCCCGGGCCACCTCATCGGCCAGGGAATCTTCCACCGTCCCAGCACTTCCCACCACGACGTCAACGCCGGTGACGTGCCAGAGTTCCGATGCGATTTCACGGATCGTGTCCAGGCGCTGCTCGAGGATTCGGGCGAGCGGGGCACGTTCTGCGGGAAGACTGAGGGTGGCCAGTCCCCCGGCGATCTCCACGGTGGCTTCTCTGGCAGCCCCGGCCGCCTGGCGAAGACCCTTGTTCCAGAGCGCATCGGCGAGCGCCTCCGCAGGACCCGCGGGACCGGCGGAACGGGAAGCGGTCCGGCCGCCTCCCGCGGACGAAGCCGCCGGACCGGTCTTCCGGGAACCGTCACCCCCTACGGCTCCTCCGGTCCCGCCTGCTTCCCGAAGGAGAGCCTCCACCCGGCGGACCGTGGGCCAGCGGGAGAGGCGGAGCGCCGCCACCTCCAGGGCAAGGTCGCGGTGGGCGGCCGTCCGGACCACCGGCTCGTGGTCGAGCCACAGGCCCAGGACCCGCGTCCATGCGTCGAGGGAGAGGCGTCCGGCGAGGGCCGCAGCCTCGCCATCGAGCTCCGAGGAAGGGTCGGCGCCGGCAACGGTTAGGGTCAGAGTTCGCAGCTCCCGTCCGAGTGCTTCCCAGAGGACCGTGGGGTCGTGGCCCTCCCGGAGCTCTTCGCGGAGCGCCGAGAGGAGTGTTCCCGCGTCTCCCTCGACGATGGACGAGATCAGGGCGAGGATCCGCTCGCGGCGTGGGACACCGAGCACCTCCGCCACCGCGTCGGGACCGATCGTATCGCCGGAGAACGCCCGGAGCTGATCGGTCAGGGAGAGGGCGTCACGGACGCTGCCGCCGGACGCACGGGCGATCATGGCGGCGGCCTCGGGCGCGAGCTCGAACCCCTCCTCCCCCGCAATCTCGAGCAGCCGTTCGGCGATCAGAGCGGTGGAGACCGGCCGGAACTCGAGCTCCTGGCAGCGGGAGAGCACCGTGGCGGGAACCTTGTGCCGCTCGGTGGTGGCAAAGATCCACAGGAGGTATTCGGGCGGCTCCTCGATCGACTTGAGGAGCGCGTTGAACGCCGACGCCGAGAGCATGTGGACCTCGTCGACGATGACCACGCGGTAACGGTCCCGGGTCGGCCGGTACCGAACGACCTCCTGCAGGTCGCGGATCTCGTTCACGCCGGTCCGCGTGGCGGCGTCGATCTCCGTGACGTCCAGGGAGACGCCGTCGGTGATCTCCCGGCAGGAGACGCACGTCCCGCACGGCTCCGGCGTCGGGCCCTCGGCACAGTTCACCGCCTTGGCCAGCAGCCTGGCAGCAGTTGTCTTCCCGACGCCGCGAAGGCCGGAGAACAGGTAGGCCTGCCCGAGCCGTCCGGAGGTGATGGCATTCTGGAGCGTCCGCACCACGGCCTCCTGGCCGATCAGGTCGGCGAACCGCTGAGGCCGCCACGAGCGTGCAAGAACCTGGTAGCTCACCGCGCCATCGTACCCCACCCCCGGCGGCGCGTGAACCGGTCGCCGCCGGGAGGCCGTAGCGCCGTTGGCCGTGGCCCATCTCGCCGTGGGGTGAACCGGCGGCCGGCCCCCGCGTTCGCGGCGCACCCCGGGTCGCCTGCGGCTCCCCGGGGCCGTGGGGGCGTGTGCGCCCCGGCTCCTGCGGCTCGGGCTGCACCCCGTGGCGACGCACCCGGACGGCGTACTCGACGACTTACCCTTCCCCCTCCCGCCCACCCTCTCGGGCCAAGCCGCCTGCGTTCGCCGTCCGGGCACGCCCCCACGGGGCTTGCCCTCGCCTCCGTCGCCGGACCGCCCCGCCCCCACGCCGGCCCGTTCCTCGTGGGGCACTCGATCGCTGGGTGGCGGAGGGCTCCGTTGCGGGGACAGTCCCAATCGTGATGGGCTCGGTCCTGTGCGGCGCGAACCGGAACATCGCTTCGCTCGTTCCTGGGCGGGTGGGTGAGTGGGGTACCAGGCGGGGGTGCTTCGTTTCGGGCGAGGGGAGATGCTGGTAGATGGGATAGGGACACTCCCTATCGTGGAAACCAGGTACCGGAGGGGCGAAGAGAAGGTGACACTGTTTATCTCTGGAAACGACCCCGGATGGGAGTACGGGTTCAGCCCGCATGGGTCGCCGTTCGATCTGGAGCAGTGCGGGCTGAAGTCCGCGTTCCATTTCGTCGGCTCGAAGAGGGGCGCACGGTACAACGGTCTCGGACGGCGTGCGGATTGACAGAAAACGCGGCCCCCGTTAGTCTTGCGGCACGGGCCGCCCGTTCCTCCCAGGCATTTCCGATGAGTCAGCGGGCGGCAGGGGGAGGTCCGGTGAGTGTCCCGCAACCGTCCAGGGGACAGTGGAGTTCTCAGCTGGGGTTCATCCTCGCCGCCGCGGGATCGGCCGTCGGTCTCGGCAACATCTGGCGGTTCCCGTACATGGCTGGCAAGAACGGCGGCGGCGCCTTCATCCTCGTCTACCTCCTGTGCGTCATCGGCCTCGGGCTGCCGGTCATGCTCGTGGAGATCAGCCTGGGGCGGGCCACCCAGAAGAACGCCGTGGGGGCCATCGAGGCCGTGGCGCCCGGCTCCCGCTGGAAGGCGCTGGGCTACCTCGCCATGCTGACCGGTCTCGGCATCCTCTCCTACTACTCGGTCATCGCCGGACGGGTCCTGGCGTGCTGCGAGTCGTACGTCGTCTCGGGCTTCTCCCCAACGGCGGATCTCGCCTCGGCCGGGCTCGGGAGCGACGTCGTCTACTTCTTCGTCTTCCTGGCGTTGACCGTGTTCGTGGTCGCCGGCGGCGTGCAGCGGGGGATCGAGCGGTGGGCCAAGGTGCTGATGCCGATGCTCCTCCTGATCATGGCCGCCATCATCGTCCGCGGCCTGATGCTTCCGGGCGCCGGCGCCGGCGTGCGCTGGCTCCTCGAGGTCGACTTCTCCAAGATCCACCTGGACACGATCCTCGACGCCATGGCCCAGGCGTTCTTCTCCCTCTCCCTGGGGATGGGCGCCATGCTGACCTACGGGTCATACCTCTCCAAGCGGCAGAACATCCTCACCAGCGGCGCCTGGGTGGTGACCTTCGACACCGCCATCGCCATCCTCGCGGGGTTCATGATCTTCCCCGCGGTGTTCGCCTTCGGCCACGACCCGGCCGCCGGGCCGGCGCTGATCTTCGGGGTGCTCCCCGAGGTGTTCCGGGCCATGTTCGGAGGCGGCGTGGTCGGTGCCGTCTTCTTCTTCCTGATCTGCGTCGCGGCCCTGACCTCCACCGTCTCCCTGCTCGAGGTGATCACCGCCTACTTCGTCGACGAACGGGGCTGGAGCCGGCGACGCGCCGTGCTCGCCATCGGGGCGGTGACGTTCCTGGTCGGCCTGCCGTCGGCGCTGGACTTCGCCGGGATCGCCCCGTGGAACCGCATCGCCTTCCTGGGCCAGACCGGGTTCCTGTCGATCATGGACTTCATCTGGGGCAACCTTTCGCTGGCGGTCGGGTCGCTCCTCCTCTGCCTGTTCGTCGCCTGGGTGTGGGGGATCCGCAACGCCTCCGACGAGATCGCCTCGACCTCCCCGGCGTTCCGGAAGATCGCGCCGGTGTGGCAGTTCACCGTTACCTGGGTCGCGCCGGCGGCCATCCTGGCGATCCTGCTGACCCTCGTCCTCTGACGGCGCTTGCCAGCCCCACCGTTTTCGGCTACACTCCGCCGTCGCGGGGCGTAGCTCAGCCTGGCAGAGCGCACGGTTCGGGACCGTGAGGCCGGTGGTTCAAATCCACTCGCCCCGACCATCGACGATCACCGCGGGAGGCTCCGGCCTCCCGCGTCTCGCTTGACCTCGCGCCCTCCGCTTCCTACCCTTCCCGGGGAGGAACACCGTGCCCGCACTGACAGAGCGCCAGCGCCAGGTCCTGGACCTCGTCCGGGAGAGCCTCGCGACGCGGGGGGTGGCCCCGACGCTCCAGGAGATTGCGGACGCCTTCGGCTACTCCAGCACGGCCACCGCCCAGAAACACGTCCAGCGGCTCATCGACAAGGGGCTCCTGCGCCGTCTCCGGCACCAGAAGCGCGGTCTTGAGTTGGTGGAGCCCGATGCTGGATCGGGCGTCGTGTACGTTCCACTGCTCGGCGTGGTGGCCGCGGGCAGCCCCATCGAGGTGGTGGAGGACCGGGAGGAGGTCGCCGTCCCGGAGACGCTCGTCGGCCCCGGTCCGCACTTCCTGCTCCGCGTCCGCGGCGACTCCATGATCGGCGACGGCGTCTTCGACGGCGATCTGATCGTCGTGGAACGCCGCGAACGCCCCGCCGAAGGCGACATGGTGGTCGCCCTCGTGGACGGCGAGGCGACCCTCAAGCGGTTCTTCCCGGCCCCAGGCGGCGCGGTCCGGCTCCAGCCCGCCAACCCGGCCCTCGAGCCCCTCGTCGTCCCCGCCGCGTCCGTCACCGTCCAGGGCGTCGTCCGCGCCCTCCTGCGCCGCTACGCGTGAGCCCCGGTGTTGACAGACGCCCGCAAATCCGTACAATCACCCCCTGCCACCGATGCTCCGGAGTAGCTCAATGGTAGAGCGGGTGGCTGTTAACCACTAGGTTGGGGGTTCAAATCCCTCCTCCGGAGCCAGGCCCGACCACCACCGCCCCTGCCGGGGCGGTTTTCGTATGGGGCCGCAGGAGCATGCCGGAACGGGCCGCCCCAGCTCCTCTCGCGCCTCGCGGCCCACCCGCCCGGCCGTGCCAAACACTCCCCGGCCCCCGGCCCCCGGCCTTGCCCCGGTTCCCCTCCCTCAGTTCGGGCCCGTGTTCGGCGCGGTGCCGAAGACGAAGGTGGCGTCCCCCGTGTCGTTCCGGACAACCGAGGCGTAGGCGTAGTAGATGTGGCCGCTCGAGGCGCTGACGCTGGCGAGGACGGCATCGGCCGCCGGCATGTTCCACCGCTCGGCCAGGCGGTCGATCTGCACGAGCCGGTGCGCCCCCACGTCCATGGACTCCGAGGCGAGCGTCGAGCCGGTCCCGGAGGCCCGTTCCGGAAGCGATCCCCGTCACCTCCCTCCGGCGTGCGGCCCGTACCGGGCCGCAGGAGGTGGCATGATGGGGAGCGTGGAGAAACCGGACACACTGCCCCGGGTTCCCGGCATGTCGCCGAAATCCGTGCGTATTGGCGCCTATTGGCTCAAGCAGCACATGCTCGGAAATTCAAAGCTTCCCGCATGGGATCACGTTCCTGTGGCCGCACCTGCGCCGGGGACGCTTTGCTCGATATTGACCTCGCAACCCTGGCAAGGGTTCCGGCACGGTTTCGAAGACTTGGCAATGGGTGACCGCCAGAAGAGCGATCCGAGGAACCACGCCCACCCATCGAAGATGGCGAACCAGAGGAGGCCCCTTTTGATGAACCTGATAGGTGTATGAGTTTCTTGACATGAGGCTGCCCGGATGGATATTTTGTTCAAGGATGACAAGCTGGAGCGGCTTTGCAGGGAGGAGCGAAGAATGAACCGCGAGCTGGGTACGCCGTGTGCTCGCAAGCTTCGCGCCCGCCTCAAGGACCTCTCGGCAGCCGGATGCATGCAGGAGATCCGGGTTGGAAGACCCCATCCGTTGCGGGGTGACCTCGCGGGTTGTCTCGCTCTCGACCTCTCTGGTGGAAAGCGACTCGTCCTGGAGGCGGCGAACGATCCTGTTCCCCGAGGGGTTGATGGAAGTATCGAATGGGATCGGGTGACAGTGGTCCGGATCGTCTTCATCGGAGACTACCATGATTGACACACCACGGTTCGAGTGCGACTGGGTGTCACCACCGGGAGACACCATCGCGGATGCACTGGAGGAGCTCGGCATGACCCAGGCCGAGTTGGCCGAGCGCTCCGGTTTCAGCAAGAAGCACGTCAACGGGCTGATCAAGGGCAAGGTGGCGATCACGGCAGAGACGGCCCTCAAGCTGGAGGCTGTTCTGGGCGCGCCGGCCAGGTTTTGGCTCCGGCGCGAGATGGAGTACCGCGAGGACCTGGCTCGAAAGAAGATGCTCGACGAGGCCGCCGGGTACACGGACTGGCTGAAGGAATTCCCGCTGGCCGACATGGCCGCGTTCGGGTGGATTCGCCGGCATCCCCGCGACAAGCCACGACAGGTGATCGAGTTGCTGCGCTTCTTCGGCGTGGCCAGCGTGGATGCGTGGTCTGAGCTGGTCGAGAACCTGGTGCCTGCGTTTCGAGCCTCGAATACCATTGCCAGGAAACGCGGCGCCGTGTCGGCCTGGCTGCGCCGGGCCGAGGTGGAAGCGCAGGAGCTGCGCCTCGAGCCCTTCGATCGGGAGGCCCTGTCTCGTGCCATACCAGCGTTGCGGGGGTTGACGAACGAGGTCGATCCGGAGGCGTTCATTCCCCGCCTGCGAGAGATCTGCGCACGGTGCGGTGTGGCGGTGGTCTTCGTGCCCGCACCCAGGGGCTGTCCCGCCTCGGGTGCGACCTGGTGGGCGGCCCCGGACCGGGCCGTCCTGGCACTGAGCCTTCGCTACAGGACGAACGACCACCTCTGGTTCTCTTTCTTCCACGAGTTGGGACACCTGGTCCGGCACGGAAAGAAGCTGCGATTCATCGAGGGGAAGGGGATCCAGGGGCTGGACGAGGAGAGGGAGCGGGAGGCCGACGCCTTTGCCAACAGGACGCTCGTTCCCGACGCTCGCGTTCTGGGGGATCTTGTTCCCGGCGCCATTTCCGAGGAACAGGTTCGAGAGGTTGCTCGACGACTTGGAATCGCCCCAGGGATCCTGGTCGGTCGCTTGCAGCACGACGGCATCATCCCGTTCAGCCACCTGAACGGCCTGAAAATCCGGTACCAGTGGGCAGGGGAGCAGAAATGACGAAGAAACAGGTATCCCGCGTCGAAACGAGAATGCCCCTCACCTCCGCAGACATCGTTGCCGAGCGCATGGATGGCTTGCGTCAGCTCTTTCCCGAGGTGTTCGCCGAGGGCAAGGTCGACTTCGAGAAGCTGAAGCTCGTTCTCGGGGAGGAGATCGACGAGGGTCCGGAGCGCTACGGCTTGACCTGGGCCGGCAAGGCCGACGCGATCCGGGCGATCCAGGTGCCGAGCGTCGGAACCCTGGCTCCCGTGCGCGAGGAGTCGGTGGACTTCGACTCGACCGAGAACCTGATGATCGAGGGCGACAACCTCGAGGTTCTCAAGCTCCTCCAGAAGGCCTACCACGGCAGGATCAAGATGATCTACATCGATCCGCCGTACAACACCGGCAAGGAGTTCATCTACCCGGACAACTTCCGCGATGGGCTCAAGGACTACCTGCGCTACTCCGGGCAGGTGGACGGCGAGGGGCTCAAGCTCTCGAGCAACACCGAGACCTCGGGGCGCTACCACTCCAGGTGGCTGAGCATGATGTACCCGCGGCTCTTCCTCGCCCGGAACCTGCTGCGCGAGGATGGGGTGATCTTCGTGTCGATTGATGACCACGAGGTGCACAACCTGCGGCATCTCATGGACGAGATCTTCGGGCCGGAGAACTTCGTCGCGACCATCATCTGGAAGAAGATGGACAGCCCGAGTCGCAACGAGGAATCGCGGCCAGTCAGCTCATACCACGATTACATCGTCGCGTACTGCAGAAGCGCGGAGAATGGGCGCATCTACCGGATGTCGAAGCCTGAGATTCTTGATGCGTACCCACTGCGTCTTGATGACGGTCGTCTCGCCAGACGGCGTCAGCTCAGAAAGAACGGCAAGAATGCACGTCGAGAGGATAGGCCCACCCTGTGGTACCCGCTCACGGCGCCTGACGGTACGACAGTCTTCCCGGTCGCTCCAGAGGGATGGGAAGGTCGGTGGGTGCTGAGCAAGGATACATGGGAGGAACGTGAAGCGGCGGGTCTCACACAGTGGATCAAGCGGGACTACGGTTGGGTTCCGTACTACATCGAAGTGGCTCCCGAAACCCCCGAGGTGCCCTGGCCGACGCTCTGGGATGATCTTGAACAGAATAGGCAGGCTAAGGCCCACTTCAACGCGCTGATGGCTGGTACCGGAGCCACGTTTGAGAACCCGAAGCCGGTGTCGCTCTTGAAGCGTATTGTAAAGTTGTCGATGGATGCAGGCGACACGTGCCTAGACTTCTTTGCCGGATCAGGCACCACAGGCGAAGCGATCTTGCGGCTCAATGCCGAAGATGGCGGCGACCGCAAGTTCATTCTCGTCCAGCTGCCCGAGCCGGCGGAGGTCGAAGGCTATCCCACGATCGCAGAGATTACGAAGACCCGGCTGCGGGCTGCCGCCGAAGCCATCAAGGAGGAGCAGGGCGGCAAGCTCGACCTGAACGGAAGCCACGACATCGACCTCGGTTTCCGCACCTACAAGCTGACATCCAGCAACTTCAAGATCTGGAATCCGGCCGCCGACGCCGAGGAGGAGCTGGCCCGCCAGCTCGAGCTCTACGCGGACAACCTGGTCCCCGGCGCGAAGCCCGAGGCCGTCCTGTACGAGCTGATGCTCAAGGCCGGCATCCCGCTCACGGCCCCCGTGGAGAAGCTTAAGCTCGGCGGCCAGGAGGTGTTCTCCATCGAGGGCGGCCGGCTCCTCATCTGCCTGGCGGACCCGATCACTCGCGAGTGTATCCGCGCAATGATCGCGAAGAAGCCACAGATGGTGATCTGCCTCGACCACGCCTTCCGCGGCAACGACCAGCTCCTGACGAACACCGTGCTGGAGATGAAGTCGCACGGCGTCGAACACTTCCGGACGGTGTAGGGGGCGCCATGAAGCTCAGGTTTCAGAGCGACCTCAAGTACCAGCGCGACGCGATCGACGCCGTCATCGATCTCTTCGAGGGGCAGCCTCTGGCCCAGGGCGAGTTCGAGATCGGCACCCCCGGCGCCCTGTTCTCCGAGCTCGGCTATGGCAACCGGCTCGTCCTGAGCGTCGAGGCGCTCGCCGAGAACCTCCGGCGTGTCCAGGAGCGCAACGGCATTCGGAAGGACGACGAGGACACGGAGCCAGCGCTTCTCATAACGCCGAGTCTCCACGGGGACCAGGATCCACGAGGGGGAATCCCGCACTTCTCCATCGAGATGGAGACCGGGACGGGCAAGACCTACGTCTACCTGCGGACCATCTACGAGCTGAACCAGCGGTACGGCTTCACGAAGTTCATCATCGTCGTGCCGAGCGTGGCCATCCGCGAGGGCGTGCTCAAGAACATCGAGGTCACGCGGGAGCACTTCGAGACGCTCTACGGCAAGGTGCCGGTGGACGCCTGGGTCTACGATTCCAGGCAGGTGTCGAAGCTGCGCCAGTTCGCCTCCAGCAACCAGATCCAGGTGCTGATCATCAACATCGACGCCTTCAACAAGGACACGAATGTCCTGAACCAGGAGCAGGACCGCCTGTCGGGCCGCAAGCCCATCGAGTTCATCCAGGCCACCTACCCCGTCGTCATCGTGGACGAGCCGCAGAACATGGAGAGCGACAAGGCGAAGACGGCAATCGCCAGCCTGAACCCGCTCTGCACGCTGCGCTACTCCGCGACCCACCGCAACGTCTACAACCTCCTCTACCGCCTGGGCCCTGTGGCGGCCTACGACATGAAGCTCGTCAAGCACATCGAGGTGGATTCGGTGCTCGATGAGGAGGGCTTCAACAGGCCGTACATCGAGGTGCTCTCCATCGAGGCGCGATCGTCCGGACCCGTCGCCAAACTCAAGATCGATGTGCTGGGCAAGGGCGGGCCGAAGCGCAAGACAGTCACCATCCACAAGAACGGCACGGACCTCTTCGACGTGAGCAAGGAGCGGGCGACCTACCGGGGTTACATCGTCAGCGAGATCAACGCGGCGCACGGCTACGTCGCCTTCACCAACGGGCAGCGCGTCTACCAGGGGCAGTCACTCGGGACGCACACCGACGACGTGATGCGCGTGCAGATCCGCCAGACCATCAAGGAGCACCTGGACAAGGAGCTCGCCATCCGTCGGCTCCCCGAGGAGCAGCGGATGAAGGTCCTGTCGCTGTTCTTCATCGACCGGGTGGCCAACTACGTCCCGGAGGACGGGAAGATCCGGAAGTGGTTCGTCGAGGAGTACGAGCAGCTCGCTGCTGACCCGGTGTATCGAGACTTGATTCTGCCCCCGGTGGACCAGGTCCACAACGGCTACTTCGCCAAGGACAAGAAGGGCCACGCGAAGGACACGCGCGGCAACACGAAGGCGGACGACGAGGCCTACGTGCTGATCATGCGGGACAAGGAACGGCTGCTGTCGCCGGAGGAGCCGCTGCGATTCATCTTCAGCCACTCCGCGCTCCGTGAGGGTTGGGACAACCCCAACGTCTTCCAGATCTGCACCCTCAACGAAACCAAGTCGGAGGTCAAGAAGCGCCAGGAAATCGGACGTGGTCTGCGCCTGCCAGTGATGGCGAACGGCGAGCGCTGCCATGACGAGCAGCTCAATCGGCTGACCGTGGTCGCCAACGAGAGCTACGAGGACTTCGCGCGGAAGCTCCAGAATGAGATCGAGAAGGACTGTGGAGAATCCTTCGAGGGGCGAGTCAAGAACAAGCGCGAGCGCCGGACGGTCAGGCGCAAGGAGCTGAACGATGATTTCAGGGCACTGTGGGATCGGATCAAGCACAGGACCCGGTACGCGGTGGAGTACTCGACCGAGGATCTCATAGACCGCGCTGCGCAGGCGATCCGCGACATGCCTGCCATAGAAGCTCCGAAGATCGTCACTCGGACTGCGCGACTCGGGTTCGATGCCCAGGGCCTGTCCACCACGGTGACGGCCGTTGCAGATGCCGCGCCGGAGTGGGGATCACAGCCGTTGCCGGACATTCTTGCCTACCTGCAACGCCAGACCAATCTCACGCGAACGACGCTGGCGGCGATCCTGCAACAGAGCGGACGCCTCGGGGATGTGCTGGTCAACCCGCAACAGTTCCTCGATCGAGCCATTGCGGCCGTCCGCGGTGTGCTCCACGAATTGATGGTCCGGGGGATCAAGTACGAACGGATCGATGGGCCCGGGGGCGAGTACGCCCTCGATGAGCTCGAGCCGTCGTTCGAGTCGTACGAGCAGCGTCTGGTGAACGTGGCAAAATCGGTATACGAGGCGATCGAGTACGAGTCCGATACGGAACGCCGGTTCGCCGAGGCGCTCGATCTCCGGCATGACATTCGGCTCTTCGTGAAACTTCCAGCGTGGTTCAAGGTGCCGACACCCGTGGGCGACTACAACCCCGACTGGGCCATTGTCCTGGACCGGGACGAGACGGTATACCTGGTTCGGGAAACCAAGGGAACGACCAACCTCGACAAGCTCAGACCGGAGGAAGCCGCCAAGATCCGGTGTGGGATGGTTCATTTCCGTCACCTCGACGTGGATTTCGCCGTGGTGATCTCGGCGGACGATGTGAGGTAGGGCGATGGATCATGTCTCGGGGTGGGATGGTCGCGACCTCATCTTCGACGAAATCGGGTACTGGTCCGAGATCAAGTTGGAGATCGTGAAGAAATACGCCAGTGCGTATTCAAGGATTCTGGCGAGGCAGAGGCCGCTCTCCCATGTGTATATCGACGGGTTCGCAGGGACAGGCGTCCATTGGACTCGTGACACTCACAGGTTCGTTCCCGGAAGCCCTCTCCACGCCCTCAATGTCGATCCACCGTTCGACGAGTACTTCCTCGTCGATCTCGATGGCGATAAGGTCGATCAGCTCAGGAACTTTCCGGAGGTGCGGGAGCGCACCGGGGTTCATATCCTTCACGGTGACTGTAACGATGTGCTTCTTCGCGATGTGTTTCCACATGTGCGCTATGAGGACTACCGGAGAGCGCTGTGCCTCCTGGATCCTTACGGACTGCACCTGAACTGGGAGGTCATTGAAACCGCAGGCAAGATGAGGTCCATCGAAATTTTCCTCAACTTTCCGATCATGGACATGAACCGGAACGCACTGTGGCGCAACCCAGAACATGTCAGGCCTTCTGGCATTCGCAGGATGACAAGTTTCTGGGGCGATGAGTCGTGGCGCGACATTGCCTATGAAGACAATCCCCAGCTGGGTCTATTCGGGGAAACTCCCCCCGAGAAAGTAAGTAACGAGAAAGTCGTCTCCGC
>JAMOVQ010000102.1 GCA_027067575.1 Thermoanaerobaculia bacterium | reverse complement strand
TGAAACGCATCCGAATACTTCCCGAGGTCATGCCAGAGCCCGGCGAGCCAGCCCCACTCCCGGGCACCGAACCGCGCCGCGAAGTCCGCCGCGAGCCGAGCCACGTTCTCGAGATGTTCTTCAAGTGGCTGCCACTCCTCCGGTGGAGCTCCCTCACGCGTGTGCGCAAAGTATCGGGCATCTGTCATGGGCGTGAGCACCTTTCCTGTGTTCGAGTCTACCACCATCCCCTGCCATTCATCCCTTCAACCAGAAGGACGCTCGCGGAACATCATGCACCCCCCTCCGGCCCACTACGTTCCCCATCGAGGGAACCGACCGGTGGGCGGCGGATGGGATCGCGCCGATCGGAGCGGAACGGTCACTGTTCATGTTTCGAGCGCTCCCGGTGCCGCTCGATGATCTTCTTCATGTGGGCGAGGAGGGAGCCGGAGGTGACCGACGTGGCGATCCCATCCACATGAGGCTCGCTTCGGGAGCACCCTTCTCCGGAGCGGGAGCCCCGCTGCGAAGGATCGCTTCGGGCTCTGCGGGCCCTTGCAGTGACAGGAACATGAGGCGCACGGCCCGTGCGAAGGGCGGGGGGGGGGGGGCCGCCGGGTCGGCTTCGGTCCCCCGCCCTGTCCCGCCGTTTCGGCTTCCCAGGCTGTCCGGGGCACGGGGACGGCTGATGCGGTTCCGTTGCGTGGCAGGGGCGGGGCGGGGTACGGTGCGGGGGGAGGTTGCGATGGAACTTTCGGGAACGGAGCTGACGGCGCTGGTGGAGCGGGTGTTCGCGCCGCGGGAGGGCGAGCGCCGCGTGGGGATCATGGTGGACCTGCCCGACGCCGCATTGCCCGACACCCCGCGATGGCGGGAGCGCCGGGCGATGGCCGCGGGATGGGTGCGGAGGCTGCGCGACGCGGGGCGGTTCGAGGCGTCGCTGATCGCCTACCGGAACGCCCGCTCGAACAACGGCCCGCTGCCGGAGAGCGGGTGGCTGGTGGACCCCGGTACGCTGCCGGGGACGGCGGACGAGCTGCCGGAGTCCGCCGCGGTGCCGATGGAGGCGCTGCTGGGAGCGCACCCGGTCGTTCTGGCGCCCACGGAGCTCTCGGCCACGGCGCCGCTCAAGCTGCTGGCTCCGCGCCTGGGCATCCGGGCCGCGACGATGCCGGGGTTCTCGGCGGAGATGATCCCGGCGCTCCGGCTCGACTACGGCGAGATCGCCCGGCGGGTCGGGATCATGAAGGGGCTCCTCGACGCCGGGGAGACCGCGGTGCTCGAGACCTCCAGCCCGTTCGGCGAGCACACCCTCGTTCTCGACCTCCGGAACCGTTCGGCCCACGCCTCAGGGGGCGTATTCCCCGAACCCGGGACGGCGGGCAACCTGCCGTCGGGCGAGGCGTACATCGTCCCCTGGGAGGGCGGCGAGCCCGCGGGCCCGAGCCGGACCGCCGGGGAGCTGCCTGTGGAGCAGGACGGCGAGACGATCCTCTACCGGATCGAGGGCAACCGGATCGCCGCGGTGGAGGGCGACGGCGCCTTCGCCGATGCGGAGCGGGCGCTGGTGGCCGCGGAGCCCGCCTACGCCAACGTCGCCGAGCTCGGCCTCGGGGTGCTGTCGGACTTCGGGCTCGCACCGATCGGGGAGATCCTGCTCGACGAGAAGCTCGGCCTGCACGTGGCGTTCGGCCGAAGCGACCACTTCGGCGGCTCGGTGGGTCCCGCGAACTTCTCCGAGCCGTCCAGGGCGATCCACCTGGACCGGGTGTACCTGCCGGAGCTGCAACCGGACGTGAGGGTGCGGCGCCTTGCGCTCGATAGCCCCGGCGGCACGGTGGAGCTGATGCGCGAGGGCGCCTGGGTCCCCGGCCTCTGGTGAGCCTCCATTTCGATCACACGGCCCGGTGACTGGGGTCACGGCATCCGGGAATGATTCCCGGTACGATTACATCGTCCTCACCGGGGAAAGTAAGGAGAGTCCACGATGCATCGGACCCGAACGACCACGGATCGCGCCCCTCACAGGAAGAGGGCGTACGGGCCGGCTAGGCCCAGCGCCGCCCGCCATACGCGCCGCAGGGCCAGGCGGCTGATGGACCGCATCGGCCTGGTCCCACTCCGGCGGACCATACCCCGAGCCGCTTGGACGTCGAAGGCTTCGCGGGTCATTCCCCCGCTCGGCGCCATCGTGTACCACCGTGCGGCGTTCGGCCCTGCGCCGGGTGACATCGACGCGTTCGAGGCGCTTGGCAGTACCGACGCTGCGCGGATCGAGGCCTGGGTCGACCGTCAGCTCGACCCTGACTCGATACCGGACACGGAGCTGGAGGCCCGGATTGCGGCCTCGAACTTCACCACTCTGAACAAGACGCTTCAGCAACAGTGGACCGATCATTGGCTCCCCGACGACATCGACTGGAACGAACGGTTCCGGCCGATGCTGGAGACCCAGGCAGCGGTCTTCCTCCGGACGGTGTACTCGAGGCGGCAGCTTTTCGAGGTGATGGTGGGTTTCTGGCACGACCACTTCAACATCTACGGCTGGCACGACGAGGCAGGTCCGGTGTTCGGTCACTGGGACCGGGAGGTCATCCGCGCCAACGCGCTCGGCAACTTCCGCACCATGCTGGAGGACGTCACCGCGGCCACGGCGATGCTGTTCTACCTGGACAACGTCTACAACGAGAAGGACGGCCCGAACGAGAACTACGCCCGCGAGGTGATGGAGCTCCACACCATGGGCGAGGAGAACTACATGGGCGCCATCCCGGCGGCCAGCGTCCCGCTGGGACCCGGCGGCGCTCCCGTCGCCTACGTGGACGAGGACGTCCGGGAGATGGCCCGCTGTCTGACCGGCTGGTCCGTAAACGAGGACACCGGGGAGTTCCTCTACCGCGACGGCTGGCACGACACCGGCGCCAAGCACGTGCTCGGTCTCGACATTCCCGCGAACCTTGCCCCGCTGGAGGATGTCCGGCGCGTGCTCGACCGGCTGGCCACACACCCGGGAACAGCCAGACATATCGCCACGAAGCTGTGCCGGCGCCTGCTCGCCGACGATCCGCCAGAGTCGCTGGTGGAGTCCGTTGCAGGCATCTTCCTGGAGAACGCCTCCGCGCCCGACCAGATCGCCCGGGTCGTCCGTGCGATTCTGGTCTCGCCGGAGTTCGCGGCGACCTGGGGGGAGAAGGTCAAGCGGCCGTTCGAGCTGGTGATCTCCGCCATGCGCACCATGAACCCGGACTTCACCATGGATCTCGCGGAGGATATGACGTGGTGGCTCCTCTGGCTGGTCTCCGAGACGGGCCACGCACCGTTCGAATGGCGTCCACCCACCGGCTACCCGGACACGCGCGAGACCTGGCTCGGGGCGAACCCGCTCGTGGGCAACTGGCGAATGATCAACTGGCTAACCGACATGCGCTACCCGTCCGGCACCGGCCCGTACCGGTTCGACGTCTACGCCGCCACGCCCGGGAACCTCCGAACCTCTGAGGAGCTGGCCGACTACTGGATCGAGAGGTGCCTCGGCCGGCCGATGGACCCGGCAGATCGGCGGATCGTCGTGGAGTTCATGGCGCAGGGGCACCTGCCCGATCTCGACATCGGCATCGCCACTGACGAAGAGGTCCAGAACCGGCTGCGAACCATGGTTGGGCTCATCCTGACGAGCCCGGACGCGATCCTGCGATAGGAGGGCGTATGTTCATCACCTCTCGGCGCACATTCCTCAAAGGCCTGGCTGCCGCCGGGGCCGCCAGCAGCCTCTCCCGGATCGGCTTTGCCGGTGGCCGGGACGGCTTCAACGAGGAGATACTCCTCGTCGTCTTCCTGCGCGGCGGCAACGACGGTCTCAACCTCATCCCGCCGGTGGGTGGCCCGGCCCGGCCGCTGTACGAGGCGGCCCGCCCGACGTTGAAGGTCCCCGTCTCCGGGGATGACGCGGCGCTGCCGCTCGACGGCGAGTTCGGACTGCACCCCGCGGCGGCTCCCCTCCACCCGTTCTGGCAGGACGGCCACATGGCGATCGTTCACGCCTGCGGGATGCACCACCCCACCCGGAGCCATTTCGAGGCCGAGGACTTCATCGAGCTCGGAACGCCGGGGAGCAAGTCGATCGGCACCGGATGGCTTCACCGCCACCTCGCGTCGGCGACGAACCTGCCCGGCGAGATCCTGATTCCGGCGCTGTCGGCCGGGTACTACACTGCAACCTCACTGTACGGCGAGACGGGAGCGCTGACGCTTGCAGGCGCCGAGATGTTCGAGTACCTCTGGGGACCGTGGCACTGGCAGGACTCCGAACGTGCGTCCCAGCGGCAGCTCTACTCCCGGGACACCACCGACGTCCACGTGTCGGGCGCCCAGGCCATGAACGCCGTGGACATCGTCCACGCGTACGCCTCGGGCGACTACACGCCGGCAGGCGGCGCCCAGTACCCCGGCGGCGAGTTCGGGGATCTCATGGCCCTGGCCGCCCGGATGATCAAGGCCGACGTCGGTATCCGGATCGTCACCGTCGACCATGGAGGATGGGACACGCACGAGAACCAGGGGTACGGCGCAGGCGGCGAGTTCGCGACACTCGCCCGGGAGCTGGCCGATGGGATCGCTGCGTTCCTGACAGACCTTTCCGCGTCGGGCCTCGGCAACCGGGTCACCGTGCTGACCATGACCGAGTTCGGCCGCCGGGTTCACGAGAACCAGGACCAAGGCACCGACCACGGCCACGCCGCCCCGATGATGCTGCTCGGCGGGCGTGTCATCGGCGGGCTCCACGGGACGTTCCCGGGGCTGGAGCCCGAGAACATGTTCGAGGAGATCGACGTGGAGGTCACCACCGACTACCGCCGGGTCTGCTCCGAGGTACTCATCCGCCGTCTCGGCAACCCCAACCTCGGGGTCGTCTTCCCCGGGTACTCGGGCTATGAGCCGCTGGGCGTGGTGGAGGGCGAAGACCTGACACCGATCTACGGAGGTCTGGTGGGCGCCCCGCTGATCTCCGACGTCATCAAGGAGGCCATGGGTGGCGGTCAGGGCACCAACACTGCACTCGATTGCTCCGGAGACGGGCAGGTGACTGCGGCGGACGTCCCCTGCACCGTGGAGCCGATCTTCCGCTGAGGACCGTCCGCCACGGCAGAAACATGGGGACACTCCCCTTCCCGGGGTGCAACGGAGAGGGCAGGGGCGATCGTCACCGGAGCCGTGATATGGCACTATCATCGATGCGATGAGACGACGGATGCTCCTCCTCCTGACCGGACTGGCGATCGCCACGGTGCCGTCGGCGTGGATCACCGCGTCGCCGTTTGGGATCTGCGCTCACCTTCCCGACGACGTGATCCTCGATCGGATCGCCGAAGCAGGGATCGCGTGGATCCGGATCGACGTCCGGTGGTCGCTCGTTCAGCCGGAGCCGGACGTCTGGGACTGGACGGCCATCGACCGCGTGGTGGACGGGGCACGGGCCAGGGGGCTCGAGATCTACGCCACCCTCTCCGACACGCCGGCCTGGGCGACGGACGATGACCCGGGGAACGGCCCACCCCGCGACCCGGCGGACTGGGCACGGTTCTGCTACCGCGCCGTCGCCCGGTACCGCGGCCGGATCCGGGCGTGGGGGCTGTGGAACGAGCCGAACCTCGACCGGTTCTGGACGGGAAGCCGCACCGGGTACATCGAGACGATCGTCCTTCCCGGCGCGGACGCCATCCACGCTGCCGACCCGTTTGCCCTCGCCTGTGCCCCGGACACGGCCCACCTCCACAGCGCCCGGTGGGACCGCTGGCTTCACGACGTCGCCGTCGCCGGACGTTACCGGCTCGACGTCGTCACCCACCACGTCTACCCGTCGAACGGGAGCCACCGCACGGTCTCCAGCGCCCTGGACCGTCCGCCGGCCAACCCGTGGGACGATCCGTCCGTCCGGCAGGTGCTCCAGGACGCCGGCTGGTTCGGCCGTCCGTTCTGGCTGACGGAGACCGGCATGGCGTCGGACCTCTGGGGTGAGACGGATCAGGCGGGCCTGTACTCGAACCTCCTCGAGGACTGGTTTCGCCCGGGGACGGACTTGAACTGGATCGGCCGCATCTTCTTCTACGAGGCCGCGGACGATCCCGGAGCATCCCACGCCTGGGGGATCATGGGGCCGCCCCCGGAGTACGAACCGAAGCCCGCCTACTCCGCCTACGCCGACTTCATCGCCGGTGCGGAGGTCGCCGACGCCGACCTCGTCTCCGCCTCCGGCCGGACCTTCCTCCACCCTGGAGAGAAGGCGACCGCGCGGGTCGAGTTCCGGAACACGGGAACCGTGCCGTGGAATGCGGCGGACGGGTACCGTCTGGAGGCCGTCGAGGACCCTGTAGGCCTGGTCCGGAGCGGCCTCGATCTGCCCGCCGGTTCGAGCATCCTGCCCGGCGAGACGGCCGTCTTCGAGCTGGAGCTCACCGCCCCCGGGCTGGCCACCGGCGGCTCGATTCTCGTCCTGCGAATGGCGGGACCGGCCGAAAAGCGTTTCGGCGCCGCCCTCCGGGCCACGATCACCGTGTCCCGCGACGACCCGCCGTCGATCCTCCGGCAGCCGGTCTCCCGGACGGTCCCTCGCGGAGCCCCCGTTCGCCTCGAGCTCGAGGCCTGGAGCCCGGCATCCCTCTCGTACCGGTGGCAGCGGGACGGCGCGGATCTCCGGGAAGGGAACCAGTTCCATGGAACGGCATCCTCCGCACTGACGGTCTTCTCCGCCGGGCCGCACACCGAGGGCGAGTACCGCTGCCTGGTGACCAACGCCGCGGGAACCGTGGCGACGACGACCGTGACGGTCCGGACCGGCCCCGCTCCCCCACCCCGGCAGCCATCTGGACGGATTCCCCGGCGCCACCGTCGGTAGTACAATGACCGCCCGCGAAGGAGGCCGACGATGGACGTTCCCACGACGATCGAGCTGACCGAGCTTCCCGAACCCGCACCGTTCGAGCCCGGAATCCGCCGCGCCCCGAGCCGCGGGTACGATCTGAGCCGCCAGGAGACGATCCTCGCCCTGAAGAACGCCCTGCGGTACGTCCCCGAGGAGCACCACGAGATCGTGGCGCCGGAGTTCCTCGAGGAGCTGCGGTCCATGGGCCGGATCTACGGGTACCGGTACCGGCCGGCGGGCCGGATCTGGGGCTGCCCCGTGGACGAGTACCGCGGCCGGATCCTCGAGGCGAAGGCGATGCAGGTGATGATCGACAACAACCTCGACTTCGAGGTGGCGCTGTACCCGTACGAGCTCGTCACCTACGGCGAGTCGGGCCAGGTCTGCCAGAACTGGATGCAGTACCGGCTGATCAAGCGGTACCTGGAGACCATGGACGAGACCCAGACGCTGGTGGTCATGTCCGGTCACCCACTCGGACTGTTTCCCTCGCGTCCCGAGGCCCCCCGCGCCATCATCACCAACGGCCTGATGGTCGGGATGTTCGACACGCCGGAGGACTTCCACCGGCTGGCGGCCCTCGGGTGCGTCAACTACGGCCAGATGACGGCGGGCGGGTGGATGTACATCGGTCCCCAGGGGATCGTCCACGGGACGTACATCACGATCCTCAACGCGGGCCGGCTGTACCTCGGGATCCCCGACGACGCCGACCTGCGGGGCCACACGTTCATCTCCTCCGGCCTCGGCGGTATGTCCGGCGCCCAGGCCAGGGCGCTGGAGATCGCGGGCGGGTGCGGGATCATCGCCGAGGTCGACGAGAGCCGGATCCGGACGCGCCACGAGCAGGGGTGGGTCTCCAGGGTCACCGGCGACCTCGAGGAGGCCGTCCGGTGGATGCTCGAGGCGAAGGATCGCGGCGAGGCGGTCTCCATCGCCTACCACGGCAACGTCGTGGACCTTCTGGAGTACCTGGACGAGCGGAACGTCCCCGTCGAGCTGCTCTCGGACCAGACCTCCTGCCACGCCGTGTACGACGGCGGCTACACCCCGGCGGGCGTCTCCTTCGAGGAGGGGCGCGAGCTCCTCCGGACCGACCGGGAACGGTTCAGGGCGCTGGTGGACGAGAGTCTCCGGCGCCACTACGCCGTCATCCGGCGCCTGACGGCGAAGGGCGCGCGGTTCTGGGACTACGGCAACTCGTTCCTCAAGGCGGTGTTCGACGCCGGCGTCACCGAGGTGGCGAAGAACGGACACGACACCAACGACGGGTTCGTCTTCCCCTCCTACGTCGAGGACATCATGGGCCCGCTCTGCTTCGACTACGGCTACGGCCCGTTCCGCTGGGTGTGCCTCTCCGGCCGGCACGAGGACCTCGTCAAGACCGACCGGGCAGCCATGCGGTGCATCGACCCGAACCGCCGCGGCCAGGACCGCGACAACTGGCAGTGGATCCGCGACGCCGAGAAGAACAACCTCGTGGTGGGCACACAGGCCCGGATCCTGTACGCCGACGCCGAGGGGCGCACCCGGATCGCACGGGAGTTCAATCGGATGGTCCGCGACGGCGAGAT
Organism: Thermoanaerobaculia bacterium; assembly: GCA_027067575.1. Taxonomy (GTDB): domain Bacteria; phylum Acidobacteriota; class Thermoanaerobaculia; order Thermoanaerobaculales; family Sulfomarinibacteraceae; genus JAMOVQ01. The sequence continues at coordinate 447 of JAMOVQ010000102.1, read as the reverse complement.
CGGCCCGGTGATGATGGGACGCGACCACCACGACACCGGCGGGACCGACTCGCCGTTCCGGGAGACCGCCAACATCCTCGACGGCTCGAACCTGACCTCCGACATGGCGCACCACTGCTGGGCCGGCAACGCCGCCCGCGGAATGACCATGACCGTGCTCTCCAACGGCGGGGGCGTCGGAACGGGAAAGGCGATCAACGGCGGGTTCGGGCTCGTCCTCGACGGTTCCGAGCGGGTGGACCGGATCCTGGACACGGCCCTCGAGTGGGATGTCATGAGCGGCGTCTCCCGCCGCGCCTGGGCGCGGAACCCCAACGCCCTGGAGACCGTCGAGGCGTGGAACACGGCCAACACCGGCCGCGGCCACGTGACGGTCCCGCGGGTCGCGGACGACGCCCTGCTTGAGCGCCTCGTGGAAAGTGGTCCGGAAGGCTGACGTCCGCGATC
>JAMOVQ010000101.1 GCA_027067575.1 Thermoanaerobaculia bacterium | reverse complement strand
TCCAAAGACGATGACTCGAAGCCCTCCAACGAAGCCCAGGCGGCCGGCAGCGACGCCGCAGGCGGCGCCAGCGCGTCGCACGGGCGTCCCGGGGGGAGCTCGCTCCCACCGGGACGCGCGGGCGAGGCGCGCAGCCCGCGCGAAGCGCGGGGGCCGGCCGCCGGTTCGCCCCCCGGCCGAGCGGGTTTTCCGCAGCCTGGATACAAGCCCTGCTCGGCGCGCCCCGAAGGATCGACGCCAGGCTCCTCTCTCTCCCCGTGATCACCTCACCACTAGCCGGCAGTGCAACCACCTTCCCCTGGCAGATGTTCGCTCTGGCAGACCGCCGCGCACCCTCACTCCTCCCCGGAAGGCTCCCACGGTTCCGGTTCGTCCGGGAGCCGGCTGCGCCGCATCTCCACGATCGCCGATCCCACCAGGTAGAGCCCCACGGCGACCAGCAGCACGGGCCACCAGTCCACCACCCAGCTCAGATCGATCTCGAAGAACCGGTCGAGCAGGAGGAGCACTCCGACAACCGTCAGGAACACACCAAGGCCCAGGCTCCCCCCCCGCGTTCCCGTTCGCGGAGCCTCCTCCCGCCGCCCCGTCAGGTTGATCAGGCGTGCCTGACGGTAGGCGTCGATCGGTCCGAAGAACCAGGCGAACGCCGCCACGAGCCCGAAGCTGTCAGCGTGCCCCGCCAGTGCCACGGCGGCGAGGAAGGTCACGAATAGCACCACCGCCCGTTCGTAGAGTCCGAGGTACACGTGGCCGAGTCCCGGGAGAAACGAGAGGAGCACCGCCGCACCAGGTGATACCTCGGACGCCGGCACCGCTGGAAGCGGGCGGGGCACCTGTCCCGGCTCCGGGCCCGTCCGTGGAAGTGAAACGTCATTGTTCATGCTCTCTCTCCTTTCCTGTCGTCCGGTCCAGACCCCGTCACGGGCCTGAACGCACTCCGAACCACCGCGGCCACACCGTTCCCCATGCGCCAGGCACGCCAGACGAGCATCCTCAGCTCGCCACGTCCCTCGTCGCGGAGCGTGACCACGCCGGTGCGGACCGTTCGCCCGATGTGTCCGGTCACCGCATGCATCTGGTTCCGGGCCAGGGCGACCGGGTTCCCGAGAACCAGCGAGACCACCAGCGCCGCCGCGTAGGCCACCGCCACGGCCGTTCTGGTACCCGGCAAGCTGAACGATCTTTCCGCACCGGGAACGGCGCGGCACCGCGCCTCGAGCCCCGGGGGAACGGTGAGCGCCTCGCCCGCCTCGCGGAGCACCGTCAGGGCCGTCCACACCGCCGAACATCCAGCACACGACTCCATGTGCTCCAACAGTTGGCCGAGCCGGTCTTCCGGAAGCTCCCCATCCAGGGCCGCCGTCAGCGCAGCCTGCCAGCGCGGGCACGAACGGCCCGAAACCGTAGTCTCGAGACCATCCGGCGGTTCGACCGTCCCAAAGGGTTCCGTCGCCCCCGCGATCTCCCGGAGCGTCTCGGCAAGCCCGGCACACTCCGGACAGGCCGCGGCGTGCGCCTCGACACGTCCGGCCTCAGGGCCGTCGAGCTCCCCGGCGACCCATGCCGGCAGCAGATTCCGGAGCGGATCCGTGCAACTCATGCCGTCACCTCTCCCACCACGCGAAGTCTGACCTGGCGGCGGACCTCCTCTGCGAGCTCCAACCGGGCCCTGTTGAGGCGTGACTTCACCGTCCCCATGGGCAGCTCCAGTGAGTCCGCGATCTCCCGGTACGACCAGCCCGCGAAATCCCGGAGCAGCACGAGTTCTGCAAGCTCTGAATCGAGCCGGCGCAGACCACGGGCGACGAGCTGGAGCCGCTGCCGGCGCTCCGCCGCATGGTGCGGGTCGTCTGCTGAAGGCAGGCGTTCGAGAATCTCGGGGTCGAGCCATGCCTGCCGCCTCTCCATCCGGCTCCGGCGCCAGGCGTCCACCAGCAGGTTCCTCGCGACACGCCACGCCCACGCCATGAAGCTGCTCCCGGGCCGGTACTGGTGGAGGTTCTGCCACAGCTTGAGGTAGATCTCCTGGGTCAGCTCCTCCGCCTCCGCGGCCGATGGAGCGTAGCTGGCGGCGAGCCGGTACAGTGGTCCGATGGTCGCGGCCACCAGGGCGTTCCACGCCGCGTCATCCCCGGCCCTGCACCGTTCCACCGTGGTCTCCAGGTCCCCCATCGTGCCTCCGACGAAGAGTAACGGAAACCGGAAACGAAAAGTTCTCGGATCCGGAATCGTGCAACGGCTTTCCGCGTTGTCCCGGGAGACCGGCGGAGCCGGCCGCGAAGGGAGATGCCATGGGAATCGGGGGAACGATCGAGGAACGGGTCGCGAGAGCGCTCGACGAGCTGCGTCCGGTCCTCGTACGGGATGGCGGCGACATCCGGCTCGTCTCGGTCGATGGCGGTGTGGTCACCGTCGAGCTCTGCGGCGCGTGCTCCACGTGCCCCATGGCCCGAAACACCCTCCGGGAGTTCGTCACCGAGAGGATCCTCCTCTATGCGCCGGAGATCGAGGAAGTCCGCCAGGTCTGAGCGGATCGGTTCAGAGCACACTCACCGTCTGCGGAGCAAGTTGAAGAGCAGCGTCAGGAGAAGGCTGAGCAGGAGCGACGTGGCCAGTGGCAGGAAGACCGTGATGTGCTTTCCACGGAGGACGAGGTCTCCGGGGAGCCGGCCGGGGACGAGCCCACGGGGAGCCCAGCGGAGTGCAAAGCCTGCGGCGACGAGGACCACCCCCGCCATGACGAGAACACGCCAGAGGTTGCCCGTCGCCCCCTGCGGCACGGGACGTCACTCCTCAGCGGGCCCGGCGACGGCAGGCAGGACACACGCCCCGGAACTGGATCTCCTGATGGGTGACCTCGCACCCCACGAGATCCTTGAGGCTGCGCCACTCGACCTCCGGTGCGGGGAACACGTCCCGGATCGCCCCGCATCGGGTGCAGACGAAGTGGGCGTGGGGCTGCATGTCCGCGTCGAAATGGGTCTTCCGGTCGACGCCGTGGATCTCCCGGATCATCCCCTCGTCCCGGAGGACGTTGAGGTTCCGGTACACAGTGCCGAGGGAGATCTTTGGCATGCGCTGCCGCGCCTGCTCGTAGATCCAGTCCGCCGTCGGGTGGCTCCTCGTCCGGCACAGGACGTCGTAGACGACCTTGCGTTGCCTGGTCTCCCGCGTGTGTGCTCTTTCCGGCATCGGTCCTCCCTCCGGGCGCCCTCGCCCCGAACGACTATTGCACAATCCCTAGCCGTTGTCCAGGAATCTTTCGCAATAGGAGTCCCGCGCGACGGCTCACCCCGTGACGAACACCACGGAAAACCCGGGTTGCGCTCCCGATTCCAGACCGCCGCGACACGCTGCACCGGACGCCCCGCCCCGCTACACTGGGCTCGATGAAGACGACGACCCTCGCTCTTGCCGTGGCGCTCCTCACAGGCCTGCTGGCACCCTTCGCCGTCTCGCAGGAGACTCCGGAGCCGGTGGCCATTCCACCCTCGCTGGACCACTATCTTCAGGCCCGCCTCGCCGAGACGGCCGGTCAGTACCGGGAAGCGCTGGAGCTCTACGGGAAAGCGATGAACGAGGATGCCCGGAACGTGGAGATCCGGATCGCCTATGCGTCGCTTCTCAACAATCTCGGAATGTCCGGCCAGGCGATGGAGCTCCTCGAAGGCCGGAACGACCTCGACTGGTACGGGCGAAAGGTGCTGGCCACGGCCATGGTCCGTCAGGCGCTGAACCGTCCCGGACTGCTCCCGAAGGCGGAACGACTCCTCCGGGACGTCCTCGGCGAACGAGCGGACGATCCGAACGTCCAGATCGATCTCGCCCGTGTCCTGATGCAGGAGGGCAAGAGCGCAGAGGCGGCGGAGCTACTGACTGCCGTCCGCCGGCAGCGACCCGGTGTCGCCCGGCTCCAGCTCCTCAACGCCGGTGCCCTCGAACAGGCGGGCCGCTTCGAAGAGGCGATCGACCTCTACCGGCTGTGCGCACCGGACAGTGGCGTCGGCAGCCGGTGCCGCGCGCGTCTCGTGGCGCTCCTCGAGAAGGCAGGACGGTCCGACGAGGCGGCACGGGAGCTTCTGGACCTCACCCCACCGGAGGACACGGCCTCCAGGATCGAGGCCGCCTCCCTCCTCCTGGATCACGGCCATGCCGGGAAGGCGCTCCGGATCCTGGACGCGGTTCTCGCCGTCGCGCCGGACTCCACCGACGCCCTCGGACTCCGTGCCAGCGCACTGGTCCATCTGGGCCGCGTACAGGAGGCGGAGCGGACGGTTCGCAAGCTGCTCAAGAAGAACCCCGACGATATCGGCTTGCGGTTGATCCTCGTCTGGGCCGCCATGGCCCGGAACCGTTTCCCCGAGGCGCGCCGGGAGCTCGGCAGGGCCTGGCGCGCCGCCGGCGAGGACGGGACGTCACCGGCCGGGATCCAGGTGGCCCTGACCGGCGCCCGAGTGGAGCTGCTGGCGGGGCACCCCGGCGCGGCCCGGGAATGGCTGGGCCGGATCGGATCACCCGAGGTTGCCGGACGGGACCTTCCCGTCCTTCTCGCCGAGACGTACCGCCGGAGCGGGGACTGGCGCGAGGGTGTCGGGGCGCTCCTGCGGCTGCAACCCCGCCTCTCCGGCGAGGCCAGGGAGGCCGCCCAGGCTCTCGAAGCGGAGATGCGCCTTCGCAGCGGGGACCGGAAGGGACTCGATACCATCCAGCGACTCGCCCGGAGCGGGAGTCACGAGGGCGCCATGGCGGCGCTCCAGGTCTGCCAGACTCTCGAGATGTGGGACGCCCTCCTCTCCACGGCGGAGACGGTCCTCGAGCGGTTCCCCGGCGACCGTTCCGCACTGTTCTCGAAGGCCTCGGCCCTCGAGCGGCTCGGCCGGCGCGAGGAGGCGGCTACCGTGTTCCGGAAGATCCTCGAGCAGACGCCCGACGACGATGATGCCGCCAACTACCTTGGGTACATGTGGGCGGACGCGGGTGAGCACCTGGACGAGGCGCTGGAGCTGATCCAGCGGGCCGTGGCCGCCGATCCGGACTCCGGCGCGTACCTGGACTCCCTGGGCTGGGTATACTTCAGGAAGGGCAACCTGGCACAGGCCGAGCACTGGCTCCGGATGGCCGTCCGGAAAGGCGCCATCGACGGGACGGTCCTCGCCCACCTCGGCGAGGTCCTCCTCCGGCGGGGCAAGAAGGATGAGGCGCTCGAGCTGCTCCGGAGGGCGCTCGACCTCGGCTGCGAACATTCCGATCACGTCCGCGAGCTGGTAGAGGCCGCGAGTGGGTCCGGGAAGAAGCAGTAGGCCGGCGCTCGCCGCCGCTCTTGCGGCCCTCGCCCTCGCGTGGGGCTGCACCACCGCAGGCCCAGGACATGCCGTCCCCAACCCTCTCGATGGAGCGGCCTCGCTCCAGCGGCCGCTGCCCGGCGACATGGCCGCGCTCTACCGGATGGCGACCTCCCGCGGAGGCGGCCTCCGGGTCGCCGTCACGACACGGGGCGGGACGGGGCGGATCGTCCTCTCGCGCCAGTTCGGCGGGGCCGTCATGATCGCGGCCTGGAATCCGCCGGTCGTGCGGCTCCTCGATCTCCACGCCGGGTGCGAGCGCGACCCCGCGCGGGCGGCCAGGATCCTCGGCCTCGGCAGCCTCCCCCTTTCCGCCGTGCCGCTCCTGCTCGGCGGCCGGCTCCCTGCGGGCCACATCACGGAGGATCCGGCCGGCGGCGGGTGGGTCGCCCTCGCCGCCCCGGGCTGGCGGTGCCGCGTCCGCCTGGCACCGGAGCCGTGGCGGGTCGTCGCGCTGGAGACGCCCGATGGGACACGGATCACGTTCTCCTCACACACCGCCTCGGTCCCCGGCCGCGTCCGGATCACCCGGCCGGACGGGACCTGGTTCACTCTGGAGCTGGTCCGCCTGGAGTGGGACACGAGCACCGTGCTGCCGCCCCTGCCCGGCCTCCCGCCCTGCGGCGCGGCGGGCTGAAGCGAGGCGGAGCCACGATCGTCCGAGATCCGCTCACCATCGTAGCCTTCCACCTCTCCCCAACCGCTTGCAAACGGGTCACTGGCCGGGCCGGCTCGTTCGGCAGCCGGGACCGGCACGGCCACCCGGGTGTATACTGCGTCGGACGTGCAACCTGTGGAGGGACTCACGTGACCAAGACGAGACTCGTAACGTTCGTTCTTCTTTCCGTGACAACTGTTCTCGCGGCGGCAACCACAGCCGTGACGCCCGCCCAGCGGGCCAGACTGGCGCCTGACGTCCTCGCGAGGATCGAGGCGGGCGACTCCTCGATCCCGGTCATCGTCAGGCTTCACGCCGCCCCGGACTCGCGGACGGCTCTCGGCGGCCGCGGCGTTCCGGTCCCCAAGACCCGGCTTCGAGCCGTGGAACGCGCTCTGGATACGGGACTCGATGTGGTCCGGGACGCCACGGCGAATGCCGGCCTCGAGATCGAACGGACCTTCCGGCTCTATCCGGCGTTCGCCGCCAGGGGACCCGCCGAGGCGATCCTCGCCCTCGCCGGCCTCGACGTCGTGGAGTCGATCGAGCTGGACCACGTCCGGCACGCCCACACGGCGCAGGGGATCCCGATGATCCATGCCGACGTGCTCCATGACATGGGGATCGATGGCACCGGCACGGCCGTGGCCGTCATCGACACCGGTGTCGACTACAGCCATCCATCGCTCGGTGGCGGACCGATCCCCAACGATAAGGTGGTCTACGGTAAGGACACGGCCGACAACGACGACGATCCGATGGACTGCGACACTCATGGCACCGCGGCGGCCTCCGTCGCCGCCGGTCTTCCACACCAGTGGAGCTCCGTCCGGAAGTTCGCCGGTGGCGTCGCACCCGGAGCCGCCATCCTCGCCTACAAGGCCAGCAGGAATAGCTCGTGCGGATCGTTCTCCGACTCGGCGGTGGTCGCCGCCATCGAGGACGCCATTCTCCACCGGGACGAGTTCAACGTCGTGGCGATCAACATGTCCCTGGGTGGCGGTTTCTACTCCGGCCCCTGCGACAACCGGAACAGGGCCTACGCCAACGCCATCAAGGACGCCACCGACGCCGGAATCGCGGTGGTGGTCTCCTCCGGCAACGACGGCAAGAAGAACCAGATCTCGGCTCCCGCCTGCATCTCCAACTCGATCAGCGTCGGCTCGGTCTACGACAAGGACATCGGCTTCCCCGGCTACTCCTACTGTGCGAATGCGAGCTGCAGCGAGATCCTCTGTACCGACGCCAACGTGCCGGCCACAACGCCGACCTGCTACGCCAACAGCGACCCGTACCTCGACATCCTGGCGCCCTCGGAAAAGCTGACGGCGGCACGTTCGGGCGGAACGACGACGGACTTCGGCGGAACCTCGGGCGCCGCTCCGTACATCACGGGTTCCATCGCCCTCATCGCCCAGGCGATTCCCGGCATCGATGCCACGGCGGCGCGGATGCTCCTCGAGATGACCGGCGCGCCCATCGTCGATCTGGGCAACGGCGAGACCCACCCGCTGGCCGATCTCGCGGCCGCCGTCGAGAGCTCGGACGTGGCACTGGCGAACCGGTTCCGGGTCGCAATCCCGAACGGCACGGGATCCCCGGCGATCTCCACGGCCGAGGTCACCCAGAACGGGTTCGTGGACACCGTCCGTGTGATGGTCAAGATCGCCCATCCAAAGCCGACGGACCTCGTGGTCACGCTGATCTCCCCGGACGGGACGAGGGTGAAGCTCCACGACCACCAGGACGGGACCACCCCGCCGGACTCCATCGACGCGACCTTCGGATCCAACGGAATCTTCGGCACATACCCCGACATCCTGACGCCCGCCGAGAACCTGGACGGTTTCAAGGATCTCGAGGCGTCAGGCACGTGGACCCTGGAGGTGCTCGACGAGCAGTCCGCAAGCCAGAGCGGCGTCGATCCGGTCCTGATCGGATGGGCGATCCAGGTCTCGACGAAGGAGGCGCCCCAGCCGCCGAGCGGCTCGAGCCTGTTCGTCCCGGTGGGCGTGCATGCGCCCGGGTCCAGCGGAACCTTCTGGGTCACGGACGTTCGTCTGTTCAACCCGTCGTTCGGCGACACGAGGAACCTCAAGGTGTACCTCATCCCGAAGGATACCGACGGTACCGTGGAGTTTCAGCAGACCAACGTTACCGTACCGCCCCAGACCATCGTCAGCCTGCCGGACATCCTGGCCAACCGGTTCGGTGTGGACCAGCTCCAGGGCAACCTGATCTTCGAGACGGACGATCCGCACATCCTCGCCACGTCACGTACCTACAACACGGGTGGCGGCTCCGGAACGTACGGACAGTACATCGACATGGTGCGCGCCGCAGACGCCCTCGGAGCCGGCGACGCCGCCGCGTACCTCGTGCAACTGGCCAGGAACGGCGCGTTCCGAACGAACATCGGGTTCTCGGAGGTCACGGGCCACGAGGCGACGGTCCGCGTCGAGCTGTTCGACGGCGTCACCGGCTCCGGCCTGGGCTCCCCGAAGCAGTACACGATCCGGCCGTTTTCCAATACTCAGGTCAACAGGATCTTCGAGGACCTTGGAGCCGGATCGTCCCCGAACGCCTACGCACGGATCACGGTGACATCGGGCCAGGGACGGGTCGTCGCCTACGCCTCCGTCGTCGACAACGCCACCGGCGACGCCATCTACATCCCCGCCCGGCAACCCGGAACCGGAGCGGTCCTCGTACCCATCGCCGCCAAGAAGTCCGGATCGGCGGGCACCAACTGGGTGACGGACCTCAGGGTGTTCAACGGCTCCTCCTCTCCGGCGGAGCTGACGCTGGAGTACCGGCCCGAGAACGGGACCGGCGGCAGCCCCCGGACGATCACGCGCACCGTGGAGGGCGGCCGCGTCCTCGCGCTCGACGACGTTCTCGGCGAGGCGTTCGGCCAGGCGGACGCCACGGGCTCGATCCGGATCGTTCCGGACGGAGACGCTGCCCTCATCGTGACCTCACGGACCTACAACCAGGTCGCCGGCGGGACGTACGGCCAGTTCATCGGCGGCGTCCGGAACGGATTTGGGCGGGGCGAGTCCGCCGTGGTCTTCCACCTGGACAAGAACGCACACTACCGGACCAACGTCGGAATCGCCGAGGTCTCGGGAAGTGCAGTGGTGGTCCGGTACGCGCTCAAGGACTCCAGCGGCGCGACGCTCGGGACCGGCTCCGTTGAGCTTGGCCCCTACGAGGTCAGACAGATCAACGACATCTTCTCGGCGGTCGGCGCTCCGGCCACCGACAACGCGCGGGTCGACTTCTTCCTCGACGGCGGAGACGGGACGTTCACGGCCTACGCGTCGGTGATCGACCACGATTCGGGGGATGCGATCGCCATCCCCGCACGGGCGTACTGACGTCACCGGACGCCAGCGTGACCGTCCTCACCTCCCCCCGGTGGCGGGGGGAGGTATCATTCTCTGTGATGGGGGTCATGTCTCGTGCCGTTGCGGCGTTTCTCGCTGCGGTGATCGTCGTTCCGGCGGCTTTGGCGGACGGGATACCGACGTTTCTCAAGGGCGAGCAGGTGACGCTCGATGCCGGTGCATCGCAAGGCCATCCCACATCGTTCGAGTGGTACGTGACACCTCCCGGCGGCACAGAACCCCAGAGCCCGGATTTCATGGGAGCGACGGTCACCCTCACACTCGACACGGTCGGCCAGTGGAACATCCGTCTCCTGGCCCGGTACGCCCACGAGGTATCGGCGGGTGTCCTGTACACCGATGACGTCACCCAGACCATCAAGGTCGCCTCCGTCGTTGCGAACCTCCTGACGCCACAGGATCCCGTTCCGCTCGATGAGGCCGTCGTTCTCGACGGCAGCGGTTCCCGGATCGGTGCAGGCGTGACGCCGACTGTCATGTGGCGGATCGACGGCTCCCCCGTACCTGCCACCTGGGGGTGCGACGGAAACCTCATTTGCACGGTCCCGGCGAACACGTACGCCGAGACGGGCCAGCACACCGTCACCCTGACGCTCCTCGACGGAGAGGATCCCGACGAGTACCACCAGGACGAGACGGCCGGAACGTTCGACGTGATGGACGACACGCTGGCCGTGGACTTCACATGGACCGAGGACACGCTCATTCCCCGTCGGATGACGTTCGACGCGACGCTGACACCCCCAACGGCCACACCACAGACAACGGTGTGGGATTTCGGTGATGGCTCCGCCCCCGCGAGTTACGACTGTCAGGTGTCCAACTGCATGACCGGAATCCTCCACACCTACGGCGGTGATGGGGTGTACACCGTGAGCGTGACGGTGACGACCGACACCCAGGTGGAGACCTCGTCGAGCCACACGGTCCCGGTGGGTGATGTCCCTGAGCCGCCGACGGCGGAGTTTTCCGTGACGCCGCCCAGCGGCCTCGAACCGATGACCGCCGCCGATTTCCAGTCCACGGGGAGCTGTTCCGGGGGCTGCTCCTGGTCGTGGGCGTTCGGCGACGGCACGACGGCCTCTGGCGAGGCGGTGAGCCATGCGTTTGGGCGATCCGGGACGTACACCGTGACACTGACGGTCACGAACGTCTCCGGCAACGACACGAGCACATCGAACGTCGAGGTCACGAGCTGCTGGGCCCCGCCCGTGCCCTCCGTCTCCGGAACCATCGTGCCCGGAAGCGCCTGCTGGGGTGACACGCTCGTGGCAACGTTCCCCGGGGGCACGGGGACGGAGTTCCTTTGGAGCACCGGCTCCACCGGACCCACCGCCGACGTCTCGATCGGGGGCGCCTTCTGGGCCTCGGTGAACGACGGCAACGGCTGCTGGGGCACGGTGGACTTCACCGTGGTCGGTGTCGACTGCGGCGATCCTTCCGGCGACGCGAACCTGGACGGCACGGTTGACGGCAACGACCTTGCCGCCATCGTGCTCGAGCTGGCCGATGGGGATGGCGATCAGGTTCCTGATTCGGGCGGAGGCATCAGGATCGCGCCGGGAGCCGACGCCACGGTGGACGGTGCCGTGGATGCCGCCGACCTCCAGGTCGTGCTGGACGCCCTCTTCGCCAACCCGGGAGAGTGAGCAGAACCCCCGGACGCCTTCTTCCGTAGAACGGGACACGAGGAGGCGACAGCGATGGGTGATGCTTCCGCCGTCACGGTCGAAGGGCTCGTCAAAGAATACCCCGGGATCCGGGCCCTGGCCGGCGTCTCGTTCCACGTCGCGCGCGGCGAGATCTACGCCCTGCTGGGCCCCAACGGCGCCGGCAAGACCACGCTCCTGACGATCCTCACCGGCCTCCGGGCACCGACCGCGGGCACAGTCCGGATCGCCGGGGCCGATCCCCTCGCCCACCCCGTCGAGGCGCGCCGTCACCTGGGGTGGGCCGGACAGGAGACCTCGGTCTACGACGACCTGACCGCCCGTGAGAACCTGGCCCTCGCCTGCGCGCTGGCCGGCGTGCCGCGTGGGGGAACCCCCGGCCGGATCGCCGCGCTGCTCGAGACCGTCGGCCTCGCCGACCGGGCCCGGGATCGGGTCGGGACGTTCTCCGGGGGGATGAAACGGCGCCTCCACCTGGCGATGGCGATGGTCCACGAGCCGCCGGTCCTCCTTCTCGACGAACCGCTCGTCGGTATCGACCCGCAGACCCGCGCCTACCTGCTGGAGATGATCGCGGACCTCGCGGGAGGGGGCACGGCCGTGCTGCTGACGACCCACGATCTCGCCGACGCCGAGCAGCTCGCCCACCGGATCGGGATCCTCGACGGCGGCGAGCTGATCGCCGAGGGAACCCTCGACGAGCTCAGGGCCTCGGTCGGCGAGCGGGACCTCGTCACGGTGGAGGGAGGGTTCGACACCGGCCGGATTCCCGAGCTCATCGACGGGCTTCCCGTTGAACTCCTGGCCTCGGAGGACGGGCGCCTCGTGGCCAGGGTCCCGGAGGGTACATCGATCCTCCCCGCGATCCTCCAGCGGGCCACCGCTGCCGGAATCCCGGTCCACCGGGCGATGGTGGAACGCCCCACCCTGGAGACCCTGTTCCTGACACTGACCGGCCGGGAGCTCCGGGACCGATGACCGCCTTCCTGACCGTCGTCCGTCTCGAGCTCGTCCGGCGCCTCCGCGAGCCGGTCGCGCTCCTCGTGTGGCTCGCCATTCCCTTCGCCCTGATCGGCATTCTCGTCGTCGTCTTCGGGGGTCATGGGGAGGCCGGCATTCCGAGGATCCCGGTGCTCGTCGTGGACCATGACGGAGGCATCGCCGGACGTCTGCTGGCCGGGGCCCTTGCGAGCCCCGCGCTGGCGGAGATCCTCGACAGCAGGACCGTCACGCCGGAGGAGGCGGAGAGGCGGATGGCCTCCGGCGAGGCGTCCCTCGTCATCGAGATCCCCGAGGGGGTTTCGCGCTCGCTCGCCGACGGTGAGCCCGTGACCCTGCACGTCCGGAGGAACCCGGCCGAGACGGTCCTTCCGGCGGTGGCGGAGGACGTGGTCCGGATCCTCGCGAGGGACGGCGAGCTCCTCCGCGCCCTGATCCGCCCGCTGCTCGCCGGAACCGGGGACGGCGGAGACGGGACGTTTCCCTCCGCCGGCGACTTCCAGCGCGTCGCGGAACGGCTCCATGCTCTCCTGTCCGATGAGCGGACCAGCCACCTCCTCTCGCTGGACTCCCTCGCCGTGAAGCGGAAGGTCCCGGCGGGCCGGAGCCGCTCGGAGATCGTCGGGTGGTTCGCCCCGGGGTTCGTCGCCCTCTCGTTACTGTTCCTCGCGAGCGGGCAGAGCCAGGAGATCCAGGAGGACCTCCTGGCGGGCCGGCTCCGCAGGGCCCTCTCCTGGCCGCGTCCGGCCGCGTTCACCGTCGCGGCCAAGGGCTGCGCCATCGTCCTGTCGGTGTGGGCGACGGCGACGCTGCTCGAGCTGTTGCTGGCCGCGGTTCTCGGGTGGCGGCCCGGTCCCGCCGTACCCGTCGCGCTGCACACGCTGGCCACCGCAGCAGCGTTCTCGGGCCTGGCGCTCCTGCTGCGATCCATGACCCGGAACCCGGAGGCCGGCGGGGCCGCCGCCTCGGGCATCCTCGTCGGGCTCGGTTTCCTCGGTGGCTGCTTCATCCCGACGCCGCTGCTTCCCGCGTTCATCCGCGAGACGGCGCGGTGGATCCCCACCGGGTGGGCCGTGGACGGGTTCATCGCGCTCCAGGGGAGCGCATGGGCCGGAGACGTCGGGTCGCCCGCCGCGCACTCAGCCGCCCTGGCGGCGTGCGGCGTCGCCTGCTTCTTCGTGGCCGCCCGGCTCCTGGCCCGGAGGGTGGTCGGGACATGAACCTCCGCGCGCTGTCCGCCATCGCCCTGACCGATCTCCGGCGCTCGTTCCGCCGGAAGGACACGATCCTCTGGCTCCTGCTCATGCCGCTGCCGTACACCTGGTTCTTCGGCGTCGCCTTCCGGGAGGCGCCGGAGGAGCCGACCCCCGTCACGGTGGTCGTCCCCTCCCCCGACGCGGGCACGGCCGTCCTGACGGACGCCCTCGGGAAGGCCGGATACGCCGTCACGACGGTTCCGGAATGGAACGGACAGGACGAGTACCCGAAGGCCGGGTTCCGCGTGGACCTCCCTCCGGCGCCTGGCGCCGCCCTGCTCGAGGGGCGTCCCGCGACCATCACGGTCCGGGCCCGGGAGGCCGGACCCGACCTCGGCCGGCTCGAGGTGGAGCTGCGGCAGGGCACGATGGAGTTGCGGGCCCGGGCGCTGGCCGCCCTCCTGGAGACGGGAACCGTCTCACCCGGCGCCCTCGGCCGGCCGCTCGAGGCGCCCCCGATCCACGTCGAGGCCCGGGACTGGGGGCCGCACCGGGAGGTACCGGCGGGGTTCAAGCAGAGCATCCCGGGAAACATGGTGATGTTCGTGCTGATGTCGGTGCTCGTCACCGGCGCGGTCCGCCTCGTCCAGGACCGCGAGCTGGGGCACCTCCGGCGGATGCTCTCCTGGCCGGTCTCGAACGGAACCGTCGTGACCGCCCAGTTCCTCTCCCTGGGGCTCCTCGGCCTCGTCGAGGCGGTCTACTTCCTCCTCGTGGCGCGGCTGATCTTCGGGCGCTCCCCCGGCCCCCACCCGTGGGCGGTGGTGGCGGTCCTCGCCGCGCTGGTCGCCGTCGCCACCGGCGCCGCGGTCCTCCTGGCGTCCATCCTGCGCACCCTTCGCCAGGCCGTGGCCACCGGGCTGTTCCTCACGCTGGTCCTCGCCGCGCTGGGCGGGTGCTGGTGGCCCCTCGAGATCATGCCCGGCTGGCTGAAGACCGTCGCGCTCGCCCTCCCCACGGGGCAGGCGATGGACGCCCTCGTCCGTCTGACGGTCTGGAACGAGGGGACCGCCTCCGTCGTGCCGGCGATCCTCAGGCTCTCCCTGCTGGCCGCCGTCCTGGCGTTCGCAGCCGCACGGACGCTCCGGGCCCGCCTTGCGTGAGACTGCGACGGACCGCCTCTCCCACACCTCTCCCCGGCCGGCTCAGTCCTCCGCCGGCTCCTCCTCCGAGGGCAGATTGACGCCGTAGAGCCGGTATCCCCTCTCCGTGGGCACGACGACGACACGGCTGAACCGCCCGAGCATCTCGTCCGAAGGCCACGGAGAACCGTCCGTCTTCCGGAACGGCCTGAACCCAAACGGCACCTCGGCCCCATCCGGCGCCAGCCAGTCGGGACACACGAGGTCCCACCGCTCCTCGTCCTCCGGAACCGCCCGGACCTCGATCGCGTCGAGCACCGCCTCGTCGAGGAGCTCGGCGCCATCGACCGCCTCCTGCGCCGTGGCTGCCATCTCGCCCAGCGCCTCCTCCGCGAACTCCGTCAGGAGATCCCGTTCCTCCGGCCCCGCGACCTCGGCCACCAGAAGCAGCCGGTAGGTCGTCCCTTCCAGCTCGTCGCCGCAGACGAAGTCCACCTCGAGCACCGGCCCGTCCTCTCCAAACTCCACGTCAAACGACGTCCCGTGCGCCAGGTCCTTCAGCACCAGCCCGAACAGGATCTGCTCGGCCGTCTCCCCCGGAAGATCCAGGGCCCACGCATCCTCCCACCGTGTCGAATCGCTCATCGCCGTTCTCCCCGTGTCGTCCGTTTCACAAGACCTTCCCCCCCAGAAAGGCCGCCGAATCGCCCTCCCAGTGCTTCGCCACGACCACCGCCACCGTCAGGACGAGGTAGGACACCGCCGCCGTCACCAGGGCGAACACCGGAGAGAACGAGAACGTGTCGTACGTCCCGTGCAAGACTGCCGCGAACAGAAGCCACGGAACGACGATCCGGAGGCCCCGGATGAACGAGCCGGGACCGGCCGCCGCTGCAACACCCGCTCCGAACCCCGTGATCCCCGCCCACACCGAGTGAAGGAACGGGGTCATCAGGAGCCGCGAGAGCACCACGTCTTGCAGCGTGAACTTCAACCCGAACAGCCGAGCGCCGAACCGCTCGGTGTAGAGGATGTTCTCGAACCCCGCGAACGCGAGGCCCGCAGTGATCCCGAGGACGATGGAAGCCTGGAGCCCCAGGCGCCTGCCGCCTCGCCGGGCGAGCCAGAGCACCAGAACCACGGGGACGAGCTTGGTGGTTTCCTCCGCGATCCCCACGCCGAACACGAACCCCGGCCACTGGAGCAGCGGCACCCGCGTCGCCGTCAGCGCGTAGAAGCCGCCGAGCAGCCATTGAAACGCCGGAAGCAACAGGGTCAGCCCGGGGAACACCACGAGCATCGCCGCCGTCCCGAAGTCCAGCGGGAACGCCCCGATCAGGTTGAACCGGAACAGCTTCAGGTAGAGGAAGAACCACAGGAATGCGAAGTACAGGATCATCCCCTGTTCGGGAGGCATCCCGAGGAACGCCAGAATGAACGGCATCATGGCCAGCACCAGGACGACCCAGAACACCTGAGAGCTCAGCACCCGCCCGGCGATGCCCGGCTCCAGATGGAACAGCGCCGCCACGCCGCCCTCCTCGAGGATCCGGGCCCGCTCGGCCGCCTTGATCCGGCCGACCTGGAGCTGGTACTCCTCCTCACTGATCAGCCCCTGCTCGTGAAGGGCCCGGTACCGCTCGAGAAGCTCACGGCTGTCCATTCCCGCCACCCTATCACAATCGGTGACCCATCCCGCCGCCACAAAACATGGCCACCATGCAGGGAGCCTCCTCACCGAAACCCCCTCCCGGCCGATGCTCCGCGGCCGCTGCTAGTGCGGAAACGACGGAGCCGAATCGCCCCGGCTTCCCCATGGATCCCAGAGGCCGTGGGAGCATGGACACTCACTCCTGGACAGCCAACGGCCGAACTCCCGACCGCGGCCGTGGTGAGGCCCTCGCGGGACCCGTGACGATCCTCACGGAACCGTGCCTCGGTCTGGTGCTCACGAGAACCGGCACGGGACGTTGTGTGACCAGGACAGGCCAGCCGGAGCCCGGTAGGTCCCTGATGATCAGGGCCTTGACAATGCCGCAGCACCCCCGGTAATGTCGGTGCCCCGAAGGAAGGAGGAGCGATGATCAAGTCTGATCTGGTGGAGAAGGTGATGGCGGAAACCGGTCTTTCCAAGCCCGAGGCTCAGAAGGCCGTCAACGCCCTGTTCGAGGGTATGAAGGAAGCGCTGCTGTCGGGAGAGCGGATCGAGCTTCGCGGCTTCGGCGTGTTCCAGGTCAAGGACCGCAAGCGCGGCATCGGACGCAACCCGAAGACCGGCGTCGAGGTGGAGATCCCGCCCGGCAAGACCGTGCGGTTCAAGCCCGGGAAGGCGCTGCGGAACCTGCGTTGAGCGACCCGCTCCAGCCCGAGACCGTTTTCGGCCCCGACGGCTCCGTCCTCGGGGCCGTTCCCACATCGGCCCCACCGTACCGGCCACGGTGGTGGCTGCACGGACTCCTCTTCGCCCTGACGTTCCTCAGCACGACCTTCTTCGGCGCTCTGTTCGCGGGCTGGCTTCCCGAGGAGCTCATCGGGGCGGGTGCCCGGTCCGTGCTGCGCTCCCCACGCTTCTGGTTCGAGGGGCTCAAGTTCTCTGTGCCCCTCCTGACGATCCTTCTCTGCCACGAGATGGGCCACTACGTCATGGCGCGCCGCCACGGGCTCCGCGTGACACCCCCGTTCTTCATCCCGGCGCCGTTCGGAATCGGGACACTGGGAGCGGTCATCCGGATCAAGGAGCCGATCCGCGACAAGCGCCAGCTCCTCGACATCGGTGCGGCCGGGCCGATCGCCGGGTTCGTCGTCACCCTTCCCTTCCTCGTCTGGGGCATCGCCGTATCGCGGATCGCAAAGGTGCCCCTCCAGAAGGGGATCGTCGTCTTCGGCGAGCCGCTGCTGTTTTCCGCCGTCGAGCGCTTGGTCCTTCCGGCCCTCGGCCCCGGGCAGGACATCTACCTGCACCCCACGGCGTTCGCGGCCTGGTTCGGCCTCCTGGTCACCGCCCTGAACATGCTCCCCTTCGCCCAGCTCGACGGAGGTCACGTCGCGTACGCCATGTTCGGGGCCCGTCATCGCAAGGCGGCATGGCCGCTGTGGATCATCCTGTTTCTTCTCGGGTTCCGCTGGACCGGCTGGTGGATCTGGGCCCTCTTCGCCCTCGTCATGGGGGTCGTCCACCCGCCCCTGTGGGACGAGGCGCTCCCACTCGATCCCAGGCGCCGAAGGATCGGCTGGTTCGCGCTCCTCCTCTTCGTCCTCTGCTTCATGCCCGAGCCCGTCCGGATCGTCGCGGCCATCCTGCCCTGAGCCGGGACTCGAGGACCGTCCGCCGGAATCCGAGACGAGGAGCGGGAACCGCTGTGGCCGGCCGGTGCCCCGGGCCGTTGAGCGAACGGGAGCCCGGCAGCCGGGGGCCGTCGATCGGTCTCCCACCCGCGGCGCCCTGAACGCCGCCTCGAGTGCCCCCGGTCCCGCCGGGGACGAGAAAACCCGTACCGGGAGGTACGAAGATCGTACGCTGCGGTACGGGCTCCGGAAGACGGCCGGACCAGTCGCCCCCGTTCCTCGCGCATTCCGGACGACGGTCCGGTTGGAACACCGTTTGCTCCCGCCACGGTCGGGACCCCGTGGAGAGGGGTCCGTGGAGGTTGCGATGGCCCAGATCCCGTTGCACGACGCGATCGTACGATTGGCGGGCCGGTACCTGGCCGTGGCCCTGTGCCTCGCGTTGCCGCAACTCGCTCCCGCCTCGGAACCGAACCCGGCCGGGTTCACGTTCACCGTGCCCGGATCGGTCCGCCACGGGGACACGATCCTCGTTCACACATCCGCCGTCACCTCGGAGGGGGTGACACCCATCGCGGAGGGCCTCCAGCTCCTGCGGGCCTGGTTCGACCACTACGGCTGGTCGGACCACCCGTGCTTCGTGGACGGGAAGATCATGGAATACGACCACCAGGTCGTCTCCTGCCTCGGCCCGTACTGCCTGCCCTGCGTCTGGTCGGAAGGACACGAGTTCTCCTCCACGTGGTACGGCGGCCCGACCTTCGAGTTCCTCGTCACGGGGTGCGGCGAAGGTTCGCTTCGCTTCTCCGTGTGGGGCGGCCAGCACGAGGGGCCGTTCCTGACCGAGCCCCAGACGTTCCGGATCACCGGGTACGCCACGGCGAGCTTCGAGGGGCCCTCCTCGGCCGGGATCTGCGACGACGAGGAGGCCGGGTTCACCTTCACCGGCTGTGCCGACACCGTCACATGGGATTTCGGCGACGGTTCCACCGCCTCGGGCCGGACGGTCCACCACCGCTGGCGCGAGCCGGGGACGTACACGGTGACGGTGACCGGCCGCAGCGGGGACGCCCACGCCTCGGCCTCCGGGTCGTACACGGTCTCCCCGTGCGCGGCCCTGGTGGGGACCGTCCACGCCGCCGACACCGGAGAACCGCTGGTCGGCGCGACGGTCGTGGCCGCCGACGGGTCGGGGAGCCGGGCCGGCCGCGCCGGGGCGCCCGAAGGGGTGTTCCTCGTCCGGGTTCCGGCCCCGGGAAGCTACGACGTGACGGCGGATCAGCCGGGGTACCGGCAGGGTTCGATGCACGTGGAGGTCTCGGACGGCCAGGAAACCTCGGCGTACCTGGCGTTCGTCCTGGCGCCGGACGACGTGCCGGACGACGACGACCACCGCCTGGGCGACCAGCCGGACGACGAGGACGACCCGGTCAACGCATACACGGGTAACCTCCACCTCCGGAGGACCGTCTGCGCCTACCCGGCCACCCCGGTGCTGGGGTTCCGGTTCACCCTGGCGTACAACTCCCTCGCGGCCTCGAAGGACGGCCCCGTGGGCCACGGGTGGACCCACTCGTGGGCGATGCGGGCGACCCTCTCGGCGACGGAGGCCTCGATCTCCTTCCCCGACGGGCACGTCCAGCGGTTCGTCCGGGCCCAGGCCGGGGACCCGTGGCAACCCGCGGGCGGGGCCACCCTGGCGGTGCTCGAGGACGCCGCCGGCGGGGGCGTCCGGGCCCGCCTGGCCGGCGGGGTGATCCTGGAGTTCGACGCCTCGGGCGCCCTGACGGCGATGGGCGACGGGACCGGGGCGGAGATGACGGTGACCCGGGGCGCCTCCGGTGTGGACCACGTCACGGACCCGCTCGGACGCCAGTTCGACTTCACACACGACGCGGCGGGGCGCCTCGCGTCCGTCCGGTGCGCCGCCATCACGGCGAACGATCTGGTGACCCTGGCGTACGACGGTTCCGGCGACCTCGTCACGGTGACCGATCCCCTGGGCCACTCGTGGCAGTTCACGTACGACACCTCCCACCGCCTCCTGACGGAGACGGACCGCCGCGGCAAGACGGTGCTGACCGTCGTGTATGACGCTGAGGGGAAGGTCCTCTCCGAGACCGACGCCCTGGGCAAGACCACGACGTTCTCGAGAACGGCTCTCCCTGGGGGCGGCCTCGAGGTGACGATCACGCCGCCCTCCGGCCGGGCGGTCCGGCGCGTGTACAACGCCGCCGGCCGGCTGGTCAAGGCGGTGGACGGCCTCGGTCATGCGGCCCGGTTCGCCTGGCAGGAGGGACGGCTGGCGAGCGTGACCGACAAGGCCGGCGGGACCCTCGCACTGCACTACGACGCCGACGGCAGGATCCTCTCCGCAACCGGCCCCGACGGGGCCACGGCTTCCCTGGTCCGGGACGGTTCGGGCAGACCGGCGGAGCTGCACCGCCCCTCGGGCGGCTTCGACCGCCTGGAGCACGACGCCGCAGGGCGGCTCACCCGGCTGACCTCGGCCGGAGGTCAGGACCTGATCCTCGACTACGACACCGACGGCCGGGTCCAGAGAACCTCGGACCGCGCCGACTACGAGTGGCGCTGGTTCACCTGGAACGGCTCGGGCCAGCTCCAGTCGATCCAGCTCCAGACCGGCGCGACGGTGTCGTTCACCTACGACGCCGCCGGGCGCCTCGCCTCGATCCAGCGGCCGGGCTCGCTCGGGACCAGCACGTTCTCGTGGGACCTCGCGGGCAGCCTGGAGTGGCTGCGGACCCCCGAGGGCCGGCGGATCCTGTGGACCCACGACGCCGAGGGGAACGTGGCGACCCGGACCTTCGAGCCCACGGGTGCGGTCACCACCTGGATCCGGGACGACGCGGGCCAGCTCGTGACGGTGCGGGACGCCCTCGGGGGAGAGACCCGTTACACCTACGACGACGACGGCAACCTCGTCTCGGTCACCGATCCGGACGGCGTCACGTTCAGCCGCGTCTACGACGGGCGGGGCGCCCTGTCCGAGGTCGTCCTGCCCGGCGGCGGCCGGAGACGGTACGAGAGGGATCCCGCGGGCCGGGTGACGGCCATCGTCGAACCGGACGGCGGACGGTGGACGTTCGAGCGGGACGCCAACGGTGTTCTGACCGGTATCACCGATCCCCTCGGTAACCGGGAGACGTTCCGCGCCTCGGAGGACGGGCTCCGGGTGGTGCACACCGACGCCCTGGGCCGGGAGACCGTCCAGGTCCTGGGCCAGGACGGTCTCCCACGCTCCATCGAGTCTCCCGGAGGGGCCCAGACGGTCCTGGACTGGGACACCCGCGGACGCCTGATCTCCCTCCGGGACCCGCTCGGCTCCGTCTGGACCTGGCGGTACGATCCCGGCGGACGGCTCGTCCGCGAGACCGGACCGGACCGGCTCGCCGAACGGTACGTGTACGACGAGGGCGGACGGCGGACCCGGACGATCCTGCCCGACGGCAGGGAGATCCAGTATGCATGGAACGCCGACGACGAACTGGTCTCCACGACCCTTCCCGGCGGAACGGTGCTCGGCCGGACACGGACGTTCGACGGCTCCGGCGAGACCGTCTCCGTGACGGACGGCTCGGAGACCGTGACCGACCGGTACGATCTCCTCGGCCGCCCCGTGGCCCACACGGGAATCTGGGGCGACACCGTCCGGCGGAGCTGGACCGCCGGTGGACGTGTGGACGCCGTGGAGTACCCGGGCGGCGTGACGGCGGATTACCGGTACGACACGGCCGGGCGGCTCGACCGGATCGTCGACTGGGCGGGGAACACCACGGTCTTCCACTACGACACCGCCGGCAGGGTGTCGTCGGTCGACCTCCCCGGCGGCGTACGGACGGCCTACGGCCGCGATCCCGCCGGGCGGCTCGTCTCGGTCCGGCACACCGCGCCGGGGGGCGCCACGATCCTCGAGATCACCCTGGTGCGGGACGCCCTGGGTCGCGTGGTCTCCGAGACGCGCACCGGCGGGGCCGTCCCCGGACCCGACGAGGAATCCACAGCCTTCGAACGCGGGACCGCCGACCGGCTCGAATCGGTGGCCGCCGAGGGGGTGGCTGGTCCCGTCGCCCACGATCCCTCGGGGAACCTGGTCTCGGCGCCCGGCCTCCAGGTGACATGGGACGTCCTCTCCCGCCCCGTCACCGTCACCCGCGACGGGGTCCGGGCGGACTACCGGTACGACCCCGCCGGGGATCTCGTGGAGATCGCCTCGGAGGGCGTCACGCGACGGTTCCTCCGCCTCGACGGCCACCCGGTGGCGACGATGGACGGCACGGGTGCCGTCCTGTGGCGGCACGTGTGGGCCGGGTCGATCCTGCTGTACTCCGTCGGCCCCGCTGGGGAGGTCCGGGTCTACCTCGGCGATGCGCGCGGCAACGTGGCGGCCGTCACCGACGGCTCCGGCACGGTGGTGCAGACCGCGTCGTGGGACGCCTTCGGGAACCGGACCGGAGCCACCGGCTCCCTGACGGATCAGCCGTTCGGGTTCGCCGGCACGTGGGGTGTCTTCACCGATTCCACCGGACTCGCCGTGACCGCGGCGCGCCTGTACGACCCGCGGCTGCGGCAGTTCCTCTCGGAGGACCCGGCCGGGATCAGGCTGGCGGGCAACCTGTACTCCTGGGCCCACGGTGACCCGATCGACGCCGCCGATCCGACGGGCCTCGAGGCCGGCCCCCTCACCGATCCGTCCCTCTACCAGTTCGTCAAGACGTGGGTGACCGAGGGGGCACAGATGGGCGTGCGCGACGTGGGGGCGCTCCACGGCTGGATCGAGGCCAGCGCCGCAGAGTCCATGGGCGCGCCGGTGCACCTGATGGAGGAGGCCACCCTGGGCTCGGGGCTGACGGAGGGGATCAAGGCGTACCACGTCCCGATGGAGTGGTCGGTGGACGTCCTGAAGAACGAGGGAATCTCGGTGACGGAGCAGGTGGCGGCCGAGTTCGAGATGGCGTTGGGGCCGCCGGAGCGGATGATCGCCCAGGGGGAACGCATCCTCGGCCGGAACCCCGGCATCGTCCAGTCCGCGAAGCAGCTCCTCCAGAGGGCACTCTCCTCGGGAACCGTCCGGGGAGCGGGCGCCTGGCTCCGCGGCGCGGGGAAGGACCTGACGGTCAACTACATGGTGTTCAAGGTCTACCTGGAGGAGACGCTGGCGGAGACGTTCGTCGTCTCCCTGGGCGAGGCATCCGTGGGACCGCTGGTGCTCGGCCCGCTGGCGGCCGGCGGAGCGGGGTGGCTCGTGGGACGGGCGATCGGTCATGCGCACGTGTGGTGGGACTCGGAAGGCCGGGCGATCACGCTGGACGAGATCCTCGTCCACCTGATGTCCCCCACCGCCGACCCATACGACCCGGCCGACGAGGCGCGGTTCATCCGCGATCTGCTCCAGGCCAACGGGATCTCCTGGAGCACCTACGCCAAGTGGCAGCGTCAGATGCGTGAGGCACGGTGATGCGACGGCAGGCGGGCGGTCAGGTGGTCGGCCGCGCCCCCCGGGGCCCCGTCCGGGCCCACGGACGGAGGACGAGTCCGTGGGCCGGGGTCCCGGGGGTTCTTTCCGGACCTGCGTCTTCACCGCACCGTGAGGAGGAACCGACGATGGAACGACACGGCTTCCGTTACGGACCCGGTCTCGTTGCGGCGGCGGCCGTCGCACTGCTCCTCGCTCCGGCCGTCACCCGAGCTCAGGAAACCCTGACCTACCGGTACGACGCCGCGGGACGGCTCGTACGGGTGGAGTCCGGAGCGACCCGTGAATCGTACGGCTGGAACACCGCCGGCGGCATGGTCCGCGCCCGGCGGGAGACCGGCGGAATCTCCCTGCGGGTCGTCGTCGTCCCGCGGGACGGCGGCACGGTCACGGGCCCCGGGATCGACTGCCCCGCCGACTGTGTCGAGACGGGAACCCAGGGGTTCACGGCCACGCTCTCGGCCGTGCCCGCGCCGGGATGGCGGTTCGCGGGGTGGTCGGGGGCGGCGGCCGGGACCGGCGCGACGGCCACGGTGACCGTCCACTGGGACACGGTGGTCCGGGCCCATTTCCTCCGGGATGGAGGGGAGACCGACGGTGACGGGGTGGACGACGCCCTGGAGATGGGACCCGACGGGGACGATCCGGGGTGGGATGGGAACGGCGACGGGATCCCCGACGTGATCCAGGCCCGGGTGGCCTCGTTCCCCTCGCTGGACGGACGGTACGTGACCCTGGAGGCCCCGGAGGGAATCACCCTCGCCCACGCCGCCGCGGTGCCGAACCCGTCCCCGGACGACGCTCCCGTCGATCGCTTTCCCCTGGGTTTCTTCGAGATGACGTTCTCGGGAATGGTCCCGGGGAGCTGCTTCACGGCCAACCTGTGGATGCCCGGTGACCCCGAGCTGGTCTCGTACTGGATGTACGGTCCCACACCGCAGGATCCGTCCGACCACTGGTGGCGGTTCGACTTCCAGAACGGCCGCGGCGCACGGTTCCACGCCGATCCGGACGGCTCCATGCGGATCGCCCTCTCCTTCTGCGACGGTCTCGAGGGGGACGCCGACCTGACGGCCAACGGCGTGGTGGTGGACCCCGGGGGACCGGCCCTGAACGGCGACCCCGAGCTCGTGGTCGTGCCCCGGACCGCATGGATTCCCGGGCAGTTCGACGACACGTTCATCAACGAGTTCCCCCTGACACCCGTGGGGAGCTGGAGCGAGATCGAGGTGGAGATCATCAACGTCGGCCACGGCGCCATCGGCATCGGCCCCCTCGAGTTCCTCGGGGAACCCTCCTCCAACGACCCGACCATCACCCGGGAGGAGGAGAACTGCTCCAACAGGACCCTTCCGGCTGGTGAACGGTGTACCGTCCGCATCCGGTTCACACCGAACGGAGGGTTCAAGCACATGAGTCCCCTGTACGTGATGGACCAGAACCCGTACAACCCGTCGGTGCTGGCCCAGATCAACCCCTCCGGGGCCGAGACCTCGGACCCGGAACCGGACCCCGTCGATGCACACCTTCTCGTCCAGGGTCAGGGCCGGATCACCTCCACGGCCCCGGGAGTGGACTGTACCGGCGAATGCACCGTGTCCCTCGCCGCCAGCGCCTTTCCCGCGGACTTCACGGCCACGCCCATGGCAGGGTGGCGTTTCCGCCAGTGGATCTGGCGGTGGGAGACCCTCAACCTGGGATCGTACGAGTGGGCCGCGCTCGACTACCGGAACCCGGTCACGATCCGCACGTCGTCCGGGTTCCTGGCGTTCCCCAGCCCGATGAACAGCAATCCGACCGGCCCGCCGTCCCTCGTCGCCGTCTTCGAGGAGATCCCGGCGGAGCACACCGTGACCGTGAACCGGACCGGGGCCGGACGCGGGACCGTCGTGGCGTCCGCCGCCGGCCTGGTCTGCGGCGGCACCTGTTCCGTGCCCGTGACCAACGGCGAGGAGCTCACCCTGACCGCGAGCCCGGAGCCCGGCTCGGTGTTCGCGGGATGGTCCGGGGGAGGCTGCACGGGGACGGCCCCCTGCACCCTGACCGTGACGGCGCCGGTCACGGTGACCGCCGAGTTCGGTCCCGCCCCGCCCGAACGGGTCCTCCTGACGGTCGGCGCCGAGGGGGCCGGGACCGTCACCTCCTCCCCCACCGGGATCGCGTGCCCGCCCGACTGCACGGCGGAGTTCGAGCCGGGAACGGCGGTCCGTCTCGAGGCATCCCCCTCGCCCGGCTGGCGGCTCGGGGCGTGGAACCTGGCCGGCGCCGTCGCAGGGACCGGACCGCTCGAGCTGTTCCTGGACGCCGACCGGACGGTCACCGCCCTGTTCGAACCCGACCTCGAGGACCGGGCGACCCTGACGGTCAGGGCCTGCGGCCCCGGTTCGGGAAAGATCCTCTCGAGCCCCGGCGGCATCGCCTGCGCCGGCGAGTGTTCGGCGGTCTTCGGCAGGGGCGAGACGGTCGTCCTCCTCGCCGATCCCGATCCCGGGTCGGCGTTCGGCGGCTGGTCCGGCGGGGGGTGCGAGGGGGCGGAACCCTGTGTCCTGGCCCTCGACGCCGACACGACCGTGGCCGCCGGCTTCGGCGACGGCATCGCCGTGCGGGGCGACGTGACCGGGGACGGCGAGGTGACCGCCGGGGACGACCTGGCGGTGCTGGCCTGGCTCTTCACCGACCCGACGCCGCCCGGGGACCCACCGGACGCCAGCTGGGACTGCCGCACCAACGCCGCCGACCTGGCGTTCGTCGTCGGGAACCGGACGGCCAGGGACGCGGCGAACACCTTGGCCTGGCCGTGGCTCGAACCGCCGGACGCACTCCTCGAGAGAGGAGTCCCCGGCCGTACCGGCCCACCCGGCGAGACGGAGCCATCCCCGGACGAGGGTGCCGGGACCGCCTCCGGCAAGGCGCCTCCGATTCCGGCGCTCTCCGGCGGGGGGATCCTGCTCTTCGTCCTCATCCTGCTCGGGAGCGGCCTCGCCGTTCTGCGGAGGTGACGGACCGGAGCGCCAGAACCCTCCCACGCCCCAGCCGCGAGATCTCGCCCGATTCGCAGTGGGATCCCGTGCCACACTGTTTCCCCGGGAGCGGGCGATGAACGTCTAGTTCGCCTGCCGGAGCTCCTCCAGGCGGCGCAGGCGACCCGCGGCATCGCGGTAAGCGGGCGATCGTGAAACAATCGTATTGAACGCCTCCGCCGCCTCCTCGAGCTCGCCCGCCTGCTCCAGCGCGCTGCCAAGGTCGTAGAGGACACCCAGCCGGGCGTCGTCACTGATCTGCGGGGATTCGAGCGCCCTCCGGTACCACTCCGCCGCCTCGGAGAGCAGTCCCTGCTCCACGAAGCACAGCCCGATCATCGAGAGGCTCTCCACCTCGTACGCGGGGTTCTTGGCCGAGATCTGAAACTCGCCGATCGCCTCGGGAAGGAGGCCCATCTCCTTGTAGGCGATACCGAGGTTGAAGTGGGTATCGGAATCCTCCTCCGAGAGCTGCTCGGCAACTCCCTTCTGGAACTCCCGGAACACCTCTTCGAGCAGGGCCCCCTCCTGCCCGTGGCCGGTGGCCTCCTCAACCATCGCCTCCTCGGCATCGAGCTCTGCCTCGAGCTCCGCAGCGAGATCGATGTACTCCTCCTCCTCGGCAAAGAGCTCCTCGGCAGCCTCCCCGCCAACGGGAGTTACATCCTCGAACAGGACACCCCGAGCCTTGAGAACGGCCCGGCGCTCCATGATCTCCTGATGACCCGGGAACTCCTCCTCCAGCCGTTCGAGGATTCGTAACGCATCGTCGTACAGCTCCTCCGAGATGAAGAAGTCCACCTGCTGGAGGTCACCCAGCCCCGGACCCGCCACATCATCGGTGATCTCGACAAACTCTTCATCCGGCTCGTGCAGTGTCGGCCCGGCCTCGACGGGAGGTTCGGAGGCCGCACCGGAAGACTCCTCATGCGGCGGCGTCTGCGGCTCTGTCCTGCGTGCCGTACCGAGGTCGAGACCGATGGAACCGAGAAGCTCCTCCACCGCCGAGGTGGAGGACCGCCGGTCTGCAGCGGGCGGATTCGCTGCCGCCTCCGATCGCAGAACCGCCTCGAGCCCGTCGAGATCGGACAGGGGCGGCTCTCCGGCCGCGGCGTCCTGGCCTGCGCCCTCCATCGTCTCCGGCGACGGTCTCGCCGAAGGAACCGATTCCACCGCGGACGGTTCCCCGGAGAGGTGCTGTTCCTCGAGTTCCCCTCCCGCCGCCGGTTCGGAACCGCCGAGCTCAGGCGTCTGTTCCTCCTCGATCTCGAACTCCAGCTCCATGGACGGTTCTGCTGAAGCCGCTGCTGCCGAGGCGGGCTCCTCCCCGGGCTCCACGGCTCCCGGCTCCTCATCGAACTCGATGTAGAGGATCTCCTCCTCTTCCTCCTCTGCCACCGCTCCGGCCACACCCTTCGCCTCGGCCGTCCCCAGGACCTCCCGCAGCGTCCGAAGCTCCTTCAACAGCCCCTCGCGGCGGTAGTGGCCCTCCAGCGGACCGGCGATGTCCCGGGCGCCATCGAGGTCTCCACGCTCCACGAGCAGCGTGACCAGCTTCTCCCTCGCCTCGTGCATCTCGGGAAACGCCGACAGGATCTCGCGAAGGTGGTCGATGGCCTTGTCGATGAGACCGTACTTCGCGAACACGTTTGCCTCGGCAAACCGCTCCTCGGGATCGAACCTCGCGTCCCCGCCGGGAACCGCCATCTCGGCGGCGGTCTGATCCTCCAGCGGAGGAACTTCCAGTGGCCGCGGCTCGGCGGGGGCCGGCTCCACCTCTCCCCCCCGGAGCTGGGCCAGACGCTCTCTGAAGATGGGCCGATCCGGCGCCTGACGGGTCAGTTCGAGGTACAGCCCCTCGGCCGCCTTCCGATCACCGCCGCGGAAACAGGCATCCGCCAGCGCCGCCTTCAGCGTGAGCGCCGTCTCACCGTCCCCGGAACCTTCCCAGGCACGAACGGCCCGTTCCAGAACCTCCCGGTCGGTCCGCTGTGCCTTGAGTAGCTCGTTGACCAGTCCCCTCGCGTCCTCGACCGCCCCAGATTCGAGCCACCGATCGACGACCGGAAGGAGTAGCTCCTTCGCCCGCCGGCCCTCCCCCGTGGCAAGAAAGGCCCGACCAGCAGCCAGCTGAATCTCGGTGGACTCGGGCGAGGTATCGAGCGCCGTCTCGGCAGCCCTGACAGCCTTCTGACCCTCGCCCGAGATCACGGCCAGTTCGATCTTCAGGGCCTGGATCTCCGGGTTGTCACCGGAGCGGGCCGCAGCGGCCTCGATGAACTCCCGGGCGGCCTCGGCCCGCCCGGCTGCCATGAGCGCCCTGCAGATCGGGACGAAGACCTCGCCGGCCGGCGGATCCGCCTCGAGCACGTGCCGGTAGAGACGCTCCGCCTCTTCCAGCCTGTCGTGCTGGAGCAGCATGGTGCCGAGCCGGTCGTAGACTTCCACGGCCTTCTCCGCCTCGCCCTGCGTGATGTGCAGATCCGCGAGCCGGAGCTGTGCCATGTGGTTGTTCGGGTCGATCTGGACGATCCGCTCGAGAACCCTGATCGAGTTTGCCGTGTCGCCGTTTTGCGTGTACCAGTCGGCGAGCATCTGGAGCTGGTTCTTCGCCTCGACCACGAGACCCTGTTGCTGGTAGAGGTCGGCCAGCTTCTCGAAGATGTCCAGCCTGTCCGGCGCGATCCTGTTGATCTTCTTGAGGATCGCGATGGCCTTCGTGATGAAGCCGTCCCGAGTGAAATGATCGGCGATCTGTTCGTACAGCTCGACGGCCCGGTCGACCTTCCCGATGCGTCCGTACAGGTCGCCAATCCTGTTGATCGTGTTGGGGTCGTTCGGGTTGACCTTGAGGAGCTTCTCGTACTCCTTGATAGCCTGCTCGATCCGGCCCTTCTGGACCAGCTTCTCCGCCTCGCGCAGAATCTTGTCGCGCTTGACAGCCATCAGGCCCACAACTCCCCGCGGAACTCCGCAAACGTCATGGTAACACAGGCCCCCACCTGAACGTGGTCCTATGAAGAATGCTCCGTCCTCTCCGGTCGAGCTCAGCCCGGTGGTGCCGGGTCCCGTACCCCGCGTTGGTCTCCCAGCCCCATCCCGGCCACCGGTCCGACAGTTCGGCGAGGACAGCATCCCGGTGGACCTTCGCCAGTACCGAGGCCGCGGCGACACAGAACCAGGATTCGTCGGCCTTCGCCGGAGCGAGCACGTCGAGAGAAGGATCGCTCGGACGAACCGCATCACAGACCACGGCGGTCTCCTCCGATGCGAGCTCCCGAACGAGGGCCGTCATGGCCATTCTGACGGCTCTCAGGATGTCGGTCCGGTCGATGGTCTCCACACCGATCTCGACGATCCCCCACCGCAATGCGTTCTTCCGTACCCATCTGGCGGCCCGTTCCCGCTGAAGCCGTGTCAGCTGCTTCGAGTCCTGAATGAGGGGCGTGTCGGGGATGGTGCCGAAGACGGCGCCGGCCACAACAACCGGACCCGCCAGTGCGCCCCGTCCGACCTCGTCGATTCCGAGTATGGCAGGAGCCTCCCGAAGGAGGCCCCGGTCCAGCTCACCAAGCGCCGGCCTCACCGGGAGTTCCGGCGAGCCTCCGGGATCCGTGCAGCCTTGCCGCGCAGGTTTCGGATGTAGTAGAGCTTCGCCCGCCGGACCCGGCCGAACCGCTCCACCTCGATCTTTGCGACGTTCGGCGAATGGAGGGGGAAGACCCGCTCCACGCCGACGCCGTACGAGATCTTCCTGACGGTAAACGTCTCGTTGATCCCGCCGTGCTTGCGGGCGATCACCAGCCCCTTGAACACCTGGATCCGTTCCTTGTTGCCTTCCTTCAGCCGCACGTGAACCTTGACCGTGTCCCCTGGCCGGAAGTCCGGAATATCACTGCGCAGCTGATCCTGCGTCACCTCTCTCAGCAGATCCATCGTTTCCTCCCGATGCTGAACCCGGCCGTCCCGCCTGCACTGCCGGGACGCGGAGTATACACACTTGTTCCACGACGGGCAACCGGCAGAGGTCTCGGAGACGTTATGCCGTGCCCTCCCCGTGAACCAGCGGCCCACAACCCACGGCGCCCATGAGAGCCGCCACCCCGCGAGCTCCCGCAGGGCCTCCTCCACCGGCGTCACATCCGCCGTGTCGTGGTGACCGCCCAACGGGTTTCGTCCGCATCAGGACCCACACCACATCATTCATCGTGCCCCCGCCGAGCTTCCCACGAACAACCCAGAAACATCCTGTCGTCACTCTGCACCGCCCCCCAACGGACCGTACCCGGGGGTTCCGTTCACCGGCCACCGCCGTAGATGTGGTCCACGATGGTGGCCAGATCTTCTGCGGTCCTGTGTCCGTCGCCGTCCACGTCGGGGTCGCCACCCGGGTTCCACGTGGTGTCGGTCAGCGCCCGGATCTCGCCCGCCAGATCCCGGCAGTCGCAGAGGCCGTCCACGACGACGTCGCACCGGATGGGGCCGGGCGTGGTGAACCGCAGGACGCCGGCGTCGGAGGCCGTGAGCTCCCCGGTGCCGTCGCGGGTCAGCGTGACCGTCCGGGTGCCCACGCCGCTGGTCACGGTCCGGTTCCAGTGGGAGCCCGGCGGGGCGTCCACCACAGTGTGGCGGACGGGAACCGTCGAGGGCACGGTGTACTCCACGGTGTCCGGCAGTGGCGCGCCGTCGTCCGTGGCGGCGAACAGCACCGCGTCGGCACCGTCCGCCCAGCGGAGCAGGGCGCCCTCCACGCCCGTTCCGGAGACGGCGGTGGTGGCAGGCGACGCCGACGTCCCCGTCCGGTCGGGGAGGATCGCGGTCAGGAACCGGTGGTCGAGGCCGGTGTCGGCGGGCTCGAGCTCGAGCCGCCACTCGCCCCACGGCGTGTCCTCGAAGTCGTTGACGGGACGCGGCTGGGGCTCGTTCGAGCTCCAGTGCCAGTCGTAGTTGGCGTCGAACACCCAGAACGACTTCTCGCCCCTCCCGCCGACCCGCCGGACGTGGCGGGACGCCGGCAGCACGAACCGCAGCGTCACCCGCGCCCCGCCGGGCGCCGTGGCCACGGCCTCGGACGGCGCGGTGAACAGGATCTCCCCGGGGGAGACGTTCGTCGAGGGCCCGTCCACCACCGGTTGGCGGAGCGTGTGGAACAGGAGCTTCGTGTTCTCCCCGCTGAACGAGGGGTCGGTCACGCCGACCCGGTCGTACAGCACTACGGCCTCGCCGGGGCGGGTTGCGTCGGCGCGCAGGTACACCAGCTCACGATGGAACCGGGAGACCTTGGCCACGTTCCCGGGCAGGTCGGTGTGGTCCGCCTGGGCCCAGAGGGTGCTGTTGTACGCGGCGGTGGCGTCGCCGCGCACGTAGCCGAGGTCCGCACCGTTCTCCCAGGCGAGGAGGTCGCCGGTCTCGTAGATCGGCGCGTGCTCCTCGAGGTACGCCACGGAGGTCGGGGCGCGGGTGCCCGGGTACGGGGGCCGCTGGCCGCCGTCGTTGGAGACGGCGTCGGGCCGCGCCGCGGTCAGGTCCTCGGACGGGTTGGACACCACCAGCGTGTTGTGAGCGACGGTCCGCACGTAGTAGTTGACGTCGTGGCTGGACAGCCCCTCTCCCGAGTAGACGCCGGAGTCCAGCAGGAGCGGCTCGCCGGAGAACAGGGTGAAGGCGCCCTGCTCGTAGTGCTGGTGGTAGGAGAACCGGTCGCCGCAGTGGAACTGGATCACGGTGACGTCCGTGGAGTCGTCCCCGGCCCCGGCGGGCCAGCCGCTGCGGAAGAACGCCTCACCGGTGCCGGCGGCCAGGTGCCCCGTGGCGGACGGCGCGGTTCCCTGAAGGTCCGGGTCGAAGAACAGGAACTCCTCGTGGGCCAGGAAGTCGTCCGGCCGGTCCACGGGCGGCGCGGCAAGGTACCCCTGGAGCGCGCGTGCGTCGGGGTCGTCCGGGAACGCCTCGACCAGGATCTCCGCCATGATCCGGCCGTAGTCGGCCATGGGGCCGCGGTTGCGTTCGGCGTCGCCGTGGCCGATGTACGGGTGGTAGAGGTGCCCCCAGGAGTCGGCGGTGCCGGGCAGCCACAGCGTCGGCAGGTACGCCAGCCGCTCCCGGAACCACGCCGTCGCCTCGAACAGGTTCTCGCCCGTGGCCGTCCGCCAGCCCGCGGCGGCCTTGACCCGCCACAGGTTGGCGATCCAGTCGTACACGGTCCCCTCGGGCCAGCCGCCGCCCGCGGCGATCCGGTCGAGGTTGTCGACGTCGTACGCGCCGAACCGGTTCTCCCGGAACTCGTCCATCCACGAGCGGGCGTCCGGGGCCTCGCCGAGGGCGGCAAGCCCCATGAACGCGAAGGAGTACCCCCAGCGCGGCCAGTAGTTGCCCCAGCCGGGGATGTCGTCGCCGTCGCTCGAGACCGTCGCGAACCAGTCCAGGATCGTGTCGCGGTCGGTCTGGGACAGCTCGCCGTGGCACCAGTCGTACACCAGCGCGATGTCCCCGGCCTGGGTCGACCAGGTCTGGCCCGACTGGATCTCGGCCAGCGCCATGGCGATGGCGCCGTCCGTCCCGGAGCAGTACGACGGCTCGTCGAGCACCTGCCGGACGAGCGCCTTGGCCAGCTTGTCGCCGTCGGAGGCGTCCGCCTGGCCGAGGAGCGCCGTCCACCGCGGATTCGTGGAGACCGCGCGCGCCCTGAGCGCCGCCAGCTTCTCCGGCGTCAGGAGGAGCCTCGGGTGGCCCGCCGGGATCGACAGCAGGTGGACGCGCACCGTGTCCGCCGCCGAGGACCCCACGGCGTTGGTCACCACGAGCTCGAACGTCCAGTCGCCCGCGGCGTCCGGCTGGACGGTGCAGACAGCCGTGGTACAGACCTCACCGGCGAGCGAGGCGCCGAACGCGGACCGTACGACCCGCCACGAGTACTGGAGGGTCGCGTCGTCGCCTCCGGGGTGGTCGTGGCTGCCCGAGCCGTCCAGCGTGATCGGCCCGCCGTCCCAGTGCAGCTCCTCCTGGTCCGGCCCGGCGTCGGCCATCGGCGTGTCGGGGTCGTAGACGATCCGAAGCACCGGCCGGTGTGCCGCGTCCCCCGACTGGCTCGAGACGAAGTCCCGCCAGTCCGGGTTGCCGTCGACCCACCCCGTGGCGTCCCGCAGCACGAGCCCGTGGTTGGGGGCGCTCCCCCGCACCCACGCCTGCACCGTGGCCGTCACGTCCCAGGTGGACCACCCTTCGTCCGTGACGGCGGCGGTATCGAGCACCGCGGCGTCGTAGTCGGTCCCGGCCTCGAGGCCCCTGGCGTGCCACGGGACGTCGGTCCCCTCCCCCGTCCACCAGTCGAAGGCGTCGTCGCCGGTTGCGCCGTGCTTGCCCGGTTCGTCGATGGGCGACGCCACCTGGTTGCCCTCGTCCCAGTCGGCGAGCACCCGGAACGCCTCGATCCGCCGCTCGTGGCCGGAGGAGTCCGTCGTGTTGTACAACTCGAGCGTCGCTGAGCGGACCGCGGCGTTCGACGGGATCGCCGAGAGGTCGAACCGGATCAGGACGTTCGCGCCGCCGTCACGGTCCAGGTGCAGCACCTCGTTCTGGCCGTAGTTGACCGTGTACTGCGGCGGCGTGTCCCAGTCGTTGGTCTCCACGTCGGTGTCGGCCACCCCCGAGTAGCCGTCGAGCCCCAGTTGCAAGACTACGGTCTGCTCCACGGCCCGGACCGCCGGTGTGACGCTCAGGAATGCCGCGGTCACGAGCACGATGAGCCAACGTCCCCTGCAGCGTGCCATGCCCCCTCCAGTTCCCTCCCGGAAGGCCGTCATTCTACACCCGCCCCGCCCCCGCCGCAGTGACCCCGGCCACCGGTGGGAAGGCGTGCTCCACGGCCGTTCGCCCCGCCGAGACGAAGACCAGGATCACCGGGTGTGGCCGGGCTCAGAGCCAGCCGAGCACGACGCCGAACACCAGGATGGCGAGAGCCTGCCGGGCGGCTTCGGTTGGCATGGTGTCCTCCTTCCGGTCTTGAATCTTGAAGATGGCGCGGGCCCCGGCCCGCCGGTTCCGATCGCCTCGGCCCTGACACGGGAGACGGGCCGGGGCGTCAGGCATCGGCGCTCCAGACGAGGACCGTCGTGCCCACGGTGACGTCGGCGCGCTTCGGACGGACCGGGATCTCCTCGATCTGCTCGGCGATGGCCTCGGATTCGGCGGCGATCCGGTCGATCTCTTCCTGCATCGCCTCCGCGAGGTCCTCGAGCTCGGCCTCGAGCCGGGCGATCTCCGAGACCGACTCCTCAACGGCACCCTCGGCCCGGGCCCGCATCCGGCGCTTCGACGCCACGCCCCGGGCACGGGTCCCCGCCTTGCCCGCCGCGGACCGGAGGCTGCGCGACCCCAGCAGGACCGAAAACAGCCCCTCCACCATGCCGAGCTTCTCCTCGGCCTTGCGAGCCTCGAGTTGCCGCCGGTCGCGCTCGAGCTCCTCCCTCTCCCGTTCGAGGCGGCGCCGGACGGTGCTGATCCGTCGCTCGAACCGGGCGCGAACGCGCTCCTGACGGGCGTCGTCGGCGCGATCGGCTGCCTCCAGGCACCGCTGGAGGAACGCCTCCCGGTCCTCGTCCGGCTCCGCCACGAGCTTCAGCTTCCGGTTGGCCAGCACGGTGACGGGACGCCGGGCGCGCCACGAGACGAGCTCGCGATCGAGCCGCGAGAGGTCCTTCTCGAGCCCGGGCGGAACCGCGGGTGGGAACGTCATCCCCTGGGGCGGCTCCTCAAGCACGGTAGGCTCCTCCTCGAGCGTTGTCGCGTTCTCCCAGTCGAGCCCCTCCTCCACGGCGGGGATCCACCAGGTCTCCTCCACGGTCCGGAACAGCCCGAGCGTCTTCCGTTCCACCGTCACACGGAGGCGGGCGAGGACGGCGGGAGCCGCCTCACCAGGCTCCGGGCCGAACCGCACGGGGAGGGGTGCCGCCAGGACGGGGGGCGAGGTGGCGTCCCCGCCGGGATGGGCCTCCGCGGCCGGCCGCTCCTTCCGTGCAGTCTCGGACCGCGCCGGAAGATCCGCCGGGCGGAACCGCTCGAGCAGCGGCCCCATCTCGGCGATGGTGACCGGCCCTCTGAGGTAGCTCATGGCCCACCGAGAGGAGAAAATCTGGACTCTCGGCTCGGCGCGGACGTCGTCCATCAGGAACTGACGCTTGGCCAGACCGGCCACGATCCGGCGGGCGTCGGTGCCGTCGGGCAGGGTGCGCATCCCGAACCCCTCGAGGGCCCGATCGCGGTCCCGCTCGGTGACGAGCCGGCCGATCAGCTTGACCCCCGCGTTGCCCAGTGCCTTGTAGTCGATGTCCACGGGGTTCTGGGTTGCCAGCCAGACCCCGACCCCGAACGCCCGGCCCTGCTTGAGCAGCGTGAGGAGTGGCGGCTTGGTGGGCGGATTGGCGGGGTAGGGCGGGAGGATCCCATGGACCTCGTCGATGTAAAGCAGACAGCGCAGGCCGTCCGAGGCGGGTTGGCCGCGCATCCAGGAGGCCAGCTCCGAGGCCAGCAGCGCCAGCACGAACAGCCGCTCCCGCTCGTCCAGGTGCGCCAGCGTGACGATGGACCCCCGAGGTTCCCCCGGGGGCCCGAGGAGCGCCTCCATGGAGAGCGGCGTGCCCTTCGTCCATGCGGCGAACGCCGGGCTGGCCAGCAGCGTGTTGAGCGCGAGGACGAGCTCCATCCGCTCCTTGCGCGGGTAGACGGTCTCCAACGGTAGGACGCCGAGCCGTTCCAGCGGGGGCTCGGCGAGGCTTCCCAGCAACGTGGGCAGGTCGAGCGGGTCCCCGCGCCGCCAGTGTTCCAGGATCACCGAGGCGACGAGCACCTGATCCCGGTCGGAGAGCGGATCCCCGCCACGGCCGATCAGCGAAAGCAGCGCGGAGGTCACGTCGTTGACGCGCTCCCTGGCACCGTCCGGATCGGTCTCCGGACTCCATCCTGCCGGGGCGGAGAGCGCCGGAAGGATGTCGAGCGGGGCCCCCTGTTCCAGACCGGGCGTCAGGAGCTGCCACCGCAGCCCATCGCGAACGGCGGCGATGTCGCTCCCGCCGAGGCCGCTCCCCTCCAGTCCCTTCCGCCACATCGCCGCGACCCGCTCGGCCGCGGCGCGCCGGTCGTCCGACTCGCCGGGCGGAAGCCACGGTTCGAACTCCGCAGGCTCCAGCGCCGGAAACTGCAACAGCAGGTCGACCATGTCGCCCTTGAGGTCCACCACGAGCAGCGGAATCCCCTGCCGCGCCAGCTCCTCGAGCGCCACGATCCCCAGACCCGTCTTTCCCGACCCGGTCATCCCGACGCAGACCGCGTGGGTCGTCAGATGGTCGCCCTTGAGAAATACCCGTTCACCGTCGTGTGTTCCAAGGTAGAGCTTTCCCGAAGCCATGGATCTCCTCCCCTGTCTCTGGCGGAGTGTAGCAGGGCCGGACAGGCGTCCCGGGACGGGGCAGGATCACCATGATGGGGGACGTCAGCCACGGCGTCAGGCTGGCACGGAAGCTGCTGTGCTGAAGGTGTTGCGGTATGATGGTGTCAGAACAAGGAACGGGAGGAACGATGCAGGATCTGATCGGAACGATCGTTGAAATGATCGGCGGCGACGCTGTGAGTCAGCTGACCTCGCAGCTCGGACTTGACCGGAGCACGGCGGAAAAGGCAGTGCCTTCCGCAGTGGAGGTCATCACGAGTCAGCTCGGTGGAGCGGCACAGGGCGGCCTCGGCGACCTGCTCGAGGGGGGCATGGAGATGCTCGGAAACCTGATGGGGGGCGGAAACGCACACGCGCTTCCCGATCACGCCGGGGCGGCCCAGTCACTGTCTCAGGCGCTGGGTGTCGACACAGGGAAGGCCTCGGGCATCCTGGAGGCTCTGCTCCCGCTCGTCATGAAGGCGCTCCAGTCGGCCGGCGAAGGCGGGGGACTGGGCTCTCTGCTGGGTACTCTGGGTAAGATGTTCTGACGCCGATCATCCGGCACTCTCCGGCTACCCGGACGGGGGAGCCAGGCCGTGCCGGCATGGTAGAGGAACCTTGAGATTCTTGGAGAGATCACGAATCATCACGCAAGGAGAGAAGCCAATGTTTCGAAGAGACTCGATCCAGATGATGGTGCCCCTGCTCCTGATCACGGCTCTCCTTCTCGCCGGTCCTGCGGTGGCCGGAGAGGACGAGGCCACGGCCGAGAATCCGTGGGAGAGCTCGCTCGGATTCTCCTTCGTCTCCACGAGCGGCAACAGCGACACCCAGACCATCGGCCTGGATTTCGCCGTCACGAGGAAACCCCAGCCGTGGGGACTCGATGCCGGTGCCTATTACCTGAAATCGGAGAACAACGGTGACACCACAGCCGAACGGTACGGGGCACGGCTCCGTGGCGAGCGGGCGCTCTCGGAACGGTGGAGCCTCTGGACCGGGATCAGCGGCGAGCACGATGCCTTTGCAGGCTACGACATGCGCGCCATCGTCGGCGCCGGTGCGAAGTACATCGCACTGGCCGGCCCGACGCACGAGCTGTCGTTCGACGGCGGGCTGACCTGGACCAGTGAAGATCTGATCGGTGTGGAGGACCGCGATTTTCTCGGAGGTCTCCTCGGCCTCGACTGGGCCTGGCACCCGAGCGAGGGAACAACAATCGGGGAACGGCTCGTCTGGTTCCCCAACTTTGACGAGTCGAGCGACTGGCGGCTCCGATCGGAGACCTCCATCGAGGCCTCCCTGAGCTCGAAGTTCGCGCTCAAGCTCGGGTACCTCCTCCGCTACGACAACGATCCGGTCCCCGGGTTCGACGAGACGGATACCACCACAACCATCTCTCTCGTGGTCAAGTTCTGACCACACGGCGACACAAGGAGGGTACACAATGGGACTGTTCGGGCTGTTCGAGTCGTTCGACGAGAAAGTAAAGAAGGCGCTCGCGGAGGTCCGCGGGCTGGGGCTTGCCGTGGAAAATCTCGATGTTTCCATCGACGGAAAGGTCGTCACGGTATACGGCACCGCAAAGGATCGTGACGCGAAAACACGGGCCATGATGGAGCTGTCGTCGAGGCTCAAGGACGCAGACAACGTGATCAACCGGATCCGTGTCGAGGAGCCCGTCCCCGCTCCGGAAGCCGCTCCCACTCCGGAGCCCGCGGCGGAAGAACCGGCGGCGGAGGAGATCTACGAGGTCCAGCCCGGGGATACCCTGGGGGCCATCGCCAAGCGGTTCTACGGCAAGGCGAGCCTGTACCCGAAAATCTTCGAGGCCAACCGGGACATCCTGGACGACCCCAACATGATCAGGGTCGGTCAGAAACTCCGAATCCCAAAGCTCGACGAGGCCTGAGGAGGTAGTTATGTTCAAGGAGTTCAAAGAGTTCGCGCTCAGGGGCAACGTCATGGACATGGCGATCGGTATCATCCTCGGCGGGGCGTTCGGCAAGATCGTCTCGTCGTTCGTCAAGGATGTGCTGATGCCGCCGCTTGGAATGATGCTCGGTGGCGTTGACTTTGCCAACCTGTTCATCGACCTCGGTCACAAGGGGTACGCCACACTGGAAGCCGCACGTGAGGCCGGAGCGCCGGTGATCGCCTACGGCGTCTTCCTCAACACGGTGATCGACTTCATCCTGATTGCCTTCGCCATCTTCATCGTGGTCAAGCAGATCAACCGGATGAAGCGTCAGGAAGAAGCTGCTCCTGCCGAACCGACGACGAAGAACTGCCCGTTCTGCCTGATGGAGATCCCCATCGAGGCCACACGGTGCGGCCACTGCACGGCCGACCTGCGTTGACCTGAACGAACCAACCGGATGAAAACTCGGCGGCGGCCGAACCGGGATCCCCCGGCCGGCCGCCAATCTTTCCATAATCGGGGACAGTGTCTTTATCCTCCCCCCCTCCGCTCCCAATCCCCACCCTTCCCCCCACCAGCCCCCCTCCCCAGCCCGTCTCCAGACACACCTCTCCCGCAAACCGTCCCGCTCCCACCTTGTCCAGCCCTC
>JAMOVQ010000100.1 GCA_027067575.1 Thermoanaerobaculia bacterium | reverse complement strand
CAAGGGGTTGCTCAGGGCGGCGATCCGCTCGTCGAACCCCGTGCTGTTCCTCGAGAACAAGCTGGGCTACCTGGAGACCGGGCCGCTCCCGCCCGGGGACTGGGTCGTGCCCCTGGGACGAGCCCGGGTGCTCAGGGAGGGCCGGGATCTGACGGTGATCGCCGTGGGTGGCATCGTCTCCGCGGCGCTCGAGGCGGCCCGGATGGCCGCCGCCGAGGGGATCGAGGCCGAGGTGATCGACCCGCGGACGCTCGTCCCCCTCGACATCGGAACGATCGCCGCCTCGGCCGCCCGCACGCGGCGGCTCCTCACGGTGGAGGCCGCGCCCGTGATGCACGGCTTTGGTGGGGAGGTGGTGGCACGGGTCGTCGAGACGCTGGGCCCGCGCACGCTCAGGGCCGTGCGCCGCGTGGGCGGGGAACCCGTGCCGATCCCGTACGCCCGGAACCTCGAGCGGGCTGCGGTTCCCGATGCGGAGCGCATCGCCGAGGCGATGATCGGGGCGGTCCGGGGACGGTGAGGGACCGGTGGACCGGCGTGCGCGGCTCGGGCGGGCGGGCGAGCTCGCGGCGCTGCTCTGGCTGCTGGCGAAGGGGTACCGGTTCCGGCACAGGCGGTGGGCGACGCGGGGCGGCGAGCTCGACCTGGTGATGGAGCGGGGGCGGACCATCGTGTTCGTCGAGGTCCGGACGCGGTCGAGCCGGGCGTTCGGCGGCGCTGCGGCGTCCGTGGACGCGGAGAAGCGCCGCCGGATCGTGTGGACGGCGGAGGCGTACCTCTCACGCCACGGGCTGTGGGAGCGCCCGTGCCGGTTCGACGTGGTGGCCATCGAGCGCCGGGGCGGCGTGGTGCCGTGGCGCCTCCGGCACTACCGGGACGCGTTCCGGCCGGAACCCGGACGCCGGCTCTGACACCGCTCCCGTCAGTTCGCCGGGACGCCGGCGTCCGTGCCGGTCTCCTCCTCGATCTCGGCGAGCAGCCGCCGGAGGTCCTCCGGGGGCACGGTGTACGCCGTGCGGCAGAACTCGCAGGTCAGCGCCACGGGCTCGGTCCGGCTCTGCTCGAGCAGCGAGCGGACCTCGCCGGCCCCCAGCAGCTTGAGCGCCCGCTCCACACGGTCGCGGGAGCAGCCGCAGTGGAACCGGACCGGCACGCGTTCGAGGATCTCGATCCCGCCGGGGAACAGCCGTTCGAGCCACGCCTGGGGCCCCTCCCCCTCCCGCATCCGCGGCGTGACGGCGCCGAGCTCGGCGACCCGCGCCGCCAGCGCGGCGGCCTCGTCGTCCCCGACGCCCGGAAGCAGCTGCACCAGGTAGCCCCCGGCGTGCTCCACGCGGTTCTCCGGCAGGACGTGGACGCCGAGCGCCACGGCGGACGGAACCTGCTCGGACTCGGAGAGGTAGTACGCCAGGTCCCTGGCGATCTCGCCGGAGACCAGGGGGACCACGCCGCGGTACGGCTCGCCGATCCCGGGATCCCGCGTGACCACGAGGCTGCCCTCCGTCCCCACCACCGCCGCCACGTCGAGCTTGCCGTCGGGGCGCGGCGGCGCCGTGGCGCCGGGGTTCGCCACGGTGGCCCGGACCCAGCCCGACGGCGACGCCGTGGCCAGGAGCCTGCCCGCCGGCCCTCCGCCGTCGATCTCCACCGTCAGCATCGGTTCCCGCCCGGTGACCTTCTCCAGAGCGGCCGCCAGCAGGAGCGCTCCCGTGGCCACCCGTCCCAGCGCCGCCGTCACCGTGGGCGAGGGCTCGTGGATCGCCCGCAGCCGTTCCACGGTCTCCGTGGTCCGGGCGGCCACGACCCGTGCCCTCCCGTCCAGCGCCATCGCCCGGATCATCCCGTCACCCATCGGCGGCCTCCTTCCCGTGTACGTGCTCCAGCAGCCACCATCCTCCCACGTCCGACGTCTCCCCCGACGCGACCACCGCCAGCCCCGCCTCCCCGGCGTGCTCGCCGAACGGCCGGGCGACGAACGACGGGTAGTGGGGTCCCTCGATCCACTCGACGATCCGGACCGCCAACGGGCCGGGGCGGGCGTAGTCGAACACCACGATCCACCGCCGCGCGATCCGGGCGGCCTCGCACAGGACGAACCGCCGCATGGCGGGGTCGAGGCCGTGGAGCAGGTACCCCATGGCCACGATCCCCCGCGAGCGCTCCCCGAACGCGGGCAGCTCCGCGAGGTCCATCCTCCGCAGGTCGGCGCCGGGCAGCCGTCGTCTCGCCCTCCGCAGGAGCCGCCCGGCGAAGTCGATCCCGGCCACGGTGTGGCCCCGCTCTGCGAACGCCAGCGCCAGGGTCCCCGTCCCCGTGGCCAGGTCGAGGACGTCCAGGGACGGGTCCAGCGCCATGGTCTCCAGCGCCCTCCGGTACTCGGGGAGCAGCCGCCGGTCGATGATGTGGAACGCCGGCGCCACGAGGTTGAAGAACCGGCGGGTCCTCCGGCGTTCCCCGGAGAGCCGTTCCCGGACCGCCAGGCGGTCCGCCTCGGTGCACCGGCGTTCCCGTTCCTCCCCCACGCCGCGTCAGAGCCCCAGGCGGCGCCGCGTGGCGGCCTCGAGCCCCCCGGCCAGGACGAGCTCCTGCGCCGCCGGCCCGAGGGGCGAGACGGGGTACTCCTGGCCCCGCCAGAGGGCCACAGAGCGCGCGATGTCCACGGTCAGGGTGTCGCCCGCGATGGTCCGGGCCCCCGCATCGGCCTGCCCCGCGTACGCCGCCCGCACCGCCCGGGAGAGCGCCGGGCTCTCCAGGCAGATGAACGCGTTGTTGAAGGCGTTGCGCAGGTAGGTCGCCGAGAAGCTCTCGGCGATCACGAGCTGGATCCCCCGGTACTTGAGGGCGGTGGCGGCCTGTTCGCGGGAGGACCCCGTGCCGAAGTTGGCGCCCGCCACGATGATGTCGCCCTCGCGGGCGATCTCCTGGAACGCCGGGTCGTAGTTGAGCATGGCGTGGGCGGCCATCTCCTCCGGCGTCAGGTCGTCGCGGTAGGTGACGTCCTTTCCGTAGATCCCGTCGGTGTTGAGGTTGTCGGCTGGCAGCAGCAGGAGCCGCCCCTCGAACCGTGCCGGGAACCCCTCGAGGATCTCGACGGAGCGAGGCTCGGGGCGCCACCCGAGGTCCCGGAACCGCCGTTCGGGCTCGTCTCCGGGCACGTCGCCCGGCGCCGCGACGTGACCGGCGAGCGCCGAGGCCGCCACGACGGCCGGGCTCGCCAGGTACGCCCTGGCGTCGCGCGAGCCCATCCGTCCCTTGAAGTTCCGGTTGGTTGCGGAGATTCCGACCTCGCCCGGTTCCAGCAGCCCCTCACCCAGCCCGATGCACGCTCCGCACCCCGGCGGCAGCGCCGTGGCCCCGGCGTCGAGCAGCGTCTGCCACGTCCCCTCCTCGCGGGCGCGGGCCTCGATCTCCGCCGAGGCCGCCGCCACGTAGAGGTGGACGTGCTCCGCGATCCGGTGCCCACCGAGCACCTCCGCGGCCTGCCGCAGGTCCTCGAGCCGTCCGTTGACGCAGGAGAGCAGGTACGCCCGGTCCACCCGGATCTCGCCGGGGGCGATGG
This sequence comes from Thermoanaerobaculia bacterium, assembly GCA_027067575.1. Classification (GTDB taxonomy): domain Bacteria; phylum Acidobacteriota; class Thermoanaerobaculia; order Thermoanaerobaculales; family Sulfomarinibacteraceae; genus JAMOVQ01. The sequence goes on along the minus strand of JAMOVQ010000100.1, from coordinate 5,437 downwards.
AGGCCACGGGCCGGGTGACCGTCACCGTGTCCGGGCCCGTGACGTGGGGCGAGACCGAGTCGAGGTCGAGCACGATCTCGGCGGCGTAGGCCGCTCCGGGGTCGGGGGCCGGAGGATCGGCCTCCCAGCCGGCGACCATCGCCTCCGTCAGCCGGTCCGTGATCCCCTCGGCGGCAAGCACGGCGGCCCGCTCCCGCAGGTACGCTGCGGTGACGGCGTCGAACGGGAACCAGCCCACGAGGGCGCCCCACTCGGTGGTCATGTTGGCGATGGTCATCCGGTCGGCCATGGAGAGCGTGGCCACGCCCGGGCCGTGGAACTCCACCGCCGCGTTGAGCGCCTCGCCCGAGGCGTACAGGCCGATCAGCGTCAGGATGACGTCCTTGCCCGTCACTCCGGGCCGCAGCGCACCCTCCAGCACCACCCGGACGGTGCGGGGGACCTGCCACCACGTCGTACCCGCCGCCCAGATCGCCGCGGCGTCGGTGCGGACCACCGGCGTGCCCAGCGCCGAGACCGCGCCGTACATGTTCGAGTGGGAGTCCGAGGCCACCTCGAGCCGGCCCGGGTGGACGAACCCGCGCTCGATCATCAGCTGGTGCCCGATGCCGGCGCCGGCCGGGTGGAAGACGATACCGTGCTCGCCGGCGAACGCCTCGATCTTCCGGTACTTGGCCAGGTTGGCCTCGGACCGGTCCTGGACGTTGTGGTCCAGGGCGAACACCGGCTGGGAAGGGTCGGCCACCCGGGGCGCCCCGATGGTGCGGAACTTGGGGATCACCGCCCCCGTGTTGTCGTGGGTCATGACGTGGTGCGGCCGCACCGTGACCATGTCCCCCGCCCGCACCTCGTGACCCGGCGGCAGGTCCACCGCGTGCGCCTGGACGATCTTCTCCGTGACGGTCTGTCCCATGCGTCCCTCCCGCCGGGGATTATACGGTCTGCGCGGCTCCCGGCGGATCCTTCCGCGCCGCCCGGGGACGGGTTCCTCCGGAGATGGAAGGCCCCGGTGGAGGACGGTGCGCGCACGGGCCCTTCCGGTGGTACGATTGAGGGCAGATCACGCGGGCCGCGAGGTCGTGGGAATCGAAGCGAAAAGGAGGGGGATCATGAGTCGTCGTGTTCTGTTCATCGTGGGGTTCGCCATGCTCGCCGCCGTGGCGGTGGCGGGGGCCCAGACGCTCGAACCGATGACGGCGGGCGTCGTCCCGGTCGTCGCGCATCTGCCGGGAGCGGAGGGCTCGACCTGGAGGACGAGCCTGTACGTCACCCAGGTGGAGGGCAGCTCGCCTGCCGTCGTCCACCTCGTCCTGCTCAACCCGGCGGGTGACGACTGGAGCACCGACGTCACCCTCGGGGGGGCGGGCACGTCGACGGAGGTCCCCGACGTGGTGGCGGCGTTCGGCGGGGTGCCGGACGGGAAGTACATCCTGCTCTGGGACGCCAGCCAGAAGGTCGTCATGAGCTCGAGAACGTTCACCGTGGAGTCCGCGGGCTCCTACGGCCAGGGGATCGGCCCCGTCGCCCTCGGCGCGGGGTTCGGGACCGGTGGCTCGGTGACGTTCCCGGCGCCGGTGGACTCGGGCACGCACCGGGTCAACGTCGGCGTGGCCAACGCCGGCGCGTCGGCCCAGACGTTCACCATCGTGGCGTTGGACGGCACGGGTGCCGAGATCGGCTCGTGGCAGAGGACGGCCGGCCCGGGCGAGATCGTCCAGTTCCGTGCCAACGAGACCGGCAGCGGCGCGGGTTCGGTCGTGGTCACCTGCACCGAGGGGTGCGACGGGACGGCGTACGGCTACCTGTCCGTCGTGGTCAGCGACTCCAACGACGCCTACTTCCAGTACGCCGCCGCGGCGGCCGGGACGAGCGAGACGGTGCCGGTGTCCACCGTCCGTGACGACAGGGGGGTCTGGTACATCACCGGCGGCACCACCGGCGACGTCTTCGAGGCCATGGGGTACGCCATGGCCACCGATCGACTCTGGCAGATGGAGCTCTACCGGCGCGCCTCCCGGGGCACCATGGCCGAGGTGTTCGGGGCGAACTACCTGCCCCAGGACATCTTCATCCGGACCATCGGGTACACGGACACCGAGCTCGACGCCATGTTCCGGAAGCTCGACGACGAGTCCCGGCAGGTGATCCGCGCCTACGTCCAGGGCGTCAACCGGCGGATCGCCGAGGTCCGGGCCGACGCCTCCATGCTGCCGTTCGAGTTCAAGGCCGTCGGCGCCGCGGGCGGGTTCACCTTCGTCCCCGCGGACTGGACCGTCAACGACTGTCTTGCCTGGATCGCGCTCATGCAGCGGAACTTCGACGTGGAGGCGCTGGACATGGGCCAGGTCGAGAACGCTGCGCTGTACCAGGCGCTGGTCACCGTGTTTGGCCCGGAGCAGGGCGCCGGGATGTTCGCCGACCTGCGCTGGATCAACGATCCGGCGGCGCCGACCTACATCCCGTCGGGGGCGGGATCGGCCCACGCGCCCCGCGCCCCGCGGTTCGACGCCTCGCGGCTGACCGGGCTCCGCACCGCGGCCCGGACGCTCCGGGCCACCCTGGACGGGCGGGTCCGGCAGCTCGAGGCCATCGGCGCCCGGGTCAAGATGGGGTCGTACGCCTGGGTCGTCTCGGGGTCCAAGACGGCCTCGGGGCACCCGATCATCTACTCCGGTCCACAGATGGGGTTCCCGGTGCCCTCCATCGTCGCCGAGGGCTCGATCCGCGGCGGCGGACTCGAGGTCTCGGGGATGACCGTTCCCGGAATCCCCGGGATCATCATCGGCCGGACGCCGCACCACGCCTGGTCGATGCAGGTGGGGCACGCCCATACGACCGACTACTACCTCGAGCCGGCGGCCGCCGTCCGGCTCGACCGGATGGAGACGATCCACGTCGCGGGCGGGACCGACGTGACCATCCCGGTCTTCAGGACGTCCCACGGTCCCGTGGTCTACCCCATGCCGTACGACCCGAACGACCCTGGTGACACCATCATCTCGTGGAAGTACGCCCACTGGGGGTACGAGGCCGGGACGATCCGGGCGTTCCTCGACCTGGCCAAGGCGACCTCGGTCGACCAGTTCGGTCAGGCCATCGAGGGTGTGGCGGTCAGCCAGCACTTCTGTTACGCCGACCGGGACGGCAACATCGCCTACTGGATGTCCGGGCGGGACCCGGTCCGGCCCGAGGGCGCCGACCCGCGGTTGCCGCTGCTCGGCGACGGGACCCAGGAGTGGCCGGCGCCCGTCATGCTCAAGCCGCGCGCCCACGACGTCAACACGAGCCGCGGCTACTACGGCGGCTGGAACAACAAGGCGGTGGCGTGGTACGACAACCCGCCCAACAACGTCTGGTACCAGATGGGGCCGGTCCACCGCGCCCACGTGGTCTACGACTACCTGGACGCCCACAACGACCTGAGCTTCGAGCAGGTCCGGGATCTCGCGCTGTTCATCGCCACCACCGACTCGTTCGGCGGCGGCGGCATCCCGTGGCAGTTCGTCTCCGACGCCTTCACCCAGGCCGTGGCGGCCCACCCGTCGGACGCCCGCAACGCGGCCGTCGCGCTCCTCGAGTCGTGGGACGGCCACTTCCCGGACGGGGGCGAGTCGCAGTGGGTCGACGGCATGTACCGTTCCGACGCCTGGGTCCTCCAGGATGCCTGGCTCCGCGAGGTCATGCGGCTCGTCTTCGAGGACGAGTTCGCGGCCGTCGGCATGGCGTGGGACGACCAGCCGCTGGGGACCATGTTCAACGTGCTCGTCCACGCGCTGGCCGGAGAGTCCTCCAGCATCGTCGACAACTACGACTGGTTCCAGGACGTCTCGGGCTCTGGTAAGCCGACGGACCCGCAGGAGCTGATCGTTCAGGCGCTCGACGCCGTGCTGGCGAGCCTCGGTGAGCGGCCGTGGAGTGCGCCGCGGGGTAAGATCCGGTACGTGCACCCGCTGCTCGGCGAGATCGGCACCACGCCGTTCGCCTCGCGGTCGACCTACGCACACTGCATCGAGTTCGGCGAGAACGGCCCCGTGCGGATCGAGTCCATGTTCCCGCTGGGCGAGTCCGGCGACATCCGGATGGACGAGCACGGCCTGCCCGTGTACGACCCGAACTTCTTCAGCATGAAGCCGCTGTTCGACACGTTCACGCACCGGAGTTTCCCGCTCTTCGACTGAACCCGGAAGCCTGGACCATCGACGACGGCCCCGCCCCGGCGGGGCCGTCTCACTCATCATGCGGGTTCCGTCAGCGGTGCCGGGAAGCCGTGCCATCGACCCGGACCGCAGGGCCGGTGGCCCCGTTTCTCCCGTCGCCATCGAGATCGGCGCACGGCACTCCAGATCGTTCACCGAAGACCGAGGCGATCAGATCTGCCAACGGTTCGGTGAAGGCGGCACAGTCCGGGAGCTGGTGCGGAAAGACCTCGGCTCGGGCCGTTGCCAGGGTCAGGAGCGCCGCAACCACCATAGCGGGAGCTCCGTCGCGGGTTCCATGCAGCGTCATCCGGGGTCTCTCCTCCCGGTTTCCGTCCGCCGGAAGGTTCGGCTTGATGTGCTGCAGCTTGCCTGGAGCGCCGCTGCTGGATGGTGCAAGGCCGTGACGGTCGGCAGCGCCACGGTCCGTGCTTGACACGGGGCGGCCGAGGATGCAAACTTGACTCACGAGTAAAGCTCTGTAGCCGGGGGCGAGAGTATGGGGTTTGGAGGATCGACGACGAGGCGGACCGGATGGATGTCGGAGGAGCGGATCTTCCGCCTGAGTTCGGAACGCGTGGCGGTAGAGCGACGGCATCCCGGTGGCCGGGAGCTGGTCTCCGGTCCGGGTGATGAGAGGTTCGGTCCCACCGATCGTGCCCTGGGTCGCACGTTTCGGCGGGCCGTGGAGCGAAAGGAGGGGATGGGATGAACACACGTCACTTCGTTCACTGGCCGCGGCGGTTGCCACGGTCGCTGCCCAGACCGGAGGTTCCGCTGTTCGAGCTCGTGGAGAGCTCGGCCCGGCGGTTCCCGGATCGGACGGCCATGGTGTTCTACGGCACGAGGATCAGCCACGCGGCGTTCCTCGACGCCGTGGAACGGGTGGCCGGGGGGCTTCGGACGCTCGGGGTCGGAAAGGGCGACCGGGTCGCGCTGTACCTCCAGAACACGCCCCACTTCGCCATCGGCTTCATGGGGATCCTTCGGGCCAACGCCGTCGTCGTGCCGCTCAACCCCATGCTGACAGGTGAGGAGGCCGGGGCGTTGCTCGAAGACAGCGGCGCGCGCGTGCTCATCACCACGGCCGACCTGGCGCCGAAGGCGTTCGAGGCTGCCGGAAGGTCCGGCGTGGAGCGTCTCGTGGTGGGGCGGTACGCGGACTACCTGCCCTCCGATCCAGAGCTCGACGTTCCCGAGGGAATGGCGGACCCCGGGACGATCCCGGACGGTGCCCTCGA
>JAMOVQ010000099.1 GCA_027067575.1 Thermoanaerobaculia bacterium | reverse complement strand
CGCTGCGCTCCCCGGGGCCGTGGGGGCGTGTGCGCCCCGGCTCCTGCGGCTCGGGCTGCACCCCGGGACGGCTCGCCGGATACGCCGTACTCGGCGACTTACCCTTCCCCCAACCCGCCCACCCCGTCGGGCCAAGCCGCCTGCGTTCGGCGTCCCGACGGCTGTCCCGGGGCTTGCCCTCCCCTCCGTCCCCGGACCGCCCCCGCCCCCACGCCGGCCCGTTCCTCGATGGGCTCTCGATCACTGGATGGCGGAGGGCTCCGGCGAGAGGGCAGTCCCAATCGTGAAGGACCTGGATTCTCTGGATCGCCAACCGGAACCTCGCTCCGCTCGTCCCTGGTCGGGCGAGGGGTGGGGTACCAGGTGGGAGTACTTCGTTTCGGCCGACAGGTCGGTCGAGTTGGAGGATAGGCCCGATCGTGAAGGGCGTGGTTCTCTGGAGCGCCAATCGGAACATCGCTTCGCTGGTCCCTGGGTGGGCGAGGGATGGGGTACCGCGCGAAGGTCCTTCGTTTCGGCCGAAGGGTGGAGTAGGGGACATTGTTTTTCAGTTGATCGGTGCGTGGCCGCGATGGAGCGCGGGCTTCAGCCCGCATGATGCTCATCCTTGGCCGATGAGCAAGAGCAGGAGACGGTGTGTGTGGGGTCAGGAAGCGGGGGGGAGTGCGTGGTCCATGGGGGCTGAGCTGGTTTGAGGGGGCGTCGGTCAGGAGGTGCCTCGCTCCGCGGGGTCTCGATCGTGAGGAATCTGAAGGGGAGGCTGTGTGTCTCGGAGTCTGAACAGGGGGCTTGGTGTGCTGGCCCTGGGGTTGACCCGGCGTGGGGGAGTGGTGGTAGCGTGGAGGCTAGGGAGGTCGTCATGAGCAAGGGGAAGATCGCTGCCGTCGTCGCTATCGTGGTACTCGTAGTGCTGGCAGGCATCCTGTGGATACGAGACCGGGCGGGGGAGGAGGCCTCGCAGCCGATGGTCGCGGAGGTGACGCCCGCTCCGGAACCGACGCCGACGCCGTCGCCCTTCTCGGGAATCTCCCTCGCGGGGAGTGACGTGGCCGTGCGCGAAACGGTATCCGGTCTGACCACCGCGCCGGAATGGGTCCGGTGGCTTGCCCACGACGACCTCGTGCGGCGGTTCGTCGCCTCCGTCAACCTGGTGGCGAAGGGGAGGAGTCCTCGGAGTCAGCTTGGGTTCCTCCGGCCGAGAACACCGTTCCGCGTCGTGGAACGGGACGGGGCAGTATATGTCGATCCCGCAAGCTGGCACCGGTACGATACGGTGGTCTCTGTCGTGACCTCAATCGATCCTGCCCGGGCCGCAACGCTGTACAGGGAGATCCATCCGTTGCTGGATGAGGCGTACCGGGAGATTTCTCAGCCCGGCGCCCGGTTCGACGACCTGCTGGCGAAGGCCGTCCAGCACCTGCTCGAGACGCCGATCCCGGAGTCGTCTCCGGAGCTCGTGGAGAAAGTCGTCACCTGGCGGTACGCCGATCCGGCGCTGGAGGGGCTCAGCGACGCCCAGCGTCAGCTGCTCCGCCTGGGTCCCGAGAACGCCCGGAAGGTCCAGGATTGGCTGCGGGCGTTCATGCATGCACTGGAGTCGGATCCGTCGGCAGCGTCATCGAACTGATCGGAGCTGCAGGACGGGGGGGCGCGCGGTCCTGGCCCCCGTCGAACGTGGCCGCATCGATCTCCCTCGCCAGCGGTGCCGTGCCGACGTTCACCGGCGGTCTCCTCTCATGCCACCACCGTCTTCTCCATCGATCCGAAGGGACGGGAGGAGTCCCGGTGGGAGCGTCTCGCCCTTACGTTCCCGGAGTTTCATCGCGCCGATGATCGGCTCTCGAACGCAGCGGTTCAGTCTGGTACAGGTTTCCCGCCACCACTCTCCGTTACAGGCCTCCTGACTGGCACGTTCCTTGCTCAAGGACGAGCCCGTGCGCATGACGGTACTGATCGTGGACGACGAGGTCCCTCTCCTCAAGAACCTGTCCGGTTACCTGAACTCTCTCGGTGACCGTTTCAGGGTTCTCACGGCCACCAGCGCCGAAGAGGGGCTGGAGATCCTTGAAGGAGGGGAGGACGACATCCGCGTGCTCGTCACCGACGTGCGCCTCCCCGGCATGGACGGGATCGAGCTGGTCCGAAGGGTCAAGGATCAGGACCCCGCCCTCCCCGTTGTTGTCATGTCAGCCTACGGCACGGCGACCGTGAAACGGAAGGCACACGCAGAGGGTGCGCTGACCTTCCTCGAGAAGCCAGTGGATCTCGAGGAGTTTGCAGAGCTGCTGACCGGGCTTCTGGACGCTGGTCCCGGACCGGGTGACGCCACGGCGAGTGCGGCCGGCGAGTTCTTCCTCGGCCTCGTCCAGCTCCTCTCGCTGAGCGAACGGCCCAGGGCGATGAGTGTGAGCTGCAAGGGGCGATCGGGATTTCTGCTACTCCGTGATGGTCAGGTGGTCCACGCGAGCACCGATGATCTCGCCGGCGAAGAGGCCTTCAAAGAGATGGCGACGTGGGAAGGCATCACGTACGAGGAGCTGGATGCCTCCCTTCTGCTCGATGAGGAACAGAACGTCCACTCGTCGATTCCGGAGCTCATCACGATGGTGACGGGCGAGGCTCCCGCAACTATCACTGCACAGGTTGGATCTTCTGCCGGAAGAGGAGCGTCTTCCGGTGCAACAGGAACAGGGACCACTGGAGAGGCCCAGGCTCCTCCGGTGACCCAGAATCTCAACAACGAGGAGGAACGTCGGATGGCAATCAAGGATTATCTTCATGAATTCAACGGTATCGAGGGCTTCAAGGCCGTGGCCCTTTTCACGGCGCAGGGAGAGATGATCGAGTCCGAGACCGTCGGCAAGTACGACATCAAGAGCGCGGGCATGTACGCCAACAACGCGCTGCTCAATGCGCAGAAGGCCACGGATCAGATGGGCGTGGGCCGGGGCAACCTGGTGCAGATCCGCGCTCCCCAGGCCAACGTCCTCATGCGATGCTTCAACGAGGCGACGGATTTCGCCGCCACCAAGGAGGGCAAGGCGCACTTCCACGTCATCGTCATCATGGACCCCGAGGGCAACATGGGCATGGCGACGATGATTCTCGACAAGATCGTTGGCAAGATCGCCGACGAGCTGCGGTAGGCTTCGCCGACCCTTCCGTGGCGGCTGAAGATGCGGTGCCGCAGTACCCTGGAACGCGAAGGGTTCCAGGAGCTGCGGCACCGCGCCGCCGTGGGAGTCCAGCTTCATCCCGATGGTTGCGCTTGATCTCCACGTCCATACGGGGCGATATTCCCAGTGCGCCGAGGCGGTGGATCCGTACCGTATCGAGGAGTATGCGCTCCGGGTCGGCCTCGATGGGGTCGTTCTGACGGATCACGATGTTCTCTGGGAGGAAGAGGAGGTCGTCCTGCTCCGGCAGCGCTGTCCTTCGATCCTGATCTTCAGGGGTATCGAGGTCTCTGCCCTGGGAGCACACCTGGTCATCATCGGACTGGATGACGGCGGGTTGTTCCACCGAGGGATTCCCGTCGCCGAGGCCTGTTCCATCGCCCATCGGAATGCAGCCTGTGTCATCCTGGCGCATCCGTTCCGGGATGCCGATCCCGCGGCGATTCCCGTGGAGCTCGTGGACGCCATCGAGGTCGGGAGCACGTCGTTCACGGTGGAAGAAGCCCGCCGTGCCCGGCAGCTGGCTCGCCGGACCGGGAAACCCCAGGTTGCGGCAAGCGACGCTCACGCTCTATCCCGGATCGGATGGGGATGGACCCGGTTCCCGGTGCGTCCCGCCGACGAGCTCGAGCTGGCGGCATTGATCGCCTCGGGAGCCGGAGAGGCCGTCGTGCCCGAGTTTCTCCGATGAGGGGCGGCCGCTCCTCAGAACAGCACCATGAGGTTGAGCTGTCGTCCTCCCTCGCTGAAGGAGGCATGGATGACGGGAGAGTTCAGGAGGACTCGCAGACCGTTCCCCGCGAAGTGAAACTTTCCAGCTCCACGCCTGGCGCACTCGAGGTGCTCGGTGACCGGGAAGCCCGGCCCGCCGTCGCGGAGGGAGAAGGCCAACCCGTTCCGGCCCACGGCGGACGTGATGGCGATGACCTTCTCCGGATCGCGTCCGTGGCCGTGGACGAAGGCGTTGGAGAGGCCCTCGGAAAAGGCGCCGTCCACGCTGAAGAGGATCCGTTCCACCGCACCCAGAGGCCGCCCGAGCAGATCTTCGATCCGGTACTTCAGCTGCTTCTCGTAGGAGAACATCCAGGCGTACCGCGGGGAATACCGGTTGTTCGGGAGCAGCTCCACGCTGCCCGGGACGAGATCGTCGGTCCAGCGGGCCAGCACGGGCCCGATGGCCTCCACCATCTCTTCGAAGTCTTTTCCGACGATCATCGGTTGCAGCTCCCTTCCGGGACGAGGATACCGGAAGCAACCCCCGCCGTGCCACATGCTGCCTGCACCGTCCGCTCCTGCCTGTCCCGTTTCGGGCGGTCCGGAGATGTATCCAGTTTCCGTTCCCAGTGGCACTTCCCAGTGACGGAGCGGTGGCCGTGACCGGACGAGTCCCTTCCTCGCAGATCGTGCAGGTTGTGGCACGGGGCGTCGTCGGATCCCGGGGGGCCGTCCCCGGTGGTTGGACCGGCGGTGGTTCCGGCTGGCGGCCTCGCAGTACCGGGACCGTTGGCCGTGCGATCATCATTGCAGCGCGTGAGCGCGCGATGCCCGGGACGCCCCGGGATCCTGGGGACGGACCGTGGGAACGGCAACGGTGTCATCGGCAGCCCTTTCCCCTTCGCTCGGTGGCGAAGGCCGGCCGCCGGCCCCTCGTGTATGGAGGGGGCGAGTCCTTGGAGGAATCGTGAGGGAGTTCACCGAGAACGATCTGCGAGAGATGGTGCTCCGGCTGGCTCATCAGATCAGAAATCCCTTGGCCACGATCAAGTCCGGTATCCAGCTGGTGCAGCATCTCCTCGATGCCGACGGCGAGATCAAGGAGTACCTCGGTGCGGCGCTGGTCGAGGTGGAGCGCATCAACCGGACGGTGGTGGACATGCAACGGATGATCCGGCTCGACGCGGCAACGGCGAAGGCACGCCCGGTGGCCGACGTGGTCAGTGAGGCGCTGGAACGGTGTGCCGGGCAGGCGGAGGCGTCGTCCATCACGCTGGAGAACCGTGGCGGCCCCCCATCCATGGTGCTGGCCGATTCCTCGCAACTGCTCGAGGCCGTGGCCGAGCTCCTTTGCAACGCTATCGAGTTCTCGCCAGCCGGATCGCGGGTCCGGATCGGTTGGACCACGGCCGGAGATCATCTCGTCCGGATCGATGTCAGCGACTCATGCGGTGGGATCCCGCCATCGGCGGCGGAGCGGATCCTCCGTCCGTTCTACTCCACATCAACGCGGCGAACAGGGCTCGGGCTCAATATCGTCCAGCGTATCTGCGAGCTCGGCGGAGGGCGTCTCGAATGGAAGAATCTGTCAGATCGATCGGGGTGCCAGTTCTCGGTCGTCATGCCGAAGGTGTGAACGGTGGGTTCCTGTCTCGTCGTTGAGGACGACCCCGGCCAGCAGCTCCTGCTCTGTGCAACGCTGAAGACGGCGGGACATCTGGCGACCGCCGTGGGAAGCGGCGGCAGGGCCGTCGGTGCAGTCCGGGAGGCGTCCCCGGACGTCATCCTCCTGGACCTCGGGTTGCCCGATATCGATGGCGTCGAGCTCATTCCGCAGCTCCTGGCCGCCGATCCCCTTGGCCGAATCATCGTCATCAGCGGTGAGAACAGTGCCGCCACGGCGGTCGGCGCTCTCCGGGCCGGTGCCCGGCGTTATCTGGTCAAGCCGTGGGACCGGGAAGAGCTCCTCCTGGCGGTGGAACGGGAAGTGATCGACGCCCACGAGGATCGCGTCCGCGCACGCCGCGACGCGGAAGCGGTGTACTGGGGAGTGGCATCCCGGATCGAAGCGGTCCGGCGGAAGCTCACCAGCATCGCCCGTTCTCCGTTGACGCCCGTCCTCATCACCGGAGAACGCGGTGCCGGCAAGACGGTGGTGGCCCGGGAACTCCACCGGCTGACCGGATCGTCCGGCCCCTTCGTCTCGGTCGACTGCGCTGCGATGCCCGATGAACGTCTCGAAGGGGAGCTGTTCGGCGACGAACGGGGGAACAACTCCGGTACCCGGGAGCGCCTGCGGGGCGCTGCCGAACTGGCCGATGAGGGCACGCTCTATCTGGACGAGATCGGCGGCATGGGCCGCTCCCTTCAGGCGAAGCTCCTCCAGTTTCTCCAGGATCACCGCTTCTCGCGCCTGGGCGGGGAGGATGTGATCTCCAGCAGGTGCCGGGTGGTGGCCGCCGCCAGCCGCGGACTCGAGACCATGATGGATGCCGCATCCTCTCACGGTGCGTTGCACCACCGGCTTGCCGAGGTCACGCTGGAGGTTCCACCGCTCAGGGAACGGCCGGAGGACATCGTCCCTCTCGCGCGTCACATTGGCCGGGTTCTCGCCGCCGAGATCGGCTTGCCTCCGCGGCAGCTCAGCCCAGCGGCCGAGCGCGCGTTGATCCGTCACGCCTGGCCCGGGAACGTCCGGGAGCTCAGAAACCGTCTGGAGCGTGCCCTGATTCTCGGCACGGGGGAGACGATCCGGCCGGCCGATCTCGATCTCCCGGACGAGAACGCCTGGCCTGCTGGACGCCCTGGCGACGGCTAAACGGTCGGGGGCGGGTCCGAGGGCATCGTCAGGCCGGCCGTAGCGTCGACGTCCTGCGAGAGGTCGTGATCGGCGGACCTCCGGTATTCGTATGGCGTGGTATGGCGTGGCTGTCCTGAACCGGAGCGGTCTCGCTTCTCCTGGAACCAAAGGACTCACGGGGCCGGGCGGATCGGTCCCGGGCATTCCGGGGTATAGTCGTCCCGCGCGGGCGGGGACGTCCACGCGGACGGGGGAACGATGGAGCACGAGACCTTCCTGATCCTGGACTACGGTTCGCAGTACACCCAGCTGATCGCCCGGAGGCTGCGGGAGCTCGGCGTGTTCACCCGCATCGAACGGGGTGATCTGCCCGGCGAGGCGATCCGGGAGATCGTGCCGGCGGCGGTGGTGCTCTCCGGGGGACCGGCCAGCATCTACGAGGAGGACAGCCTGGCGCCGGATCCCGCGGTGCTCGAACTCGGCGTCCCCGTGCTCGGGATCTGCTACGGGATGCAGACGATGGCAGCGATGCTCGGAGGCGCGGTCCGCCGGTCCGACCGGCGGGAGTACGGCCTGGCGGAGCTGGAGGTCGTGGGGAACCACCCCCTGTTCGAGGGAACACCGGAACGCCAGCCGGTCTGGATGAGCCACGGCGACTCGGTCTCGGAGCTCCCGCCGGGGTTCGTGGTCATCGCGAGGACGGACAACACGCCGGTTGCCGCGATGGCGGACCGGAACCGCCGGTTCGTCGGGCTCCAGTTCCACCCGGAGGTCCGGCATACGCCCCACGGGATGGAGATGCTGGACGCGTTCGTCGCCCTGTCGGGCGCCCGGCGCGACTGGAACCCCGGGGCGATCCGGGAGCTGCTGGTCGGCAGGCTCCGCGAACAGGTCCCGGAGGGGCGCGTGATCTGCGGGGTCTCGGGCGGCGTGGACTCGACGGTGACCGCCGTGCTCCTCCGGGAGGCGATCGGTGACCGCCTCGTGCCGATCTTCGTGGACACGGGGTTGCTCCGCGAGGGGGAGGGCGACGGCGTGGCGGCACGGTTCGCCCGGCACGGGATGGCGCTGGACCGGGTGGACGCCGGAGACCGGTTCCTGTCGGCGCTGGAAGGGGTCACGGATCCTGAGGAGAAGCGCCGGATCATCGGCCGGCTGTTCGTCGAGGTGTTCGAGGAGGAGGCGCGGCGGTTCCCCGACGCGCGGTACCTCGCCCAGGGAACCCTCTACCCGGACGTCATCGAGTCGTCGGGCGTCCGGGGAACGGCGGCGGTGATCAAGACCCACCACAACGTGGGCGGGCTGCCGGAGCGGCTGGGCCTCGAGCTGGTGGAACCGCTGCGCGACCTGTTCAAAGACGAAGTCCGCCGTCTCGGCGAGGAGCTCGGGCTGCCCCACGAGTTCGTCTGGCGCCACCCTTTCCCGGGGCCTGGCCTGGCCGTTCGGATCCTGGGACCGATCACGCCGGAGAGGGTGCGGACGCTCCAGCGTGCGGACCGGATCGTCATCGAGGAGATCCGCGCCGCGGGCCTGTACGACGAGATCGCCCAGGCGCTCGCGGTGCTGCTGCCCGTGCGGTCGGTCGGCGTGATGGGCGACCAGCGGACCTACGACGAGGTGCTGGCCGTCCGCGCCGTCACGACCGAGGACTTCATGACGGCGGACTGGTACCGGTTTCCACCCGACGTGCTCGACCGGATCGCCCGGCGTGTCGTCAACGAGGTCGAGGGCATCAACCGGGTGGTCTACGACGTGACTTCCAAGCCTCCCGGCACCATCGAGTGGGAGTGACGGGGGCGACTTTCCGACGGGAATGGGGGCGGACGCCGGCGGGTCGAGAGAGATGGGACGCTCCATCGTTCTGACGGCACTGACCGTTGTCTCGCCTGCGCTCCATCCGTCCCACCTCGGAAGCGATCAGGGGAGGTGCGCGATCCGGCCACGGTCCATCCGGAGGATGCGGTGGGCGATCCGGGCCGCTTCCTCCGGGTCGTGAGTGACGTGGAGGAGGGCGAAGGCGAACCGCTCGTGGAGCCGGAGGATCATGTCCACGAGGCGGTTCGCGAGGTCGCGGTCGAGGCTCGAGAGCGGCTCGTCGAGAAGGAGTGCCCCGGGCCGGAGGACGAGGGCCCTGGCCAGGGCGACCCGCTGCTGCTGGCCGCCGGAGAGCTGCCACGGGCGCCGCCGCTCCATCCCCGCAAGCTCCACGAGCTCCAGCATCTCCCGGATACACTGTCTCCGCCCGGCCCGTGGGACGCCGCGGGCCCTGAGCCCAAGCTCAAGGTTTCCGGCGACGGTCAGGTGGGGCCAGAGGGCGAGGTCCTGGAAGACCATGCCCAGGTTCCGTTC
>JAMOVQ010000098.1 GCA_027067575.1 Thermoanaerobaculia bacterium | reverse complement strand
CTCCGCTGGTCCCGGGGGGGGGGGGGGGGGGGGGTACCAGGTGGAGCGCCGTCTTTTCGGCGGGGGTTTCGGCCAGGTCGAGGGACAGTCCCAATCGTGATGGTCTTGGTTCTCTGAAGCGCCTACCGGGACATCGCTCCGCTCGTCCCTGGGCTCGTGGGGGAGTGGGGTACCTGGGGGGAGTGTCTTGTTTCGGGCGACGGGGCGTGCTGTCAGACGAACCCCGCCTACGCAGGTGTATGCCGGGTCGTCCCGTCGGACGACGAGACGTGCGAGAGCATCCTCGAGTACCTCAACACGCCGAACAGTACGGGCAAGGAACAGTACGGGCAAGGGGTACTGCGAGCACACGACGATCCGCGGCGGGTGGCGGCTGGTGGACTGTCCGGACCGTTGACGGCGGTTGCCGGGCGGCGGGCGGAGGGCTCGCGGCCGGCGCGGATGTTGACAGCACCGGAGTGTGTGCTAGCATCCGCCTGACGTGGCTCCGGAACCACCGGAGGAAAGGAGAAAGCACCATGGCCGATTGCACTGACAAGCTTCCCGACAACGTTCCGGGCAAGTACTACGTGGACTCCAACTGCATCGACTGCGACGTGTGCCGGACGACCGCTCCGAACAACTTCGCAGCGAACGAGGACGAGGGTTATTCCTACGTCTGCAAGCAGCCGGAGAACGCCGAGGAGGAAGAGGCGTGCCAGCAGGCGATGGAGGAGTGCCCCGTCGAGGCCATCGGTGACGACGGGGAGGACTGCTGACGCCGTCCCCACGGCGGGAACGAGACGAAACGCGAAACGGGCCGGCGTGGCTGCGCGCCGGCCCGTCGTGCACGAGCGGGGGAGGGTGACTCGATGCGGGTTCTCTCTGGGGTGCAGCCGTCGGGCCGGCTGCACATCGGCAACTACTTCGGCGCCATCCGGCAGTTCGTCCGGCTGCAGGACGAGCACGACTGCTACTACTTCCTGGCCGACCTCCATGCACTGACCACGGTGCACGATGCGGAGGCGATGCGGGAGAATACGCGGCACCTGGCCGCCGGGTTCCTCGCGCTGGGGATCGACCCGGGCCGCGCGGTGGTCTACCGCCAGTCCGACGTGCCGGAGGTGACGGAGCTCGCCTGGTACCTCTCCACGGTGACCGGGATGGGGCTCCTCCAGCGGTGCCACTCGTACAAGGACAAGACGGCCCAGGGGATCGTCCCGAGCCACGGGCTGTTCGCCTACCCGGTCCTGATGGCGGCGGACATCCTGATCGTCGACGCCGAGCTCGTGCCCGTGGGCAAGGACCAGAAGCAGCACCTCGAGGTGACCCGCGACGTCGCCCAGGCGTTCCACACGACGTACGGCGAGGAGGTGTTCACCCTTCCCGACCCGCTGATCCTCGAGGAGGTCGCGGTGGTCCCCGGGGTGGACGGACGGAAGATGAGCAAGTCGTACGGGAACACGATCGAGATCTTCGGGCCGGAGAAGGCGATCCGGAAGCGGATCATGTCGATCGTCACCGACTCGACTCCCGTCGAGGAGCCGAAGCCGCGGGATGGCAGCGCACTCTACGCCCTGCTCCGGCTGTTCGCCCCGGAGGGCGACCGGGAGTGGATCGAACGGGCGTTCGACGAGGGCGGGACCGGGTACGGCGAGATGAAGAAGCGCCTGTTCGCCTACTTCCTCGAGACGTTCGGAGCCGCACGGGCCCGGTACGAGGAGCTCATGGCCGATCCCGCCGAGCTGGACGGGATCCTGGAGCGGGGTGCGGCCCGGGCCCGCGAGGCCGTCGCGCCGCTGATGGACCGGGTGCGCCGGGCCGTCGGGATCGCCTGAACGGCCCGGGCCGGGCCGGCCGCCCTCAACGCGGCGCGAACCGCCGGACAGCCCGCTCCATGGACGTCCGAGGGGGAACGGTCCTCGTCATGGCGGCGAACTGGGCCAGCCCCTGGTGGAGCAGAACCTCGACACCGTCGATGGAGGGTACGCCGGCATCCGCGGCTGCCCTGGCGAGCGGCGCTGGGCCGCCGTAGACCATGTCCACCACGGCGGACGCGGCGGCGATCTCCTCCGGGGCGAACGGGAGCGGGTCATCTTCCCGCTGGCCCAGCGGCGTCGCGTTGACGAGGATCGCCCCGCGGGGCGCGGCCTCGTCCGGGTCCATCGCCAGGACGCCGAGCGCTTCCGCGATCCGCCGGGTCCGGGCGCCGTCGCGTCCGCGGAGGAACACCCGCGCCCCGGCGAGGTCGAGCCCAACGGCCGCGCCCCGACCCGCGCCGCCCGTGCCTTGCACCACGGCGTCGGCGCCGGCCGGCTCGATCCCGGCGGCGACGAGGGCGCCGCGGACGCCGTCCGCATCCGTGTTCTCCGCGAGCGGGCCGTGGGGGGTGGGGAGCAGCGTGTTGGCCGCCCCGGCGCGGCGGGCGCGGGGGCTGGAGGCCGCCGCGAGCTCCAGCGCCTCCCCCTTCCACGGCGTGGTCACGGCCAGTCCCCCGACGGGCACCCCCGTGGCGGTCTCGATCACCCCGGCTCTGTCCGCTGGGAAGATTCTCCGGAGGGTTCCGGCATCCCGGACGGTCAGTGGGAGCATCACCCGGTGGAGCCCCGCGGCCGCGTACCCCGCCCCATGGAGGACGGGGCTGAGGCTTCCCTCCACGTCGGAGCCCACCACGGCATGGATCGCCTGCGGCGGGCCGGCGAGGTGGCCGATGGCCGCCCTCAGACGGCCGAGCTCGACCTGGCCGGGAGCGGCAGTGGCCTCCGGCGACCAGGCGGCGTAGGCAACCCGTGGTCCGAACAGCGGCGCGAGGTACCGGCTGGCGAGACCGAACGGTCCCATGCCGAACGCCACGAGGCGCCGCCTGCGGCGGGAGCCGTTGAACCGGACCTGGGCCTCCAGCGTCCGGCAGAGATCGCCGATGGAGCGCGGCGTGGTGATGACCTTGACGAGACCAGCCGGCGTATCGAGCATCGTCCGGATCCGCTCCTCGAGATCGTCAGGCGTCCCCGTGGGATCGTGCCACGAGAGGATCACCTGCGCCGGGTTGAGGCCGAGCTCGTGCAGGAGGGCGGTGTCGCGGGCCGCCTCCAGATCGAGCAGTGCGGCTCCGGCGTCCCGGGCCCGGGCCAGGAGCGACCGGCGCGCCGAGGGGTCGTCGGGCCCCCGGCCGCCCTCGGCGGTGGATCGGAGCGTGTAGAGCACGGGGAGCGGGCAGCCGGCGATGATACCGGCTGGGTCGGCGTCCGGGTAGAGATCGCCCCGCAGCTCGACCACGGTCGCCCCTTCCGGCGGGCGTCCCAGCGCCCGGTACGGGTCGGGCGCCGCCTCGGGCGTCGGAGTGACGATCCAGTCCACGGGGACAGGATAGCCTGGAATGGCCCGGGGAACAGACGGGGATGGCCCGAACGGCCGGACACCAGCGCTCAGGAACCGCCGTGGGCGAGGTCCTCGAGGCGGGACGGGTCGATGAGGGCGATGGAACGGCCCCGAATGGCGAGGATGCCGGCCTCCTCCAGGCGGCGGAACGTCCGGGAGAGGACCTCGGGACCGGTGCCGAGCAGGCCGGCGAGCAGGTGCTTGGGGATGTCGAGGTGTACCGTGGAGCCGGGCGGAACGGGCCGTGTCCCATGGCGCGCGAGGAGGTAGAGGGCGAGACGTTCCTCCACGCGTCGCTGGGTGAGTAGCTCCAGACGGGTCAGGATCCGCCGGGTCCAGGCTGAGAGGGAGCCGAGCAGCGCCAGCGCCAGGCCGGGCTGTGCGCCGAGGAGCGCGAGCAGACGCTCCCGGGGCCAGAACCAGAGCTCGCACGGCTCCAGGGAGGCGGCCGTTGCGGGGTAGACCGCCGCACCGGTCAGAGTGGCCTCGGCAAACGTCTGACCGGGCTCAACCAGGTGGAGCACGAGCTCCCGCCCCTGGGGCGTGGTGCGCACGAGCTTGAGACGGCCCGACAGGAGCGCCCAGAGTCCCTCCGCAGGCTCCCCCTCCGAGAACAGCACCGCCGCGCGCGGGATACGGCGCGGGAAGCCCTCGTGGATCACCGTGGTCCTCGCGGCCTCGTCGAGACCGGCGAGCAGCGGCAGCTCCCGGAGGGAGTCGGGGTACGGTGCCGTGGCCATCCGTTCCATCGCAACACGTGGTGGACCTGCGGGATTCCCGGACCTCACGCGTCATCCGCTTTTGCCCACGTCTCCAGGACATGGAGCGCCCTTTTCGGGTCGTCGGTGGTGATCGAAGGGATCCCCAGGCCGGCCAGTTCCCGGATGCGGCGCGGAGCGTTGACGGTCCACGGGTGGAGCTCTCGCCCGGTGGGCAGGAGGCGTTCCACGAGGGTGTGGTGCGGCGAGAGGGTCCAGCTCCCGGGGATGGCCGGGTAGTGCGGGCGGCGGATGACGAGAGAGGGTCTGCCCACCGGAACTGCCGGTTCCACACGGTGCAGCACCGCGGTGGAGGACGACAAGATTCTGAGCCGGCCCCTGCGGCGGGCGAGGAGCGCCGCCAGCGAGGGAAGGCACGCCTCGAGGCGGGCAGTCGCCAGTGGCTTGATCTCCAGGTACAGCCACCGGTCCTGGGGGATTGCCGCAAGGACCGCCTCCAGCGAGGTGACCCCCCAGCGGCCGAGCTCACGCCAGCTGTGGAGGCCCACCGGAAGTCCGCGGTGCCGGAGGTCGTGATGACAGATCCACAGCCCCTCGGCAGTGGGACGGACGTCGAGCTCCACGCCGTCCGCACCGGCGTCCAGTGCGGCCCGGATGCCCTCCAGGCCGTTCTCGGGGTACCGCGCCCGGAACCCCCTGTGCCCGATGACGAGCGGTCGGGAACCCCCGGTCGCCCTGTCTCCTCCCATCCGTGACCTCCCGGCCGGCTCGTGGCCGGCCCGTCACAATGGTGCCACGCCCGCGCCCAACGGGTGCTGGCGAGAGTAGAGAAGGGGACAGGCCCCCTGTCAGGGATGGCATCCCCGCCGGCCCCGGACGTGAGGCGGCGTACCGGTGCCCGGGCCTATTCGCGCCAGATGCCGATCCCCATGGTGGTGTGGTCCAGGCCGAGCTCGTGGTGGGGACGGACGATCTCGAGTTTGTGGCCCCTGCGGAGGGCGTTCCAGAAACGGCGGACGCCGCCGGTGCCGGGGCGGGTGCCGCGGATGTCGTGGAATGCCAGAAACCGGTGGGGGTACGCCCGGTTCATCTCGAAGTCGCGCTCCACGGCGAAGCGGGCATGATTGGCGTCGATGAACACGAGGTCTACATGGCCCAGTGTCTCGCGCCACCGGCGGTACTCGGGGGAGTCCGAGTCGCTCCAGAAAGTGCGAGTGCCCGGAGGAACCCGGATCGGGAGGCCCAGCGTCTCGGCCCACCGGTGGTCGCAGGCGGCCACGAGGTCGAACCGGAAGATCCGGTGGAGCGCCGAGAGCAGGCGCCCAGTCCAGATTCCGATCTCGAGGTAGGAGCGGATCCGCTCCCGCTCGATGAACTCGCACAGGGCGATCACCTCCTCGCGGTTCTGGAGGATGCAGTCCACGACGGGTTCGCCGCGCTCCCGGAAGACGGCCTCGACCTCCCGGTCCCAGAACCGCTCGCCGGCCAGCGCCTTCCGGTAGTCCAGGCTCACGCCACGATCCTCATGGCCCGCAGGACCTCGAGGTACTCCGGCGTCCGGCGTCCTGTCCGGTCCCGGACCGTCAGCGGCGGTGCGTCCCGGCGTGGGCCCTCGCGGGCGCAGGTGTAGAGGGCGAGGTGGGCGCCGCGGCCCTCCCGGAACACCACGTCACGGCGCTGGATGAGGGCGAGGCCCGCCGCCTCCACAGCTCGCTCGGGGCGGGGGTCCCGCGCGGCGTGGCAGAAGCAGAACCGGCCGTCCGGTGCCAGGTGGGCCGCGGCGGTCCTGCAGTAGTCGAAAACGTCGCCGTGGAGCTCGAACCGCGCCGCGGCCTTCTGGGGGTGGTGGGGCAGGAACCCGGCCGAGACGGGGAGGAACGGCGGGTTGGCCAGCACGAGGTCGAACCGCTCCCCCGGCCCGAGGACGGCCGGATCGCGCAGGTCGCCCTCGCGGATCTCCCACCGCCTGTCCAGGGCGTTGTGGCGTAGCGTTCTGCGGGCCAGCGCGGCACTGGCCGCCTGGACCTCCACCGAGACGAGACGGCTCTCCGCAGGAAGGATGAGAAGCGCCATCAGCCCGACCGAGCCGACGCCGGCGCCGAGGTCGAGCACCGTCGCCGCCTCCGGGCGGGCGCGGGTGCCGGCCCACGCCACGAGCACGTCGTCCGTGGCGTACCGGTGCCCGTCGGCGAGCTGGTAGATCCACCAGCGACCCGAAAGCCTGCTGAGCGTCACCCCATCCGTCGCCACGGGGCAAGGATACTCGAACGGCCAGGGAAGGAGTGCAGTCCGGCATCGCCGAAAGAAAAGGGGACACTCCCTTTCCTCGAGGCACCGATGCCCGGTGGCGACCGTCCCATGCTTCGGCTATGCATCGCCTGGTGGGTTTCGTTCCGGAGAAAGCAGTGTCCCTTCTTCATGTGGTGCGTTTCATTCCAGAAGAACAGTGTCCCTTTTTCGGGCGGGCTCTCCCTCACGTTCGTCGGGCCGATCCGTGGTCGGGACCGTTGGGGATCGGTCGGGTGCGGTCCCGGTGCTGCGGACCTCGGAGGGGCGGCTGCGGTTGTGCTAAGCTCCCCGGGTCTGGAGACTGCCCCTTACCCACCCGTGCGGGCCGGCAAGGGCCCGGCCTCCCGGAACATCGATCGAAGGAGCGTGCGAGAATGAAGAGGATTCTTTCACTGGCAGCGATGACGGCCCTGGTGTGTGCGTCCACGGTCCTTGCCCAGGCCCCTCAGGAGAAGAACCCCGTGGTCCTCAAGGTCAACGGGCAGCCGATCCGTGCCGCCGAGATCACCATGGCGATGAGCAACCTGTCGGCGCAGATGCAGCAGATGGGGCAGAAGCCGGACCAGCAGCAGCTGATCCAGATGGCCACGGGACGGGTCATCGACAGTGTCCTTCTCGCCCAGGCGGCGAAGAAGGCGGGGCTGAAGCCCAACGAGGAGCGCGTTCAGCAGTCGATCGCCCAGATCGAGCAGCAGGCGGGGGGAAAGGACAAGTTCGTGACCACCCTGGCCGCAGGCGGGATGACGGTGGAGCAGTTCACGGACATGCTCCGGACCATGGACCTGGCCCAGGACTACGTGGAGACGAAGATCAAGCCGACGGTCCACGTGACGGACGCCGAAGCGAAGAAGTTCTACGATGAGAACCCGAAAATGTTCTCCCACCCCGAGCAGGTCCACGCCCGCCACATCCTGATCAAGGTCCCCCAGGACGCCGACGAGGCGACGAAGAAGAAGGCCCACGAGAAGGCCGAGCAGGCTCGGGCGCGCGCCCTGAAGGGTGAGGACTTTGCGAAGCTCGCCGAGGAGCTGTCCGAGGGGCCCAGCGCCAAGAACGGGGGCGACCTCGGGTTCTTCACCCGGGAGCAGATGGTCAAGCCGTTCGCGGACGCGGCGTTCGCCCTCGAGCCCGGTCAGATCTCCAACGTGGTGGAGACCCGGTTCGGCTACCACGTCATCAAGGTCGAGGAGAAGCGGCCCGCCGGGAAGAAGCCGTTCGACGAGGTCAAGGACCGGCTCAAGAACTACCTCGTGAACCGTGATCTCGGCAAGGCGGTCAACGCGAAGCTCGAGGAGCTCAGGAAGAGCGCGGAGATCGAGGAGGTCGGCGGCCAGAGCGGGGCGGCGCCCTCCGGAAAGTAGACGCCGCGCCAGTGGTGCGCTGGACAACAGGGCCACGGAGCGATCCGTGGCCCTTGCCGTGTCCAGGGGACATGGGCGGGCGAAGGGTGGGGGAGGGGTTGCTTTTTGCCGCGGCATGGCAGAAAATGAATGAGTGTTCATTCACCGCTCTCCGCCGGGGGGCCTCCAGGGCCGGGTCGACCGGACGAGGGTTCCACGGCAACACGGTTCGGAAAACGCCCAAACGGGGAGGTTCGATCGATGAAACGAGAGATTCGGAAGGTGGCCGTGCTGGGGGCCGGCGTGATGGGGTCGGGGATCGCTGCCCACCTCGCCAACGTCGGGATTCCGGTGCTGATGCTCGACATCGTCCCGCCGAAGTTCACGGAGGAGGACGAAAAGGCCGGGCTGACGCCGGATGACCCCCGGTTCCGGAACAAGTTCGCGCTCAAGGGTCTCGAGGGGATCAAGAAGGCGAAGCCGGCGGCGCTGTACTCCAAGCGGTTCCTCGACCTGATCGAGATCGGGAACTTCGAGGATGACTGGGACAGGTTGTCCGAGTGCGACTGGATCGTCGAGGTCGTGGTGGAGCGGCTCGACATCAAGCAGCAGGTGTTCGAGCGGGTGGAGGCCGTCCGCAAGCCGGGCGCCATCGTCTCGTCCAACACCTCGGGCCTCTCGATCAACGCCATGGCCGAGGGCCGCTCGGACGATTTCAGGAAGCACTTCCTGGTGACCCACTTCTTCAACCCCGTCCGGTACATGAAGCTCCTGGAGCTGGTGCCCTGCAAGGACACGCTCCCCGAGGTGCTGGAGTTCATGGCGGACTTCGGCCGGTTCCGTCTGGGCAAGGGGATCGTCTACGGCAAGGACACACCGAACTTCATCGGGAACCGGATCGGCGTCTACGGGATCATGGCCACCATGCGCGCCATGGTGGAGATGGACTACCAGGTGGACGAGGTGGACGCCATCACCGGCCCCGCGCTGGGCCGGCCCAAGAGTGCGGCGTTCGGCACGGTGGACCTCGTCGGCCTCGACGTGCTGGCCCACGTGGTGCGGACCCTCGACGAGGGGTGCCCGGACG
Organism: Thermoanaerobaculia bacterium; assembly: GCA_027067575.1. Classification (GTDB taxonomy): domain Bacteria; phylum Acidobacteriota; class Thermoanaerobaculia; order Thermoanaerobaculales; family Sulfomarinibacteraceae; genus JAMOVQ01. The sequence goes on along the minus strand of JAMOVQ010000098.1, from coordinate 32,162 downwards.
ACGAGGAGCACGACCTGTTCACGGTGCCCGACTTCGTCCAGCGGATGATCGAGGCCGGGGCGCTGGGCCGTAAGGCGAAGGCGGGCTTCTACAAGCGTGAGAAGCAACCTGACGGCAAGAAGGTCACGCTGGTCATCGACTGGAAGACCGGCGAGTACCGGCCCAAGGAACGGTACAAGTACCCATCGCTCGGCAAGGCCCGGAACATCCACGACGTCCGCGAGCGCGTCAAGGTCGTGGTGTTCGCCGACGACCGTGCCGGGGCGTTCGCCTGGCGGATCACCCGCGACACCCTGGCGTACACTTCCCGGCGGTTCGGTGAGATCGCCGACACCATCGTGGACATCGACAACGCCCTCAAGTGGGGGTTCAACTGGGAGCTCGGTCCGTTCGAGATGTGGGACGCACTGGGCGTTCGCGCCGTGGTGGAGCGGATGCAGGCCGAGGGCGTCGAGCCCGCGAAGTGGGTGCTCGAGATGCTCGATGCGGGCAACGAGCGTTTCTACCTCGAGGGGGCCGACGGCCGGAAGTACTGGGATCCGAACACGAAATCGTACGTCCCCGAGCCGCGCCCTGCGAGCTTCCTCGTGCTGTCCGAGATCAAGAAGCGCGAGGGCGCGGTGGTCTACGAGAACGCCGGGGCCTCGCTGGTGGACATCGGCGACGGCATCGCCTGCGTCGAGTTCCACTCGGACCTCCAGCCCAAGCTCAACCCCATCGACGACAAGATCCAGGACGTCATGGAGAAGGCGCTCGAGATCGGGCCCGAGCAGTTTCGCGGGCTGGTGATCCACCACCAGGGCGAGAACTTCTCCGCCGGTGCCAACCTGCTGATGATCCTGGAGGCGATCCAGACCCAGCAGTGGAACATGATCGACGAGATGGTCCGCCGGTTCCAGGGTGTCACCACCGGGCTCAGGAAGGCCCCGATCCCCGTGGTCACCGCGCCGTTCGGGTTCGCCTTCGGCGGCGGGTGCGAGATCACCATGGGCGGCGACCGGGTCTGCGCCGCGGCGGAGACCTACATCGGCCTCGTGGAGGTCGGCGTGGGGCTGATCCCCGCGGGCGGCGGTTGCCTGTTCATGCTCGAGCGGATGCTGGACTACCAGGCCGCCACGAAACCCGTGCTCTCGAACCTGCCGTTCATCCAGAAGGTGTTCGAGAACATCGGCATGGCCAAGGTGGCCACCTCGGGCGAGGAGGCCCGTGACCTCGGGATCCTCCGGCCGTGGGACAAGGTCGTGGTCAACCGCGACGAGCAGCTCCACGTGGCCAAGCAGATGGCCATCGGCATGGCCGAGGAGGGGTACCGCCCGCCGCGTCCGCGCACCTTCCACCTCCCCGGCAAGGAGGGCGTCGCCACCATCAAGATGATGCTCCACAACATGAAGCTGACCCACTGGGTGAGCTCCTACGACACCGTGGTGGGCACGCACCTGGCCAACATCCTGTGCGGCGGCGACACCACGATCCACGAGCCGGTCACCGAGCAGCAGATCCTGGACCTGGAGCGCGAGGCGTTCCTCTCCCTCTGCGGAGAGCCCAAGACCCAGGACCGGATCAAGTACATGCTCGCCAACAACAAGCCGCTGAGGAACTAGGAGGTCGTGACGATGCGAGAAGCCGTCATCGTTTCCGTCGCCCGCACCGCCGTGGGCAAGGCCAAGCGGGGAAGCCTCCGGGACACTCGCCCCGAGGAGTTCTCCGCCCCCGTGCTCAAGGAGCTGATCAAACGTACCCCGGGCCTGGAGCCGGCCATGGTCGAGGACGTCATCCTCGGCTGTGCCTTCCCCGAGGCCGAGCAGGGGATGAACGTCGCCCGGCTCATCACGCTGCTCGCGGAGTTTCCCACCAGCGTGCCAGCCATCACCATCAACCGGTTCTGCTCCTCCGGCTCCCAGGCCATCGCTCTGGCGGCCGACTCGATCAAGGCGGGGCAGAAGGACATCGTCATCGCCGGGGGCGTGGAGTCCATGTCGCTCGTGGCCATGGGCGGCAACAAGTTGATCGCCGACCCGGCCCTGATGGACTTCATGCCCAACGCGTACGCGGCCATGGGCACCACGGCCGAGGTCGTCGCCCGCCGGTACAACATCACCCGCGAGGAGCAGGACGAGTTCGCGTACCACTCCCACATGAAGGCCGTGGCCGCCATCGAGTCCGGGAAGTTCAAGGACGAGATCGTGCCGCTCGAGGTCCGCAAGCACGAGAACGGCAGGTGGACCGAGTTCGTCTTCGACACCGACGAGGGCCCCCGCAAGGACACCACCATTGAGAAGCTTGCGAAGCTGCGGCCGGTGTTCGACCCGCGGGGCACCGTCACCGCCGGCAACTCCTCCCAGACCAACGACGGGTTCGCCGCGGTGGTGGTCATGTCGCTCGAGAAGGCGAAGGAGCTGGGTCTCGAGCCCATCGCCTTCGTCCGGGAGTGGGTGGCCGTGGGCGTCGATCCCGACGAGATGGGCGTCGGCCCGGCGTACGCCGTTCCCGCGCTGCTCGAGAAAGCCGGCCTGACGCTCGACGAGATCGACCTCGTGGAGATCAACGAGGCGTTTGCCAGCCAGTCGGTCTACTGCGTCAAGAAGCTCGGGCTCGATCCCGAGAAGACCAACGTCAACGGTGGCGCCATCGCCACCGGCCACCCCCTGGGCGCCACCGGCGCGATCCTGACCGTCAAGATCCTCGGCGAGCTCAAGCGCCGCGGCGGCAAGCACGGGATCGTCACCATGTGCATCGGCGGCGGCATGGGGTTCGCCTACCACCTCGAGATGGCCTGATCCAGCCACTCACCGACCGACCACGCCCCCGGCCCCGGCCGGGGGCTTTCGGTATCCTTCCAGAGAAAGGGACACTCCCTTTTATTGTGATACTCCGTCTCACATCCGGGGATCCCACCGGTGCGGAGGAAGATCGGATGCCTGCATTATTTGTCACAGTAATGTAAAAGTTCGTGAAGAGGTCTTGCCCCCCCCATCTGGTAGGAAGAAGTTGTCGCGCGACGAACAACTTTGGAAGAAGGAGGAAAGATCAGTGAAAGGTTGGAAGTATGTTGCTGCAACGGTTGCACTTATTGGAATTCTGTTGGTGGCGGTTCCGTACGTCCATGCCGAAGGTGGCACGATCGTCTCGACGCAAACCATCATCCAGACATGTACCTGCTGGGGCGCTACGTTTTCGTTTGAGTGCATCATATTCGTGATTCAGGATGCTGACGGAGAGATGCACATCGTCCACAATTGCAAATGTCCTTGCTGACGCTGGATTCGATGAATCTCAGTCAGAAAATGGCACGGGTCCTCTACGGACCCGTGTATCTTTGGCATAATTCGTCGGAGGAACCTACCATGGCATGTAAGAACTGTCCGACACAGCGGATTGTCGCCAGCCTGACCGTCATGGGCGCCCTGCTGGTAGCGGCGGGTGCGCCGGCTTTGGTCGTCGCAAGCGAGGATGCCCCGCCCGTCCGGGAGATCACGGTCCGGATGGGTGAGGAGCTTCCCGAGGGGTTCCAGAAGCTCCTGGATGCCTGGTCGCCACTGGGTGATCTGGCCGGTGTCCTGCCGTGCGGTTCGCGGAAGTCGCTCTGGGCCGTGTTCCCGGCCACCGGGAGGATCGCGGTGCTGGACTCCCGCGGGGACGATCTCGACCAGTTCGTCGTCCGGCTCACCGCCGATGGACAGACCGACACTCCGGTCGCCTGTGCGGCGGACTCGGGAGAGCTCGTTCTTCTTGGGAGGCGGGCCGTCTGGATCGTGGAGGACGACGAGGTCGGGGACTCCCTGGACCTTCCGTTTACCGGAAAGAGTGTGGCCGACGTCTCGGGAGACGTGTGGGTCTCCACCGTTCCCGTGCTCCCGGTTGCGCGAGGCAACCGGCTCGCCGGTGATGCGCCACCTTCCATCGCTGAACTCGAGGCCGGGGACGAGCCGCTCCCGATGCTCATCCGTCTGGTCTCGTCCGATGAGTTCGACACCCTCGAGGATTTCCCGGAAGGGATGTCCGGCGGAGGGCCGTTCCACGCCATCGCGTGGCAGTACGCGAAGGCTCCGTTCGTCGTTGCGGGACGAGGTGCCGTGTACACGGTGGACCCGTTGACCCTCGAGATCAAGAAGTACGGCCGGTCCGGAACGTTCAAGGGGATTCTCCGGGAACCCTCCACCGAACGGAGCGTCCACACTGAAAGCGCTGAGGATGCCGCCGCCGTGGCGGAGAGCGCCGGGGCCGTGGCCGACGAGAAGACGGGCAGCGTGGCCGTCCGGCCCGCTGTGCTCGATGCGTGCTGGTGGGAGGACCACCTCCTGCTGCTGGAAAACGCCTCGGATCCCGGGGGACGTGTGACGCTGTCGGTGGTGGACACGTCCAGCGGCGATCTCGTGCCGTTTTCGCTTCCCGCCGGCATGCATCCCCGGAAACTCGGAGCAACCCGAGACCTGATCGTGATCTGGACCTTCGATGGGAAGCCCGCCGTCATCGACGGAGACACCCTCGAGGAGGCACTGCGGCCTCCGATAGATCAGCCGATGACGGAAGAGGAGGGTGCTCAGCCGGAGGAGCCCACGACGGTCCGGTAGAGGGAGCTCCGGATCGGGTATCGCCGGAGGGGCGAGTCCCAGTCTCGGGTTCTCGATCGGTTACAAAGGGATCGAGTCTCCAGAACGAACGGATGACACTCTGTCACGCCTTCGGGGGAACTCGAAGCGGAGGGCGGCCCATGACCTGCCGGGGTTGACGGGGAGGGGAGCCGAATTCGAGCGGTTCGTGGAGCGCCGAAGCTGTCGGCCGGTGCAGGGCTAGGGGGATGTTTCTGGAGGTATCGTCGGAGGGCGTAGAATCGCGCGGGGAGGTCTTTGATGAACCATCGAGAGGGAGAGCAGGAAGGGCGCCGTGGTCCAGTAATCGGCGTGGTGCCGCGGGTGATCGGGGTGGGGGCCTTCGCAATCGCGGTCCTGGGCGCCGGCTGGAGTGGGGCCGGAAACCCCGCGCCGGGCACACCGGCCCAGCCTCTGATCATGGAGCGGTCGTACCGGGTGGAGCTCCGGAACGTGGCGGCCGTGGAAGGGGAGGAGGGGGCGGAACCCTCCGTCGAGCTGACGTGTGTCGCCCGGACGGCGCTGCCCGAGGGGGCCGGCACGTACGTGAATCGTTTGCTATGCACGGAGGGGTCGAAGCCGCGTCTCGCCTATTTCCACCGGATGGACCCGGAGGCGAAGTTCCCGCTCGAAGATATTCTCGTGGACATCGCCGACCGTTCCTGGATCCGTATCCGGGAAGAGTTGCCCAAGTCCGCAAGGATTGGAGAGAACGAGTCCACCGTCGAGTGGATGAAGCGGCTGGCTCTGGACGAGTTCGTACGGCCGGATGTGCGGATCGACACCGACATGCTCCGTTTCGATTCCATTCCGGAGAAGAAGGGGGAAGAACTCGAGTCGTTCGCCGCGAGGGTTCGGCGGGACATCGAGGACCGTCAGCCGGAGCTGGCGGCGTTCCTCGAATGGTCCGCATCGTGGCTCGGCCATGAGGGAAGCAAGCAGATGGCCGGGGCACGGTACGTGTGGTGGGTTCTCTCCCGACTCGCCGGATTTGCCCCAGGGGATGTGCCGATCGAGGTCGAGGTCACGAAGCTGGACGAGCAGCTGGCCCGGGGGAAACTCAGGGAGCCGCTGGACCCGGACCTCGAGACCGCGTTCGGGAAGTGGGCCTCCTGGCCCGATCCTCCGCGCCTCGACGACTGAGACAAACCGGGAGTGCTCGATACAACACGCCGGCCGGCGGACATCACCGCCGGCCGGCCGTTCGTTTCACTGCTGCTTGGGAGCTCTGCCGGGGCGAAGGATGGACGGTTTCCTGCCAGGGACCGCGATGGGGGAGGGTGGGGCGTTCGCTTTGAGTGATACTGCAACGGCCAACTCGTTGACGAGATCTTGTCCAGTCGCATCTGGATGGTATAGCCTCGGACGATCGCGAGTTGGCAGTGGGAGGGACGTGATGCGCAAGAGTAGGACGATTTCCGTAGAGTTGGCCGCCTGTCAGGTGAGCGACTGATGATCTGGCTTCTGCTTGCATTGGTCGTCGGCGGCGGCGGGGTCCGGCTGACGGGGTGTGGTGCGTACGAGGTGGGGTTGGGGAATGGGCGTCCCGTGCGGATCTGGACCGAGGCGACCCGGACGGTCGTTCCGGAGGCGTTGCCGGAGGAGCTTGAGGGATGGTGGGAGGGGTATGCGCCAAGGGTTTCCGGCCAGGATCTGGAAGAGAACGGCGTCCTGGAACGGGAACTGCGCCGCGAGCTCCTCGAGAACGTTCCTCCGTCTGCGTTCGTCACCATCCGGCGTTGGGGGTTCGAACGCTGGGATGGGGCGAGGGCGTTGCTGACCACCGTCGTCCTCCCCACCGGAGCGACGATCACGAGTCTCCGGGATCTCGAGGCAGGCTCGGTCCTGGCCGTTGGGATCCGCTTTGAAGACGAGAACACGGCCCGCCTCATCGAAGCCGCGCTGGCCGCACCCGACGAGGATGCGCGTGCGAAGGCGATGGCCCGGCTCCAGAACCGGGCATCCCGTGGTGAGATCATCTGCCAGGTCGGACCAGAACGGCGGTATCTCCCGGCGGGAGAGGAGGCCGACGTTGCGGGGACGCTCGGAGCCCTCGGACGCCAACTTGCTCCGGACCAGTGGCGGAACCTTCGCTGGTGGTTGGCCTTCCTGACGCAGCTCTCGGATTCCTCGTGCGTCCGTCCTGGGGGGACGCTTCCCCGCGTGAAGCTGAACTTCGATCCGGCGCAGGTTCCCGAAGGACCGAGCCTGCCGGCTCTCTCGGGCTGCACCGAGTCGTTGTCGAGGCCACCGGCGTTGCAGGACCGCTGCGAGCAGTTCCGACGCGAGCGGTACCGCTGGTTACCGAAGGCCCCCAGGCTTCACACTCGCTTCGAGGCAATGTTCGGAGAGGTTGTGCCGTGAAACGTCGTGTCCTCGTGGCCGTCGCCCTCGCCTGTGCGGCGGGACTCGGCGTGGCCGCTGTCGTGGCCCGACACGACCACGGCGCGTCTGGCGGGCGCGGTGGTGTCACCGTCGTGTCCGGTGTCTCGCTCTCCCGGAGGCATGGGGGGTTCCTGGCCACGAACGATGGGAACGAGCCCACGAGAATCATCATCTCGACCGCCGTGCCAGGGGATACCTTCGGAATCCGTCAGAAGGCGGCAGGACGGGACGAGATCGTCTTCTCGCTGGAGTTCACCCTTGCACCGGGATCATCTCGGTGGATCGACTACCGGGACCTGAAATCGTCGGACGGAGTTCGCCTTCCCATGAAGGCGGTGGTCATGCTGGCCGGCCGCACGAGGGACGACGGTGGATGGCCGTTCGAGATCGTAACCTCTGGGCCACGAGGGACTGAGAGACGGACGATCCGGGTGCGTAAGGTGTTCGAGGGCCGTCCGCTGCCGTGAACGGGTCATCGGTGAATGAGTGAGAACGTCACCGCGGCCTTCTTCTCCGAAAAGGGACACCCCCTTTCTCGATGAGACGGCGTCTCGATCGTCCTGTGGGGGGCGGGGATGCTCCGGGCGGGGGGGCGATGACGCGGCGGACGGTGGCCCCTCCAGGGGCGGGTGGTCAGCCGTCCAGTAGCCGGTGGTACCAGTGGACGAGCTCTGGGCGGTCCAGGATGGAGGCCAGCTCCTCGACGCGGGGATCGAGGTATGCACGGTCCAGCCTCGACCGGTTGCGTTGGATGATCCCGGCGACGTCGTCGCGATCGCGTTCGCGGTCGGAGACGAGCTTGTGGAGAACGAGATCCTCGGCGGTGCAGAAGCGGACGGGGACGCCCCGGATGGGGATTTCCACAGACCGGCGGATCGCCTCCTCCTCGAACGGGAGCATGGCGAGGATGAGGTCGATCTGGATACCGTCCTCGTGGAGCAGGGGAAGGACCCGCGTCCGTTCGGCGAACGCCTCGGGGTCCTCGGGCCGGGGCCGGTAGGCGGGGCCGAGCGCCGCCAGGAGGGCGCCGGTCTCTCCCGGGTCGAGAAGCACCGTGACGTCGATGTCCAGTGTGCTTCGGGGAACGCCCCAGACGGCGTTGGCCAGGCCGCCGATCACCATGTACGGAACCCCGGCTGCCGCGAGCCGCCGGGCCAGATCGGCGAGGACCCGTTCCAGGTCAACCACGGGATCGTCCGAGCCGGGCCAGGGCGTCGAGCATCCGCCCCACGCCCTCGAAGTCGGGATCGTCCTCCCGGCGGCGTGCGTCCGCGGGGATGAGGCGGTACAGGGAGGCGACGGCCGCGACGGCCCGGGTGGGGTCCATGACGACGGGGTTCTCCCGGTCCCACTCGGCGAAGGTCGAGAGGCTCTCGGACCGTTGCCGGAGCGCCTCGGAATCACCGAAGAACTGGCTATCTATCGTGGTCACAGTGGGATTGTACCATACGAAGAGTTGGATTGTACTGCCAGAAAAAGGGACACTCCCTTTCTTTTTGAAACGCTGTCTCAGTTCCATGGGGCTCCACCTGGGGGAGGATGAACCGATTCCTGGGGGCCGCGAGGGAGATGTGCGGCGTTCTCCTGGGCTGTCGCGGAATCGTCACGGGTACTCGGGTGAGCTCGGTCTTCCATGGCAGGGTGAGACGGTCTCGCGAGGAGGGTGGATACGTCCAGCGGCGATCTCGTGCCGTTTTCGCTTCCCGCCGGCATGCGTCCCCGGAAACTCGCCGCAACCCGAGACCTGATCGTGATCTGGACCTTCGATGGGGAGCCCGCCGTCATCGACGGAGACACCCTCGAAGAGGCACTACGGCCTCCGATGGATCAGCCGATGGTGGAAGAGGAGGGCGCCGAGCCGGAGGAAGCCACGACGGTCCGGTGGTCAGAGCTGGGTCACGTCCCCGTCTCTGGGGTCCGGTCGTGTATCGCCATGTCGGTTGTCGCCGCTGCGGTTGCAGGACGTGCCTGGTTACTGAATCTAGCGTTCATCGGGCCTGGAGCGCCCTTGCAACACCGCCGGAGCGGGAAAAGCGGAGATGTACGGTCCTCACGGCGCCGACGATTGCCGTGGCGTGTTCGAGCAGAGCCGAGTGCACGGCTGGGTCACCGTTGACGAAGGGAGACGAGGCCACGAGGCGGGCAAGGGTCTCGGATTGCCGTGCAGGACGGGTCGCGGTCTCATGAGCCTTCTCGAGGAGGCAGATGGTACGGAGTGGAAACGGCCGCGTCGGTGGTCTTCGGGGCCGACGTTCACCACCGAACGGCAGACCGGCCACGCCGTAACCATTGTCCGAGCGGACGATGGCCGTGCAGTCGTCCGAGAGGATCTGAACTCCTTCACGTTCGAGGATCCCGGAGATGGTGGACTTGCCTGCTCCCGACGGGCCCGGGAAGAGGATACCTTCACCGGGGAACCCGGCCGCAGCACCGTGGACCAGCAACCCGCCTTCAGCGAGGACGGCGTACGCCGAGACGAGTCGCAGGAAGTTTTCCCAGAGATCTCCAAGGACCGATCCGCGGGCCGTACGGTCCAGCCAAAGGCGAGCCCGTACCGGCACGGTGCGTCTGACCTCCGCCATCCACCGGTATCCGGCGGCCTGAACCCGGTCCTGCGACGGCTCCACACATAGAAATGGATCCCAGACGATCTCTCCAGCCTCCCTGAACTCGTCCGGTCCCACTGGTGCCACATCGACCAGAACACTTTCCTCGAAGGATGACGGTGCCGGACCCCGCTGGAACCACGAACGCCAACAGTCGTTCAGGACGGACACGGAGGTTGCCGGGACACCTCGCAGCATCACGGTTCCAAACGGCATCTGGAGGTTGAGGCCTCGCCCGCCCTCAGCACGGAGGAGGACCGAGAGGCCGAGTCGTGCCGGACTTCGTACGAACCGTTCGAGGCCGGACACGACCGGATCAGCTCTGGATCGGGCCAGAAGAGCAGTCCACCGGCGTGGCCTTGGCCGTTGGGCCCGTACAGGTCGAGGCCACCACTTCCACCGTCTCCGAGCTGAGAATCCGTGGGGGGACGTACGGACGGCGGGCCCTGGCGGCGACACCGCCGCCAGGAATCCGACACTCGTCGCCCGACGATTGTCTGACGATGCCGCAGTCTTTCATGCTTTCCCCGATATTTCCGCTGTCCATGAACTCCCCCTCACCGGGCCGGATCGACGGGCCGTGCATGGGTCACGTCGTCCGGCAACGGAATCGGCGGCGAGAAGGATCCCGACGTCGCGCCCGGCAGGTCGGGAGAGCTTTCGCCACCTGGACAGTCAAACCTCACCGGAAGCGCTGGGTCACCCAGAAGGTTGAACAACAGCCGGCAGGTGGTCCCATCTGTTCCGGCCGGGAATACCGACAGGGCTTCCCGCAACGCCTCACCCAGAGTGGTACCACCCGGGAGGACCAGGGCCCCCTCCAGCGCACGGCCCAGCTTGCGGAGATCGGCGCGGCTCGTCAGCCCGGAGGGCGACCAGACGGCCACCGCACCGCCATCACCAGGGTCGAGAAGGCGCTCTCCCAGACATGAATAGCCGGGGATTTCGAAGCGGTTGACGGCACAGGTCAGTGCGGTGACGAACGGCGGAACCCCGAATGCGTGGGAGCCGTCCAGGTCATCCACGGTCAGAATCCCCTCGTCAGCCCATCGATCGGAACCGCCATGACCGAAATACTGGACCAGAGAGACGCCGCCCTCAAGGCTCCGGAACAGCGTTGCCCGGACCGTCGTGAGATCGTCCCGGTCCAGGCCGGACCACGTCCGGGAGAACCCTCGCGGCAGCACGCCCGTGACGTACGCTGCATCGTCCGTGAAGTCCGCCGCCCCTTCCCGGTCGTCGCTGATAGCCAGAAGGGTTGGAGGCAGGGCACGTGTCTCCCAGATCTCCGCATGGTGAAGCCACTTCTCCAGGATGTCGCGGTCGGTGAACGGAAGCCGGCCCACGGGAATCTCAGGAACGCCGTCGCCGTCGAAATCGGTGAACAGGCCATCGGCGGCGTACAACCCCTGGGGGGTCTTGAGAAGCAGGGGAGGCACTCCCGGCCGGCCGGGTCCCAGCAGCCCCCGGTAGTCGAAGGAACCGGTTCCCAGGAGGACCACGAACCGGGGCGGGGTATCCCAGGAACGGTACGCCTCTTCGAGGAACCTTTGAATCGCGTGGGGATCGAAGATGGAACCGTTGTACCGGTCCATGATCTCTTCCACCGTCACGACGGCGGCGGTCAGTCCCCGCTTCTCCCGGTGTTCTGCGAGTCTGTTGGCCCCGTCGCGAAGCGCCTGTGGAGACACCACCAGGTACGTTGCTGGCCTCCGGAGAGGGTCCTCTTCGCTGACGGCGCGCAGGGATGCGGGCTGGAGGAATCCCCCGTCGGGAACTGCAACGTACCGCCCGGGTGTCAGATCGGCCGTGAAAGCCGATCCGGATCGGGCTCCTTGCAACTCGACGGGCTGGCTCTCGTCGGTGACGTTGAAGAGCTGCAGGGCCGCTGTTCCGGGGCCCTCCAGGGTGACGGCCCCCGGTTCGGCGACATCGAAGAACAGAGCGTCGTGGTCGACCCGGTATGTCCTGCGGTACCGCAAGTCCATGGAATCGATGAAGAACGCGCTGAAGGAAGAGGTGGCCCTGGCCTCCACCGTCACGGTATTGGTTCTCCCGCGCGCCAACAGTGTTCCATCGAACGAGAACGTCGCTTCATGGGTGGTCAGTCCCTGCCATGTTGCAGTACCCAGCTCGGTGCCGTTGAGCAGGACCCGAGCCTCATGGCGACCTCCTTCGGTATCGGAGGCTCCCTGGAACCGAAGTGTCAGGCTGGCCTCTCCGGAAGATGGATTCGGAGCATCCAGAGGCAGAGCACAGTGATTCATCACTGGATCTCCCGCGATGAGTCCGGTCCAGAACCAGTAGTCGGATTCGGGATCCAGCCCGAGTACCGTGGCCGCGAGGTGATCTTCCTCGGCATGGATGGACGACGAGAAGGTGCCGCCGTAAGACGGGGGGAACGCTGCTGCGTACCGGGAAGGAATGCTTCCCGAACGAGAGCTGACGGACAGCACGAAGACGTCCTCGTTCGTGTAGAGCGAATCCAGCCCTGGCGCGAAGAAGATCAGTCCTGCGCCGTGGGGCGCGGCCTTCCAGGCCACGGGCTGGCCCTTGTGGGTGAGCCGGATCCGTCCCCAGCGGATCAGCCGCCGGATCGTCCCCTCGGTCTGGCCCGTTCCACGAGCCAGGAACTCCGCAGGGATAAGGGCCATGCCCCTGCCCCGGATGCCCACAGCCAGGGCCGACCCCCGAGTGTCCATGGACGTTCCCGACGGCCGGTGGATTGGATCGGGCGCGGGCACCACGTCATGAGGATGGCGCTCCCACTCTCGGTTCCGTGACGGCCATTCACCTTGAGATCCGCGCGGCATCGGCTCCACGGAAGGGGTGTAGGGGCCATGAAGGATCCGTTTCCCCCCGGCTTCCAGCTCCTCGAGCCAGAATGTAGACCGGGATTCGCGTCCGATGGCAGAGCTTCGCACACGGTACGTCCCACCACGAGCCGCATTCCAGAGAGCCGGTACGGCCGCCGCCAGGACGGGCACCCGGCGTCCCCGATCATCCCGCAACAGCCGATATCCCAGGGTGCCCTCCTCGGATCCGGTTTCCCATTCGACGACGCTTTCTCCGCCATCATCCAGCAGGCGAAACGCTGTGATCACTGCGTGAGTCACCTGGTTCTCGGTGATGGCGAGCCCGCACAGGGGCCCCATCGTGGCAGTGGCGCTGTCGAGCTGGGTGCCGGAGCATCCGGCACCCGCACAGGTGCCATCGACGTAGGTGGCCGTCGTGCCATGGTTGCCAGGCCATCCCGTGACGGGAACCCGTTGACCGGAGGCCGAGGGGGTGACGGCAACCTCGTAGGCCATGATCACGGTGCTTCCGGCCGCAACGGTACCCGGGTTCCACACGACGTTGCCCGATCCGCCGAGCGCAGGCTGAGAGATCACCGTACCCTGTCCGAGCTGGAGATTCCCGTGATACACGGCATCGCCTCCGGGGACCCAGGAGGTGATCGTCTGGTTGGAGGAGAACTCGATCGGGTACGCCGTCGGATTGGCGACCCGGACGGTCACGGTGACCACGGTGGTCTGGCCCGTCTGAGGGGGAGTTGGGCCCGATCTGTAGCGGACCATCTGCTCGAGGTACTCCTTGGCGGGTGCCTCCGGGGGATCGGCCCCCCCGCCATCCAGGGTTGTGAAGTACAGGCGTGCCGTGTTCGCCTCCGGCTGAGCCGATGGGGGTGGTCCACTGCCTGCGGGGTCTGCCGCGTCCCAGTTTCCGAACTCGTAGGTTCCCCAGTTGTACGGGAACGAACTCGTGGTGGTCAGATCGTAGGCCACATGCCAGATCCCGTAGTCGATCGAATCGGAATCGGTCGTGAACCCCCCCAGGGTGTTGTTGGCCCAGGTGGTTGCGCCCGAAGCCGTTGGGCTCCATGTGGTGGCTCCTGACCGGGTTGAGATCGTCATCGTGGTCCCGGTTGCAGAGGCGTCGGCGTCGAAGTCGTTGGAATCCGCCTCGCAGCCGCAGACGACCCACGGGAACAGATCGTACGTTACCGTACCTCCTCCCATGACGTTCCCCATGGCGGTGTAGCTCCGGGCGTACAGGTTGAGCTCCACGCCGTTGACGGGATCGTACGGTGCCAGCCACACGACGTTGATATCGTCCCAGGGTCCTCCGCCACTCTGAACGCCTGTGCTCTGGTCGATCCGGAACTCCCAGTGACCGGGCATGGGGGACGAGGGTCCTCCGATGTAGGCCCACGCATCGTCGCACGTGGAACAGGCGCCAAAAGGCAGGTTGACAGTGGTGAACACGGCGCCCGTGGGGTCGATCAGGGTGTAGCGGACCGCCGTGGCGTTCGAGTTGGTCAGATCGAGGGCCTCCGAGCTCCCACCACCGCCGATGTCGGCGTCGTAAAGGTAGATCCGGAGCTCTCCCGTTCCAGGAGGAACCTCGATCCAAAAGGCGTAGTACGTGTCGAGACCCGCCGACTCCGAGACGTAGTCCCCGTTGTAGAGGCCGATGGAGGGTCCCTGAACGTGCAGGGCCTCGTCCGTCCAGCCTGCTTCCAGCCATCCGGCCACCAGAAGGCACACGGCCCCCAACAGGAGGCTCACGCCTGCCCGCGACCACGGTCTGCCGCGACGATTCCGTTCCACCATGCGGCCACCCCCGCTCCCAGGCGATTCTCGCCCGGTCCTGAGCAGGAACACTGCAAGAACCGTTCCTGAACAGGCCCGTGAAGCGGATGGCGACCTGATCCGTTTCCGGACGTCACCGGGCCGGATTGGGACGGCCGCGTCCGCCCGGTCCCGGGGTCGAGCGGGCGCTCAGCGGCCGTAGACCACGAGGCGGGCGGCCAGTTCGCGGACGTCGTCGAACGTTTCGGCCCGGCGGATGGCGTCCTGCATCCGGTCCATCTCGTCGGTGGAGGCGACACCCTCACCGAGGGCGCGGAACTTGCCGGTGATCTCCTCGTCGGTCAGAGGGTTGCGTGGATCACCCTTGGGGTAGTCGAGTTGCCTGGTGAGGGTCCGGCCGTCCGTGGTGGTGATCTCGACTCTGACACGCTGGAGCTCGGGGAATACGGCCTCGATCTCGGGATCCGCCACGACGCGGACCTTCCGGAGCTGCGCACGGATCCTGGGGTCCATGATCTTCTCGGGCTGGAACTGCTTCGGGGTCACCTGGCGGTCGACGATGGCCGCGGCGACGACGTACGGGAGCGAGTGGTCCGCCGTCTCCTTGGTGCGCGGGTCGTACTTGGACTCGTCGGCCAGGATGTCGGCAGCCCGGGCCAGGGAGTGGATCGTCACGGTCTCGATCTCGTCGGGATCGAGGTCGTGCTCCGTGACGAGGTCGAGGACGGCCGAGATCGGCGCGTGGGTCAGCGCCTCGGTGGGGAAGAACTTCATCCCGCACTGGAGGATCCGCCAGCTCTCGCCGAGGCCGTCCGTCAGGATCTCCCACCGCCATTCGGTGTCGAAGACGTGGGAGAACCCCTCCTTGCCGTCCAGGACGTGCTCGGGGCCCGTGTACCCCCGCTCGGCCAGCAGCGCCGCGAGCACGCCGGACTGGGTCGCCAGCGGATCGACCGTGTTCTTCATCATGGTCAGCTTGCCCGCTGTCACCGATCCGGTGACGCAGTGGCGCGAGGCCGAGATTCCGATGGCGTGCTGGATCTGCTCCGCCGACAGCCCGAGGAGGCGGCCCGCGGCGATGGGAGCGGCCACCGCGGTCAGCGTCCCGTGGTGCCAGCCGATCTCGCGGATCCCGGGGAACGACACCTCGCACAGCCGCTGCTCGAACTCGTAGGCGAGCACGATGCCCAGGATCAGGTCCCGTCCGGAGCCGCCGGCGCGCTCGGCCGCCGCCAGCGCTGCCGGGATCAGGTCCGACGGGTGGGATGGATCCTGCTTCCAGTAGATGTCGTTGTAGTCCATGACCCGGATCATCAGCGAGTTGAGGAACGCCGCCGTCACCGGGTCCACCAGCTCGCCCGTCACCAGGACGCGGCACGGCCCGGTGCCCGCGGTCTCGTCGGCAACGGCCCTCGCCAGCGCTACGTCGTGCTGGGCCGAGCCCCCGAGGGCGCACCCCACCGAATCCATCAGGAACCGCTTCGCCGTCTCCACGACCTCGCCCGGAAGATCCTCGTACCGGACCGAGGCCGCCCACTCCGCCATCTTTGCCGTGATCGTCGCCATCGTTCCTCCTGCTCTCACCGGGTTGGGGCGCCGGCGGCGCCCGGCGCATTGTACCCTGGGATGGGGAGGGGTGGCGACGGATGGCCACGAGAGACTGGGAATCGGTGAACCGCCGCGACCGGAAGGTCGTCGCGGGGTGCCTCTCGGGCGACGAGGCGGCGTGGATGGAGCTGTGGGAGCGGTACGGCCCCATGGTCAAGGCGGTGGCGCGCCGGGCCGGGTGCACGGCGGACGAGGCGGACGACGTGCTCCAGCGCGTGGCGCTCGTCGCGCTCGAGGGGCTTGGCGGGCTCCGCGACCCGGGCCGCCTGGCCGGCTGGCTGGCCGGGGTCGCCCGGTTCCAGGCGCTCGCGCTGGTTCGGGAGAGGCGGCGCAGCTCCGAGCTCGACCCCGCCATGCCGGCGCCGCCCGAACGCCTGCACGAGCGTCTGGAGGCCGAACAGGAGCTGGCGATCCTCCGGAAGGCGATGCTGGCGCTCGACGAGCGGTGCCGGCGGATCGTCCGTGCGCTCTACCTGGACGATCCGCCCGCGAGCTACCGGGACGTGGCGGAGCGCGAGGGCCTTTCGGCCACATCGATCGGGCCGATCCGGGGCCGGTGTCTCGCACGCCTGAAGAAGGCGATCGTCGAACTGTCTCGATCGGTCTCCCCGGGACACTGACAGGATGGAAGGACGCATGAAGCACCTCGACGACCACCGACTGATCGAACTGGCCCGCGGGGAGGGAACCGGGGCGGAGCGGGAGCACCTCCGCTCCTGCCGCAGGTGCCGGGAGGCCGCGCAAGAATGGACACGCTGGCTCGCCGGGATGGCGGCGGTGGAGGGAGAGGCGTTGACGGATGCCGACCGGCACAACCTCCGGACGCTCTTCTCGGTCCTCGGCCCGAAGCGGCGGAAGGGCCTCGTCGCCAGGCTGATGCGTCCGGCTCGGGAGCTCGCCACGGCGGTGCGTGGCGCGGCGACGGCCCGGATCGACGAGTACGAGGCCGGTGCCTACCGGCTCGCGGTGGAGGTCCGGCCCGCCGCCGGAGGCCGGTTCGATCTGCACCTGGCGGTGCTGGCCCCGGGGGGCGAGGACGTTACCGGCTCCCGGATCGTGCTGCGATCACCGGAGGTTCCCGGGCTCATCCTCCGGCTGGACGGCAGCGGCGAGGCCCACGCGGCCGGGCTCGAGCCCGGCCGCTACGAGGTGGCGTGCTGGCTGCCCGGGGGCAGGGTGGAGCTTCCCACGGTCGAGGTGGGGGGCACCGATGAACCCTGACGACGCTCCCGGTCTGCACGGCCTCGTCGGGGAGGTCCTGCGGACGCAGGGCGCCCACGCCGCGGGCCGGTACCTGCTGGCGCTGCTGGAGGAGACGGCGCGCACCGAGCCGGACCGCGCGGCGGCGCTGGCGCGGCGGCTGGCGCGGGAGCCGGTGGACGACCCGGTGTTCGCGGGGTGGCGCGACCGGGCGTGCGGCGCGGCGCTCCATCTCGTCGGGGACACGCAGCGGGCGGCCGGTCTGCTCGAACGGGGAGCGCGGCGTCTGGACCGGGCCGGAGAGGAGGAGGCGGCCGACCGATGCCGGCTCCTGCTGATCGACGTTTTCGGCGAGCTCCAGGAGATCGGCCGGGCGCGTCGGCTGGCCCGGCGGCTGGCCCGGCGGTTCGAGGAGCGGGACGATCCGGAACGGGCGGGGGTCGCCCTGGCAAACCTGGGGTGTGCCGAGGATGCGGTGGACCGCGTGGCACGGGCCGAGGCGCTGTGGATCGAGGCCCGGCGCCGGCTGGGCAAGGATGGGATCCGCGGCCTTCTCGTCGAGGCGAACCTCGCCAACGTCCTGATGGTCCGCGGCCGGTTCGAGGAGGCCATCCACGCCCACGGCTCGGTCGAGGCACGGGCTCACGCCCTGGGGCTCGAGAACCTGGCACTCCAGGCACGCCTCAATCGCGCCGAGACGCTGTTCGCGGCCGGCCGGCCGGAAGAGGCGTTCGAGACCTGGCACGAGGTCGTACGGGAGGCGGAGCGGACGGGGGCCGATGGGATCGCGGCGGCCGCGACGCTCGACCTGGCAGCGGCCGAGGCGGAGATCGGCCGGATCGAGTCGGCCGGGCGCCGCGCTGCGGCGCTCCTGCCGCGGCTCGAGGCGCTCGGCCTCGAACGGGAACGGCTCAAGGCCGTCCGGCTGGTCGCGCTCCGGGAGGCGCTCCGGGGCCGCACCGGGCGGTGGCGCGCGCTCCACGCCGAGCTCGACGAACGCCGCCTCGGCGTCCAGCGGGACCTGCTGCTCGTGGACGCGGCCCAGCTCGACCCCACGGTTTCGGCGGAGGAGCTGGCAGCGGCCGGCCGGAGGCTCCGCCGGGCCGGCCTCCGGGTCCGCGGGCTCGTCGGTCTGGCCTGGGCCTCCCGCCGGGCGCTGGAGGCCGGGGATACGGGCCGGGCCGGCCGTCTCGCCCGAGAGGTGCTGGATGGCCGTGCCCGGCCGCCCTGGGCCCGTCTCGTGGCGCTTCGGACTCTGGCGGCCGTTGAGAGGGACCGCCGGATCCCCGTGCTCAGACGGGCCGTCAGGGAGGCCCGGCAGCTCCACGGCAGGCTGCGGGCGCCCTCGGACCGGGCGGCGTTCCTCAGAACACGGGGCGCCGTCTTCGCCGAGCTGGTGGAAGCGCTCATCGAGCGGGGACGCAGCCGGGACCGGCGCGAGGCGCTCGACCTGCTCTCCGAGCTCCGGAGCGCCTGGCTGGTCGAGGAGCTGTCCAGCGCAGCCGGGGAGGAGGGCGATCCGCTGGTGGCCCGGTGGAACGATCTCCGGAGGCGGCTCGCCGTTCTGCTCGGGGAGCTCGAGGGCGAGGACGAGGGCCGGCTCCGGGCGTCGGGGCTTGCGCTGGAACGTGAGGTGGCCAGGGTCGAACGTGAGCTCGGCGGGGTCGAGGTGGAGCTGCTGCGGGTCCGGCCGGGCTTCCCGGCTGCGGCCGGGATCCGCGACGTGGCCGGCCGGATCGCGGCCCGGCTGCCCGATGGCCAGGTCTTTCTCGAGTGCTTCGTCGGTCGTCACGACCTCACCCTCTTCGTGATCGCAGGAGGACGCCTCCACGTTCACCGGGTACCGGGTGGGGCCTGGGAAGTCGCCGAGCACGTGGCCTCGCTCCGCTTCAACCTCGCGGCACGGGGTCGGGTGGGCGGGGCCTGGAGGGAGCACCTGCGCCGTGGGCTCGAGGACAGGCTGTCCGCCTTGGCCGCGCTGCTCCTCGGACCGCTGGCCGGCCGGGAGTGGAACACGCTCTGGATCGCTCCGCACGACGGCCTCTTCCACGTGCCGTGGGGCGCGTTGCCCCTGTCCGGCGGGGAACGTCTGGCCGATCGGGGAACGGTGACGCTGGTTCCCGGAGCGGCGGTCTGCGCCGCGCTGCTGGAGGACCGGCCGGAGCCACCCCGATCGGTGGCGGTCCTCGGCGCCGCCACGGGCGCGCTGGAGTGGGTCGGCCGGGAGGTGGAGGCTGTCACCGCCGCGTTTCCCGGGGCCGTCGCGCGGAGCGGCGCCACCCGTGGCGACTTCCTGGAGGCGCTCGCAGGCGCCGACATGGTGCATCTTGCGGGCCATGCCCTGTTCCTCGACGGCATGCCGAGGGCCTCGGGTCTCCGGATGGCCGACGGGTTCGTCACGGTCCACGACCTGGCGGCTGCGCGGATCGGGGCGCGGGTCGTCGGGTTCGGCGTGTGCTCCGGCATCCGGCTCGGGGAAGACGGAGCGCGGTTCGGCGGTTTTCTCCAGGCGATGGTGGCCGGTGGCGTCCGGAGCGTCGTGGGGCCGATCACTGCGGTGGAGGACGAGGTGGCGTATACCTTCGACGTGGCGTGGGCGCGTGGACTGGCCCGCCACGGGAACCCCGGACGCGCCCACGCGGAGGCGGTGGCGGCGCTCCGGAATCGCGATCCCGACCCGGCGGTGTGGGCGAGCTTCCAGCTGTACGGGGATCCGAGGGGATGGGGGAACGGACGATGAGGACGAAGACATGGATCGTGATGGCGGTCGTCGCGGTGGTCTCGGTGGCGGCATGGGCGATGGGGCCCGGAGCCGGGCCGGCACCATGTGCTGTCCGGGGCGCCGTCGCGGAAGGCGTGATCGTCGCCGTTCCGGCGGCCGGGGTGCTCGAGCTCGACAACGGCATGGTGGTGGAGATCGTTCCGGCGGGGGACTCCGATGGGGATCGTCTCCCGTACCACGTGGGGCAGCGGATCCGCGCTGTGGGGACCCCGATGACGGCGGGCACCGGAACGTGGCTCGTAACCGCGTCGTTGCCGTCCGTCGTGCCGGGGGTCGAGGCGGCCGGGGGGCCGCCGGTCCGGGCCGCCGGCCGGGACGGCGATGGGTCGGTGACGGTCAGCGGGACCGTCGGCTGGGTCGGCCCGTCCTCGTTCACGCTCCGGACGGGGATGCGGATGTACACGGTGACGGTGACGGAGACCACGGTCTTCGAGGGCGTCGATGGCCTCGGAGGACTGACGGCCGGTGACGAGGTGCGGGTAGTGGGCTCGTCCATGGGTATGAACTCGGTGGAGGCGGCGACGGTGACACTTCTCCCAACCGGAGGCGGTGACGACGACGGAGGCGGTGACGGTGATGGCGGCGGTGGAGGCGGCGGCTCGGGGGGAGATGGCGACGGTGGCGGCGGAGGGAGTGACGACAGTGGTGTCCACATGTTCAATGGATCGGTCATGTGGGTTGGCTCCGACGGGTTCGGGCTCCGGGTCTCCCTGACGGCGGCGTACACGGTCATGGTGACGGCGGGGACGTCGTTCGACGGCTGCACCGGGCTCGCCGATCTCTCCATGGGGGATTCTGTGGAGGTCGAGGGCACCATGACCGGCGCAGCCACGATCGAGGCGTCCATCGTGACGAGACGCTCGCATGGAGAGGAGACGGAGCTCGAAGGGGTCGTCACCGCGATCTTGCCGGACGCCTTCATGCTCCGGGCCGGGACGATGGGGATGGTCGAAGTCCTCGTCGATGGGAACACCGTGTGGGACGGGCTCGGGGGACTGGCGGATCTCGAGGTCGACGATCGGGTAGCGGTCGCGGGAACGCTCGAGGGAACGACGATGCAGGCGGCCCACGTCCAGTTCCTGTCCCCAGGTGGGGGGGGCGGCGACGGCGGCGGTAACGGTGGTGGCGGGACGGGCGGGAGCCACTCGCGTGGCGAGACGTTCGAATCCGCGGGAGAAGTCACGGCGATCGTGGGTCCGGGTCCGGAGGCGTTCTGGCTGGACGACGGGCGCCGGTACAGGGTGATGGACGACACGGAGTTCGGACCGGAGATCGGTTCGGCGGCCGGTCTCCACCCGGGGCTGTTCGTCCGGGTCGAGGCGGCGTACCGGCACGGTACCGGCCTGGCCGCCGAGCGGGTGGTCGCCCTGGGCGACAGAACGGCGGGGCAGGAGTACGAGGATTTCTCGGGAACGGTGGAGGCGGTCTCCGCCAGCGAGCTCGTGCTCGCCGGTGGAGCGCAGCTCACCCTGACGGGTGCCACCAGGTTCGAGGGTGATGCGGATACGGCGGCGGAGATCCTGGCCGGATGGAGGGTCGAGGGACGGGCGGTCGAGGCCGAGGACGGGTCGGTCCAGGCACTGCTGGTCCGGAGTGAGAACCCGGAGCCTCCGGTGCTGGAGGGCCAGGAGTACGTTCCCCACGAGGCGCTGGTCATCCCTGAGAGCGGAGCGAACCTCGGCACGATCGCGGCGCGCCACGGTGCCGTTCTCGTCGGAACCATCGGTTCCCTCGGCGGGCTCTTCCGCTGGGACGGTGCGCTGACCGACGAGCTGCTGGCCTCCGTGGAGGCCGATCCCGAGGTCGCGGCCGTGGAACCGAACTACCTCTTCCGGGATCCGGAGTCCGGACGGAAGCGCTACCCCATCGTCGACCGTTCTCCGACATCCAGCGAGTTCGACGAGCAGCCGGCGCTCGCGGTGGCCGACGTGCCACGTGACGGGGACGGGTCGGTGGCCAGCGGCATCGTGGTCGCCGTGGTGGACACCGGTGTCGATCCGCTTCATCCGGCCCTCCGGCGGGCGATCCTGCCGGGCGGACTCGATCTCGTGGACGGGGATACGGAACCGTGGGAGTCCCGGGACGGCCTCGACGAGGACGGCGACGGTGACGTGGACGAGGCGGCCGGGCACGGGACGTTCGTTGCGTCCCTCGTGGCACTCGTGGCGCCCGGCGTGCGGATCCTACCGTACCGGGTTCTCGACGACGACGGGGGGGGGACGGCGTACGAGCTTGCCGTGGCGCTCGCGGACGCCATCGAACGGCGGGTCGACGTGATCAACCTTTCCCTGACCTACCACGAGCGCTCGCGTGCCGTGGACGAGCTCCTGGAGCGCGCCGCGGCCGCGGGGATCGTCGTCGTGGCGGCCGCGGGGAACGACGGCGCGGCGACACTCCCGTTCCCGGCGGAGGATGGCCACGTCATCGCCGTCGGGGCGCTCGACGCCGCCGGAACGGCGTTGGCGGAGTTCAGCGATCGGCAGGCGGCCGGGATCCTCGCGGCCCCCGGCACGGACGTTTACGGTGCCCTCGACCGAGGGACGTTCGGAACCTCGACGGGGACGTCCATGGCCGCACCGTTCGTGACGGCCGCCGCGGCCCTGGCGCTCCAGAGCGCCCCGCGGCTCGATCCCGACGTCCTCGCGACGGTACTGCGGGGTACCGGGGTGCCGCTCGGCGAGGGTTCCGCCACCGATCTGCGGCTCGATGTGGCCGCGGCCCTTGCGGTCGTGGCTCCCTGATCCGATCCCGTCTCCGCGCGAACCTTTTCAGGCGGCCCGAGGGGCCGCCGTTTCCTTCAATGAAGGGCCAGGAGGAGAGGCGTTCGCCGTTCTGTGATGGGCCTCACAGGCCGTGCTGTCTCGATCCTGCACGCCGTCCCACTGACAGGTGACGCGAACGAGGAGACGACGATAGACGACAGAATGAAGGGAGACGAGAGATGAGAAAGACAAGACGGACAATCGAGATCATCGTGGCGGTCATCGCGGTGGTGGCGTCCGGCGGGATCGCCGGTGCCCAGGGTTTCATGGGCACCATTCATCACGGTGCGTACAGCGGGCCGGAGGTCGTGGCCCGGGCGTTGCTCGAGCCCGCGGGAGCGGCCGAGGGCTGGGGCCGGATCGCGGTCAGTGACCGGACCGAGGATGGGATGGTGGTGCGCCACGCGTCGGTTCTGGTGTTCGGACTCGACCCCGACTCGGCGTACACCGCCGTGATCGACGGCGAGGTATTGATCGCGTTCGAGACGGATCTCTCTGGAAGCGCCGAGCTCGTGCTCGGGCCGCACGCTCCGGCTGGGCCGGTCCCTGAAGCGATCCCTGCGACCGATCAGCTGATCGACGCTGCCGTGGTCGATGGAAGCGGCGCCGTCGTCCTGCAGGGAGGGTTCACGATCTTTGAACCCCACCAGCCCGATGCCGGGGTGGTGGCGTACCGTGAGACGATTCCGCTGATCGACGTCTCGGGCGGCATGGCCCAGGGGATGGCCGGTGTGGAGCGGAGCGCCGACGGCACGGAGTCGTTCGAGACGCGGGCCATGGGGCTCGAGGCCGGTGAGCAGTACCGGGTCGTGGTGGACGGCGTCGGTGTCGCGATCCTGACAGCGGACAGCATGGGCTACGCGGAGATCGAGCTCTTCTCGGACAGCGAGGACGCGCCGCTGCCTACTTCCATGCAGCCGGTCGACGCCATCGGCCAGGTGGCGTGGGAGAACGCTGGGTCGGGTGAGGTCCTGCTCTCGGGCAGCTTCACGGGCGACCCGAACGGTGGCAACGGCTCCGGTGACGACGGCGGCAACGGAAACGGTGGTGACGGCGGCGGCAACGGTTCCATGGGTGAGGAGATCCACGGACGCGTCGCCGGGTTCTTCGGTCAGGGGTTCCTCCTGCAGACGGGGATCATGGTGGTCGAGGTCGTGGTCGACGAGGAGACCGTCTTCGAGAACTTCTCGGATCTCGGGGAGCTCGTGATCGGGACGATGGTCGAGGTCACCGGTACCATTGAGGGGAACCAGGTCCTGGCGGAGACTGTGGCCGTGATCGGCGGCGGCCACGATGGAGGCTCCGGCGACGGGTCCGGCGACCACGGTGGTGGCAACGGCGACCATGACGGTTCCGGGAGCCAGACGGCCACGGTGATGGGGATCGTCGTCGGCTGGACGTTCGACGGGTTCGTGATCCAGAACGACACGGCGTCGATCGAGGTCGTGGTCACGGCCGAGACGGTCTTCGAGGGGTTCGCCGACGGTGCTGGGATCATGATCGGACAGACGGTTCGCGTGACGGGGAGCTGGGACGGCGACAGTCTGATCGCGGCCGAGGTCGAACTGGCCGGCAGTGGCTCCGGTGGTGACGACGGCGGTGGTTCGGACGGATCCGGTGGTTCCGATGACGGCGACGGTGGCTCCGGCGACCACGACGGCGGATCCGGCGGCGACGGGTGGGGTGGCTGGTTCTGATCACCGCTCCACGTGGGAAGCGGGCGGGGCCTCGGCCCCGCCCTTTGCCATCTCCAGCAGGCGGCGTTCACCAGTAGATCTTGATGAGGTCCGCGACGAGATCCAACGGATCGGCGGCACCGCTTCCGTTGGAGTCGGGATCTCCAGGAGGTGCGTAGCCTGGATCGGTGGCGGCCCGAACGATCTCGGCGAGGTCGTCGGCCATGAGGAGACAGTCGGCGCTGGCGTCTCCGGGACGGCCGTCGGTGACGGCCCGGCAGTTCGAGAACTCGCTGGTCGAGCCGAACGGGTCCTTCGTCATTCCCGTCGCAAACGTTCCCGCCCCGAACCACGGGATCTCCTGCCGGAAATGGACCGTTCCGCCGGACGGAGCCGTGATGGTCACCGGGTCTCCAATGGCCGTCTCGCCCTCACCCATGCTGCTCGCATCGCACGCCTGATTCCTGAAGAGAGTGATCGTCAGGGGAAGGGAAGAGGCGGCGCAGCGGAGCTGTCCCAGGATCCAGGTGTGTCCGCCGCACGTCTCCGCCACGACGATCTCCGGCTGGTTCAGCAGGTGGTTCGGCCCCTCGTCCGTGTCGCCGTCGTCGGGGTAGGTGACGCCGTCCGCCCCCAGGTCGATGCCGAGCCCGGCGTTGTCGTGGATGCTGTTGCCGGAACAGTTGACGCCGGTCGCCGTGTTCCCCCGGATCACGATCCCTTCGCCTTTCGTTCCGGTGTTGTAGGCGATGACGTTGTCCGGGCCGATCACGTTGTCCGGAGCGTCTTCCACGAGGATCCCGTGGCCCGAGTTCGGGATCGGCAGACCCCCGGCTGTGACACCGATGGTCGTGTTCTGGACCACGTTGCCCGTCGCGGGCTGGCCGTAGATGCGGATCCCGCCGGATCCGTTGGCGACGATCAGGTTCCTGGAGAGGGTGCCGGAAAGGCCGACCGTGTTGCCGGACCCCCAGTCGATGTTGATCCCGTAGAATCCGTTGCCCGCCGCGGAGGTGCCCCCGGGATCCGACCCGATGAGCGAGCCCTTGATCACGTTGCCCGTCGCGGGCTGGCCCGTATTCGCGACGATCTCGATCCCGTTCCAGCCGTTGTTCGAGATCACGCATCGGGAGATGGTGACGTTGCTGGACTGGTGGATCCGGATGCCGTCGGTGGCGTTGCCGGCCGCCGTCCCGTCCATGAGGTATCCGATCCTGGAGTCCCGGATCCCGACCCCCGCGGCCGTGTTCTGGATGTCGATCCCGAAACCCCGGTTCCCCGAGAAAGCGCCGCCGGTGATCGAGACGTTGCCCGAGGCCTCGAGGGTCACGCCGTTGGTGTTGGGCCTGGAGGAATCGTCGGTGGCGCGGACGTTGGTGAGGAAGTTGCCCGTCGCCGTTGCCCCCTCCACACGGATCCCGTCACCGCCGTTGCCGTCGAGGACGGCTCCGGAAGAGGACGAGAGCCCGCCGATCTCGTTGTCCTGGGCGTTCTGGATCAGGATCCCATGGCCGGAGTTCCCGGAGGCGGCCACTGGATCGAGGTGGTTCCCGGACGAGGGGTCGCCCGTCGACCGGTAGACATAGAAACCGTGGCTCCCGTTCCTCGAGGAGCTTCCACTGACGGTGCAGTGGTCCGCGTTGAAGAGCTGGACGCCGTAGGCCCCATTGTTCTCGGCGATGAGCCCGTCCACGACCGTGTTGCTCGTCCCCAGGAGCAGGAGCCCCACTCCCTTGTTGCCGCTGGAATCCGTCGCGTGGCGCCGGAGCACGGGCTTGTGGACGGCGCAGCTGTCGCCACGGATCCAGAGACCGGAGGTTCCGCCGGTTGCCGAGGAGCCGTCGATGTACCAGTACCCCTGGCCGTTGAGGTCGAACGTCGTCGTGTCGTCGACGGTCGGCAGTGTCGAGCCGATCGAGAAGACGGACGGCCCACTGGTATCGATCAGGTCGGGCCCGGCACTGGCGTTGGCGGCGTTGATCGCCTCCCGCAGTGTGCAGTCGGCGGCCGAGCATGTGCCGTCGTCGTGGTCGGCGCTGGTCGTGATGGTGTAGGTCGCTCTCGGCTGGGTCAGCAGCAGGAGGGGGCTGGAGCTGCCGCGGAGCGCCACGGCGAGGTCCTCGGGCCCGTCACCGTTCCATCGGGCGGGGAGGACCGAGACGGGCTCGGCACCGAGGACGAGACTCGCCGTGGCGGTACCGCGCCACGAACGCTCGTCGATTGCCATGGCTCCCGTCA
This sequence comes from Thermoanaerobaculia bacterium, assembly GCA_027067575.1. Lineage (GTDB taxonomy): Bacteria > Acidobacteriota > Thermoanaerobaculia > Thermoanaerobaculales > Sulfomarinibacteraceae > JAMOVQ01. The sequence goes on along the minus strand of JAMOVQ010000098.1, from coordinate 5,724 downwards.
GCTCGAGTCCGTCCGGCCGGGGGACCACGAGCGCGGGGCCGCGGCCGGCACCTTCCCAGGCCACGGTGACGAACGAGGCCGGAGCCGCGTCCCACGACGTGCCGCCCGCCGGTTCGCGGCGGATTCCAGCCCCGATGTCCAGGAGAGCAATCCCAGCGCCGGATGGAAGGACCGCGGTCTCGTCACGCCCGAGCCCGGGGAAGCGCAAGACGGCCACCCACCACACGCCGTCCCCGGTCCCCGTGACGGTCTCGAGCCGGACCTGGTCATCGAGCTCCCCTGCCCGCCGGACGACCGAGAGGCCGTTGCCGTCCGCCACCGCGACGTTCCACCACCCGTCGCCGTCGAGATCGCCGCAGGCGAGGGCGCGGGCCGCCGCCGGAAGGGCCAGTGTGTGGACCGGCAGGACCGCATCTTCGGGGGGCGTTCTTGCGAACAGCACGAGGGCAGGGCCCGAGGGTGTCGCGACACCGGCCACGGGCTCGGACACGAGGTCCCGCCGCCCCCAGTCCAGAGCGGCGAGGGCCGTCACCGTTCCCGGGAGGGGAACGGAACTCAACGGGGGTGTCCGGGAGCTTCCCGGGGTGAACCAGAGGAGTTCGGCGTGGTCCCGGTCGGCCAGGACCACGTCCGGGGAGCCGTCGCGATTGATGTCGCACACGGCGGCGAAGGCGATCTCCCCGTCCACGGCGAGGATCACCCGTGGCGGGGAGAACGGGTCGGAATCGCGGTGTTCCCAGCCAGGGGCGCTCGAACCGTAGACGGCCACGGTCGAACGCCCGCCGCCACACCAGACGGCCAGGAGGTCCGGCCGGCCGTCGCCGTCGAGGTCGCCCTTCTCGAGCAGCTCGAGGGGCACGCCCCGAACGCCAGCCGGGAGTGGGAGCCGCTGGACCTCGTAGCGGGGCCACGGGGCGCCCGGGTCGAGAACCCGCCCCGTCGAGGGGGTGGCGCAGGACGCCGAGGGAGCGCCCACGATAAACCAGGACAGGACGAGAACGGCACCGCATGCTGCAGCTCTTCCCATTTCGACCTCCAGGAGCGATGGCCTCAATCTACGGCCGGCAGCGGTGCTTGTCAATGGCCGGGTTCGCTGCTTGCGCCGTGCTCCGGCCGGGATGGGGGCTCAGCCGAGATCGGCGGCGATGGCAGCGGCGGCGTTCTCGCCCGAGACCACGGCGTAGTTCTGACCCCGGTCCTCCGGGTAGATCTGGGCCATGCATGCCAGGTAGAGGTTCGGGACGGCGGAGCGGAGCGGGGGGATGGTGTGGCGGTACCCCGGTACGACGACGGGCTGGGCCGAGGGCGCGCGGAAGTGGTGGACGCCGAGGATCCAGGAAGGGTCGAAGGCGGGGTTGATCCTTCGGAGCGAGGGGAGGTACCGGTCGAGCACCTCTTCCGGGGAGGCACCGTACAGCGGATCGTCCCGGAAGAGGTAGTTCGAGACGTAGAGGATGCGCCGCCCGCCGTACCGCCGGGGCTCGATGTAGTTGGTGTGCTCGATCAGGCCGCCGAACGGGAAACCGGGGTCGGCAATGTTGAGCCAGTAGTACGGCATGAAAGGCCGGTCGAGCTCGAGGACGGTGCACAGGGCCGCGGTGGAGACGCAGGCCGCCGCCGCCCGGTGTTCGGCCTCGGGCAGGAGGTGGCCGGCGATCCGGAGGTGCTCCTCGAGCGGCACGGTCACGAGCACCGAGCGAAAGGGGCGCGCCCCCCCTTTCGTCTCCACGGTGAACGGCCCGTCGGACTCCTTCTCGATCCGCAGCACGGGAGTGTCCACGAGGACCTCGCCCCCTCCGGAGGCGATCCCTGCGGAGAGGCGCCGGACGAGGCGCTCGAACGAACCGTGCATGTACCCGAGCCGCTCGCCCATCCCGGAACGGTTCCGGGAACGGCCGCGGAGGGAGATCTTCCGCCACAGCCAGACCATGGCGATCTCGCCGGCCTTCTCCCCGAACTTCTGCTGGAGCAGCGGGGCCCAGATCGTCCGCCACGCGGCCTCGCCTTGATGCTCGAGCAGCCACTCGCGGGCGGTCACGTCCTCGAACGGAGCGGGATCCTGCGCTCGCTGGAGTGCGAGAGTGGAGAGGGCGAACCGGAGCTTCCCGGACCACGGCAGCGGCTGGAACCGCAGCAGCGAGAGTGGCGTTCCGAAGTCCCACAGGCGCCCGCCGCTCCAGATCCCCATGCGGGACGGGAGCCACTCGATGCTGTCCGCCAGGCCGAGCTCACGGGCCAGGGCGACGTAGGACTCGTCCGTGGTGAACAGGTGGTGGTAGTACTGCTCGAGCGGCTCGCCGCCCGCGTCGAACGTCCGGACGAGTCCCCCGGGCTCCGGGTGGCGTTCGTACACCACGACCCGGTATCCTGCGCCGGTGAGCCGGAACCCTGCCGTCAGGCCCGTCAGTCCCGCCCCGATGATGGCGACGTCGTCCACGGGCGAAGGCTACAGGAAGGCGTGGGACCCGTCAAAGCCCGGAGCGCGCTTCTACGGGGCGTACTTCGCCGTGCTGGGGGTCCTGCTGCCGTTCCTCGGCCCGTTCCTGGCGTCCCGTGGCGTCGCGGCCGTGGGAATCGGGCTGATCACCGCCGCCGTCTCGCTGGCGAAACTGTTCTGGGCGCCGTTCGTCGCGGCCCGGGTCGACCGGAAGGGGCTGGTCCCGGGCACCCTGACGGCCCACCTCGTCCTGAGTATCGCGGCCACCCTCGCCGTGCTCCTGGTCCGGTCGCCCTGGGCGCTCGGTGCGGCGTTCCTGCTGGCGGGAGCGGGGTACGGCGTTGTGCTCCCGCTGGTCGAGGCGGCCATCATGGAGCGGATTCCCCCGTTCTCCTACGGCCGGCTCCGCCTGTGGGGGTCTGCGGGGTTCGTCGCCGCCGCTGCCGTGGCCTCGGTCCTCGTGGACCGGCTTGGGATCCGTGTCTTCCCGTGGCTCCTGGCGGGTTGGATGACGGTTCTCGTGGCCGCCGTGCTCCCGTTCGAACACCACGGCGCGCCCGCCCACCCCGCACCGGAGTCCGGACGCCTGACGGCCGGCGTCTGGGGGCTGCTGATCCTTCTGACGCTGCACCAGGTGCTCCACGGTCCGTATTACGCGTTCTTCTCGATCCACCTGGAATCCGCCGGCCTCGGCCCGGGCTGGGTCGGTGCCCTCTGGTCGCTCGGCGTCCTGGCGGAACTGGCGGCCTTCTTCGTCGGAGGCTCGCTGGAACGCCGGTGGGGGCTTCGGCGCCTCCTCGGCGCGGCGATCCTGCTCGGGGCGCTCCGGTGGGCGGTGCTCTCGCTGCCCCCCGCCCTGCCCGTCCTCGCGGCCGCGCAGCTCGGGCACGCAGCGAGCTTCGCCCTCGCACACCTCGCCGGGATCCAGCTCGTTCAGCGGACGGCCCACCCCTCGGCGGTCCGACGCGCCCAGGCGCTCTACTCGGGGATGACGTTCGGCCTCGGCGTCGTGGCGGGAGCGGCTCTTGCCGGACCGGTGTACGCGGCGCTCGGCGGCCGCGGGAGCTTCGCTCTCTCGGGCCTCGCAGGGGTCGCTCTCTTCCTCGCCTGGATCCCGTTCTCGACCCGGCTTCCCCGAGCGACATTGTCGGCGGCGGGGGTCAGAAGATGACGTGCTTGAGGTAGTACTGCTCGGGTGAGATCTTCCCCGATGCCAGCGCCTCGGCCTGTTCCGGGGTCATGCGGAACGTTCCCGCCGACTTGTTGACCGAGGTGACGAGCTGGAGCTCCACGGCCTTCGGTGCGAGCTCCGGCTTGAGCTCGTGGATCAAGGCGTACGACTCGGCGACGGTTTTTAAGGCGTGGAACACCTCGCGCTGGGAGTCGGTGACGGCCTGGATGAAGAAGTAGCCGGGCTTCGTGCCGGCGCTGGTCTTGTAGAGGTAGAGGTGCTTCTTGTCGAGGAGGTTCGAGAACGCTTTGGTGACCCGTTCATCGGTGTACGGTACGGTCCTGAGCATGATGGCCGGCGTCGGGGTCTGGGTCGGGGTCGCCTGTGTTCCGAGTACCGGCCGCATCCTCTTGAGACTTCCCGTCGTGCCCAGGAGAGGGGTCGGCGTGGCCGTCGGGACCGGTGTCGTCTCCCCGACGCCCTCCAGGAGGATTGCACTGCCGAAGCCAAGCTGGTTGTACCGTTCCGTGGCGACGAGATCGACCTGCGAAAGGGGAATAGCCGTCATCGTTCCGTTCCTCAGGATGATGATCGCCTGATCACCCTTGATCGCCATCTCCTCCCGCGCCGGGATCTTGGTGCCGTTCTTCAGAATGACGACGTACCCGATCTCGCTGGCGGCCACGAGGGCTCCGACGATCATGACGACTGCGAGCAGGAACACGGTCTTGCGCATCTTCGGGATCCTCCCTGCCTGTTCCGATTCGAGTATAGACCAGTCCACCGGGGTTCTCCTGGGAGAGGCCGGGACCGGTGTGACGGGCGGCTCTCCCGGGGTGTCCCGGTGGGCCGCCGATGCTATCAGGGCTCTCCGGGGGCCGGCACGCTCACGGGTTTCTCTCCGGAGGAGACGAGCTCCAGTAACTCCCTCCGGGATCGGGTGGCCGTCTTCCGGAGAAGGTGCTTGACGTGGTCCCGGACCGTGTGGTGGCTGATTCCCATCCGGTCGGCAATCTCACGGGTGGAGAGGCCGCACAGCAGATGTTCCACGACCTCCCGTTCCCGCCGTGTCAGGTTGAAGGCAGCGAGGACACTGGGGGCCGGCTTGCGATCCGCCGGACAGGCCGTCCGGACCACGCAGAGCACTGCGTGGCCGTCGTGATCGGTGACCGGTCCGAGGCGCGCCAGTTCCCACGCCACCTGGGTGCCGTCGGAGAGTGTCTGACGGCCTGTCAGCTTCTCCGACCCGTCCTTCCGGACCCTGTCCAGGAGTCGCGTCAGGTACCCGATGAGCGGCTCCTCGCGGCCCTGACCGGTCTCGATCCGAAGCTCGCCCATCGTCTGGCGCGCGAGGAGCTCCTCCGCCCGCGGGTTGGCGTACGCGATCTCGTCGTGCGCGTCGAACAGCAGAACAGCGCTCGACGTGGCGTCCAGCGCTTCGGTCACGAGGTCCAGGCGGATCTCCAGCGCGAACGTGGCGAGAATCCGGTCGAGGCAGAATCGGAGGAGGCGCTCCGTTCCGGGTTGGACCGCCTCCCCGTCGTGTCTGACGTTGGCCCGGAAGGAACCTGGCATTTCGAGCAACATTCGGAGCATGGCGCCGCGACGTGTGCCGCGACCGTACCGTGTCGGCCGGGTGGTTCCTTCGAGCAGGAGATCGAGCTCGACCCACTCCGCACCGGAGACCTCCCGGAGGAGATCGAGGTAGCGGTTCATTGCCGCATCGTCCGCCCGTGGCGGGATCGGGGGCAGCACGACGGGCGCCCTTCGTTCCATCCCGCACATTGTACTGCACATCTTTGCGCCCCGGTCATGGGGTATAGCGCTCCGGTGGGGCGGGAACCGGCGGCCGGCCCCCGCGCTTCGCGCGGGCTGCGCGCCGCGCCCGAGCACCCCGGTGGGAGCAAGCTCCCCCCGGGCCGCCCGTGCGATGCGCTGGCGCCGCCTGCGGCGTCGCTGCCGGCCGCCTGGGCTTCGTTGGAGGGGGGGCGAGTCATCGACTTTGGATGAACGGGGCCGCGAGTCTCGCACCCCGGGACCGCCCCCGCCGCGGTCGCTTCGTCGTCACGACCGCCAGGTCAGTTCCTCCTCGCGCCCTTGCGGGAACGGCCCCGGG
>JAMOVQ010000097.1 GCA_027067575.1 Thermoanaerobaculia bacterium | reverse complement strand
GGCGGCCGGCGATGCGGCTGTAGAGGTGGTACCAGGTGTCGACGCCGGAGAACTTCAGGCGGGGGAGTCGGGACATGGGGGGCTCCTTTCGTTGATGGGATGAGGATAGGGGAATGGGGCGGGGAGGTCAAGAGATAAGGAGTGTCCCTTTGTGGGAGGGAGAGTAGGATGGGGGGGTGAGGCTGGTGGGGTGGTTCGAGGTGCACGGGAGGGATCTTCCCTGGCGGGAGGAGCCGCGGGACCCGTACCGGGTGCTGGTCTCGGAGATCATGCTTCAGCAGACCCAGGTGGATCGTGTGGTGCCGCGGTACCGGCGGTTTCTTGCACGGTTTCCGGATGTCATCGCGTTGGCATCGGCAACGGTGGAGGCGGTGCTGGAGGAGTGGTCCGGACTGGGCTACTACCGGCGGGCGCGGAACCTTCATGCGGCGGCCAGAGTCATCGTGGATGCCGGTGGCCGTTTGCCGGCCACCGCGGTCGAGCTACGGAGGCTTCCCGGCGTTGGGGAGTACACGGCGGCCGCCGTTGCGTCGCTGGCGTTCGGTGAGCCGGTTCCCGTGCTCGACGGAAATGTGCTGCGTGTGGGTGCGAGGTTTCTGGCGCTCGATGTTCCCGCTCGAAGCGCCCGTGGGCGCCGGCTGGTCGCTGGCTGGGTCGGGGAGCTGATGAAGGATGCTCCCCCGGGGCGCGTCAACGAGGCCCTGATGGAGTTAGGCGCCACGGTCTGTACGTTTTCCACGCCGGCCTGTAGCCGGTGTCCCCTGGCGGGGGAGTGCCGTGGCCGCACATCCGGGAACCCGGAACGGTGGCCGGAACGGCGGCGTGTTCGCGAGCCGGAACGTGTGACGTGGACCGCGGCGATGGTGTTCGATGGCTCGGGGCGCCTGCTGCTGCGCCGGATCGACGGCGGGCCGATCCTCCGTGGGCTGTGGTTGCCCCCGCTGGCCAGGCTGGATCCCGGTGACGACCCCGTACGGCTGGCGGCATGCCTCCTGGAAGGAAAAGTCGTGGTGGAAGAAGGGGTTCGCGCCGTACCGGTGCGGCACGCCATCGCTCACCGCCGGATCGAGGTTCATCCCATCCTGTTCCCTTCCCCGGCGGAGGCTCAGCCGCCGGACCACTGCTGGGTGGATCCCGGGGCGCCCGGCGTGCCCACCTCGAGCCTGCTCGGGAAGCTGGTGGACGCCGCGGCGGCGGTCTGTGGTCCGCGGTTTGTCGCAGGGATCGACTGACGGTACAATCGGGGCTCGGGAAAGGAGCGCAACGTGCAAGTCGTCGAAGGAATGCTTGATGCGGGCGGACTCCGCTTCGCCCTGGTGGTCAGCCGGTTCAACGAGGCCCTGAGCGCGCGGCTCGAGGAGGGCGCCCTGGACTGCCTCCTGCGGCACGGTGCCGAGGAGGAGAGTATCACCGTGTTCCGGGTGCCGGGAGCGTTCGAGATCCCGATGCTGGCATCGAGGCTCGCCGGACTCGACGACTTCGACGCGGTGATCTGCCTGGGGGTCCTGGTCCGGGGCGCCACGCCCCATTTCGACCACATCGCCGCGGAGGTGGCCAAAGGAATCGCTCAGGCCGCCATGGGTTCCGGGAAACCGGTGACGTTCGGTGTGATCACGGCGGACACGCTGGAGCAGGCCGTGGAGCGCGCCGGGACCAAGCAGGGCAACAAGGGGTGGGACGCGGCGCTCGCGGCCATCGAGATGGCGCGGCTCTACGCCGCGCTCGGCGGAGGTTCGTGAATGGGCGAACGGCACCGCGCACGGGAGCTCGCCCTCCAGATGCTCTACCGGCACGAACTCTCGGGAGGCGATCTCGAAGCCATGGTGGATGACTTCGACGAGTTGCGGAAGGCATCCGAAGGAACCAGGCAGTTCGCGATGGATCTGGCCAGTGGCGTGCTCGAGAACCTCGACGCGCTGGACCGGGACCTTTCCATCCAGACGGCGAACTGGAGACTGGAACGTCTCGCCACGGTCGATCGGAATATCTTGAGATTGGCAGCGTTCGAGCTGCTGCACCTCGAGACGCCCCCCGCGGTGGTCATCGACGAGGCGATCGAGCTCGCGAAACGGTTCGGAGCCGGGGAGTCCGCCCGGTTCGTCAACGGGGTCCTGGACGGTCTCAGGCGGCGGAAAGCAGAGGAATGAGACGGCCCCTTCCGTTGCTGCTGGTGTTCCTGGCGGTGGGACCGCTCGGAGCCGGCAGCGCGACCTTCGTCGTCGATGGCGCCCGGCCGGTCGCCCGGGCGATCAACGGCTACACCCAGGAGGTTGTCTCGCTCGGAGAGGGACGCTGGCTTGTTCACGTGGCGACGGAGCTGGCACCGCTCCGGGCGCCGCAAGAGAAGACCCAGGGGGAGGATTCTCCGGCCGGCTCACTGTACGTGCCGCCGGGATTCACGGTTCCATCCGCCCTCGAGGAGACCGTTCGCAGGCCGGGCGATCCGTTCGGCACGGCCGAGCGGGTTCTCCGGTGGGTCCGGGAGCAGATCCGTGTGGTGGAGAATGAGCGGGTACCACAGGATGCGATCTCGGTTCTGAGGAGGAGATCGGCCCGGTGTTCGGGCCTCGCCAACGCTGCCGTGGCGCTGCTCCGTGCGGCGGGGCTTCCCGCGCGTCCCGTCAGCGGCATCCTCGTGGCTCCGGAGGGTCCCATCCCTCACCGCTGGCTCGAGGTTCACTTCGGGGAGGCTGGATGGGTCGCGAGTGACCCGACCATCGGCCTGTGGGTGATCACGCCGCGGCACGTCGTCTGTGCCGCTCCGGCTGTTGGAGAGCTGTCGGTCGTCGTTCGAGGCATCGTGGACGACGATCTGGCCGACCTCCCGAGAATCGGGGGGGCGCCGAGCCGGCCCGTGGACGGCGCCGTTCTTCTGGTCCACCTTTCTGGAGTTGCTGAGAGGGGTATGGGAGATCGTGGGACGGTTGTCCTGTCGGGGCCGGGAGGGGTCCGCCATCGGAAGAATGCCTCGACGGATGTTCGTTTCGGGGCGCTGCTGCCGGGTCTGTGGCGGCTCCGGCTCGAGGTGGATGGAACGGTCGTCAGGGCCGTCTCGCTTCGACTCGCGGAGGGTGACGTCAGAAGTCTCGTGCTGTCGTACCCTGAGATGGAGGCCTCGTGATGCACGGACGGAAGAAGCTCGCTGGCGATCTCGCGAACCTCCCGCTCGGGCAGCTGCTCCGGCTCGTGGAAGCGGCGGGGACGACCGGCCGGCTGACGGTGGAGAGTGGAACCGAACGTGTAGAGCTCGCCATCGTGACCGGCCGGGTGTCCAGACCGGACGCGTTGATGCTTCGTTCAGTGTCCCGTCTGCTCCATGCCGGCTCCGGGCGGTTCCGCCTCGAAACCGATCCGGAGGTCGTGATCGAAGGGACGACGGTGCCGCTGTCGGTTCTCGAGGAGCTCGCCGAGAACGCTGGGGAGCGTGCGGCGTTGAGCTCGGACCTCGGCGTGGACGAACTGATCGAGGCGAGCCTCATCGCTGAAGACCCCGTGGAGTCCCCGCCGATTCACCACTTGCCTCCGATCGTCTCGGACGATCCGCTCGAGGCTCTCGTGGAGGAGTTGCGGGATGCGGCACCGGAGGATCTCGACCTCGCCCAGATCGGTGTCGTTGCGGCGGATCCGAGACTCTGGCGGGGCACCGTCGAGGCCAGATGGCGGGAGCGGGGGTGGGAGCTCCGTCTCCTCGCCGGACCCGATGCGCCACTCGACGGTGTCGATCTGGTCGTCGTCCACCACCAGCTGTCGATCACGAGGGTCGGCAGCGAGGATGACTGGCTCCGGCTCGTGCGGCGGGCCCGGTCCCCAGAGACCGGTGTGGCGGTCGTCTGGGTGGGGCCGATGGCGGACTCCCGGTGGGTGGCGCGGCTCGTGCATGCGGGTGTGGACTTTCTCCTTCCTCCGCCCGCAGGCGACATCGGCGAGCCGGCCGAGCGGTTCCATGAAGTTCTGGCGATGGTCGTGGAGCGTCTGATCGAGCGCCGGAGACACGAGGAGGGGGGGCTCGGAGAACCGCTCGTCGAGCTTGCCGGTGCGTTGTTCTCCGGGGCGGCGCCCGAGGACGCCGTGGCGGCGGTGCTTCAGCTGGCGTCCAGGGTGTTGCGGCGTGCAGGAATCGTCAGGGTGGAGCCCACCGTGTTTCGATGCTGGGCCGGCTTTGGGTATCCCCTTGCGGAGGGTGTTCGCGTACTGCCTCGGGGGATCGCAATCCTGGAACGGGCGGTTCGGGGGCAGGGACCGGTGGCATCCATCGAGACCCCGGGACAGGGTCGGAGACAGCTTGCTCGGCTGATGGGTGTCGAGACCCTCCCGGATACCACGTGCATCGTCCCGCTCGAGGCACGGGGGCGGACGGTCGCTGTCCTGGTTGGCGACCGGGAGGGGGAGCCGCTGGACCGGCTTGGCGAGATCGTGGGACTGGCACCTCGACTCGGCCTGTTGCTGGAGGGGGCCCTGGAGCCGCGGGACACGGGCTCTCCATGAAGAAGAACTGCCGGGGGAGCCATGTGCATGGCGGTCCCTGTCTTCCCTGCGATCAGGAAGACTCCGGGCGAGTCCACGAGAACGGCCTCCGTCAGTGCGGTGGCGAGAGGGACGGCGGACGAGCATTCACGGGAGGTTGAGGGGGGCATTCCGAGAGAGTGCGCTTCTGGTGGTCCACTTTCCTGTGATGGTTGGTTCTGGACGTTGACACTGTTTCCTTCGTTGACAACTGTTGCCTCATGAAGTACATTGACGACTGGAGCGATTCCCAGCAGAAAGGAAAGGCCAGGATGGGCGATCAGGGAAAGGGGGAGTCGACAATGGCGATGATGAAAGGAACGCTCACATGGTGACACTCTCGGTGGAAGGGTCCACGGGTTCGGTTCTGACGTACCGTGTCCGGAAGGAGTCGATCACCATCGGGGCTGCAAGCTCGAACGACGTCGTGGTTCGGGCGCCCGGGGTGGCGCCGAAGCACCTGGTCCTCCAGCGGACGGGTGACCGGTTCACCTTCATCACCCAGAGCCGGCAGACCGTGGTCCTCAACGGAGAACGCCGGTCGAGGGGCGTTCTCAGGGTCGGTGACCGGGTTCGGGTTGGCACGGCGGTTCTGGTGTTTCAGGGGATCGAGGAGGAGGACGGCGAGACGGACACGCCGCAAGAGACGATCGCCTCCCAGGATGGAGCCGGGAGCCCTGCTCCGGTTTCCGCCGCCGGAGCCCGGAAGGAACTCGTGGTCTACAACGAGACCAGCCGTCTTGCAGAGGCACGGCAGGAGCTCGTTCAGCTGTTCCGGGCGACGAGGCGTCAGGAAGTGCTTCCGTCCCTCCGAGGGTTCTTCGAGCGGTTCTTCCCTGGGAGCCAGACGATGCTCGCATGGATGGATGGTGAGGGCAGGCTCCAGCCGCTGGCATCGAACTGGACGGAGGATCCGCCGGAGGTTCCGGGTCGGGCCTTCGAGGAGCTCCGGGATCCGGGGCGGTACGCCGTGCTGAGGAGGGGGTATCGTGAAACGGGGATCTGGCCGGTGATCCCGGACGGATGGAGGCCAGCAGCCTATCTCCTCGTCGAGGCCCCCGGAGAGCTCGGTGAGAGCGACCGAACTCTGGCCTCGGAGGTCGTCACCCTACTTGCCGCGCACTGGGAAGGCGTCGAGAACACCGGTTCTCTGTACGCGTCCTGGGAGGATGTGACACGCCAACGTCTCGCGGAGGAGCTTCCGGGCACGTCACGGAGCATCGAGCTTCTGCGCGAGAATGTGCTTGCTGCAGCGAAGGGCCATGACAGTGTCCTGATCGCCGGAAGACCCGGTTCGGGGCGGACGTTCGCGGCAACCCTCATCGCGCAGCTTCACCCTGCCGGTGCGCTCCCGTTCGAGATCGTCCAGGGGCGTGAGGGGGATCCCGAGGCATTACGCGCGGAGCTGTTTGGAGGACCCGGTCGGGGTGAGGGTGTTACGGGAAGGGTTCAGGGAGGCGTCGTCATCGTCAGGGACGTGCACCTCCTCCCCGTCGCGACGCAAAGGGAGATCGCCGCCGCGATCCAGGCATCGGAGGGCTCCGGTGCATCGGCGCGGGTCCGGTGGATCGTCACGGTCCCGGACAACCTGCTCGAGGTCGTCAACGAGGGGCGGCTCGAACCAGCTCTCTTCTCGGCCACACAGACACACCTTCTCTCCGTACCGAGTTTGGCCTCCCGCAAGGAGGATCTCCCGCTGATCGTCGTCCGGCTGCTGGATCTGATCACGGCGGAACAGGGGAAGACGGTCCGCGGTATCGCGCTCGAGACCCTGAACGACCTTCTGGGGAGGTCGTGGGAGGGAGAGATGGCGGAGCTCCTCGGGGAGCTGCGGCGGCTCGTCTCCGCGACGCCGTCGGGGGAGATGGTTCGTGGGGACTCGCGCCGGGCTCTTCCGGCGGATACCGGGTCCCTGGGGGATGATGCGTCGGGGAGGGTATTCACGTTCCTCGAGGAGACTGATGACCTCAAGGTGGTCGTCCCAGCGGTGGAACGGCTGCTGATCGATCGGGTGCTGCGGCGGGTCAAGGGTAATCAGAGCAAGGCCGCACGGATTCTCAACATCTCTCGGGGGGCCCTGATCGCCAAGGTCAAGGAGTACGACATTCCCGATTACCGGTACCTTCGCAGGCAACGGAGGTAATGATCCGATTCTCGGCGGCGGGGCCGAGAGGGTTCAGATCTCGTCCGTCTGTTGCTCCGGTGCCGGAAGGTGGACCGTGAACGTCGTCCCCTGTCCGGGGCGGGACCGTACGGTGATGAACCCCCCATGTTCCCTGGCGACACGGTAGGCCACCGCAAGGCCGAGTCCGGTCCCTGCCGCCTTGGTTGTGAAGAACGGCTCGAAGATCCGGGCGAGCGTGACCTCGTCCATGCCGGAACCCGTGTCACGCACGCGCAGCTCGATCCATCGGGCCGTTCTGGCCCCGCCGCCCCCACGGGTGCGTTCGGCCAGGGGGGGAGCCTTGCAGATGGCAGTGGAGACTCTGAGCTCACCGCCGTCGCGCATGGCATCTCTTGCATTGAGCAGCAGGTTGAGGATGAGCTGCCGGAGCCGGCCGGGGTCCCCCGTGATCCGGGGTAGGTCACGAGCCGTCTCCACCACGACGGAGATCGTGGGATCGAGGGAGCGTTCCAGGATCCCGATGGTATCGTCCACGAGACGGTTGAGGTCGATCTCCTCGGAGTCGGCCCGTTCGCCACGGGCGAACTGGAGGAGCTGCCTGACGATGGCCGATGCCGCCTCGATACTCTGTTCGATCCGCTCGACGATCGGATGGAGAGCAGGGTCTCGGCCCTTCATCTCGAGTGCCGAAACGTTTGCCGCGATGGCCGAGAGCACGTTGTTGAAATCATGGGCCACCCCGCGGGCCAGGTCGCTCATGGCCTCCATGTGTTGCAGGCGGATCAGCTCTTCCTGGATCCTCCGGGTCTCCGTCTCGTCCCTGATGATCCCCTCGATCGATCGGATTCGTCCGCGGCTGTCGCGGGTCGCGTGGGCCGATGTGGTGACCAGCAGCTCCCGGCCATCCAGGGTGCGGAGGTGGAGCGGGAACGCCCGCACCGCTCCTTCCGCTCCGATGCGTTCGAACAGAGCGGTCCGTTCCGAGGGGTCGATGTACAGTTCGGAAGGAATGTCCACCGCAAGCAGCTCGGCCTTGCTCCGCGCTCCGAACATCCGGATGGTGGCCTCGTTGGCATCGAGAAAACGTCCCTCGGGTGTCGAGATGTAGGCGCCGTCCACGGAGTCCTCGAACAGGTGTCGATATCGCGCCTCGGACTCGGCGAGGCGCTGATGGGCGAGAACCGCCCGGCGGACCTGGAACGCTGCAACGAGGCCGATCAGGATCCCGAACGCCGGGTAGGCGAGGTCCAGGAGCCGGTGGAGCAGTGGCTCGGGATGATGGATCGGAAACAGGAGAAGCGTCCACCGGTCGCTACCAACCGGCACGGCTGCGGCTTGGGGAGGGTGGGTCCGAACCCGAGGGGCTCTCAGTAGACTGTCGTAGACTACGAGATCGCCGGCCCGGATCCGAACCCCGTAGTGGTCGAGCAGGCCCGGACCGAGGACCGAGTGGACCAGCGGAGCGATCCGGAAGACGGCGTTGATGTACCCGAGGTTCCGTCCCTCCCGCCGGATGGGAAAGTAGGCCACGAGCCCGAGTCCCCCCTGGTAGAGGGTGATCGGTCCGACCATGCGATCCTCGCCGGTTCGTTCGGCCTCCATGAACACCTTCGCCGCGAATGGGTGGAAGTGGAGATCTCGGCCCTCCGCCCTGACGTTGGGCTCTCGTGGAGCGACCCAACGAATGACGCCCTGGGAGTCGATCCAGTTGATCGCGAGGAAACCGGGGAACCGCTCACAGAGGCTCCGCACCCGGTTCTCGAACAGGCCCTGATCAGGGGCGGGCGTTGTTCTCCAGTCATCCCGGAGCTGACTCGCGAGCTCGAGCCGGATACGGACGGCCTCCTCCAGGCGGAGCGCCGTCTGCTTGGCCAGGACCTCCGCCTGGGCCTCGAGGACGTTCGTCTGACGGCCGTGGTAGGCGCTCCACAGCATGATGCACCCGCCGGCCACGAGCACGAAGGCCAGGGCGGGTGCGACGAGAAACCGGTACTCGTTGGATCGGAGGCTCACAGGGCCATCATAACGGAGTCGCTGACGCCAGCCATTCGCCGTTCCGGGTTCGTGGTTTTGGACGGCTCCCTCAGCGGAGCGTGATCGCCACGTCGGTGGCGTCGACGATCCCGTTCCCGTCCATGTCCGTGTCCGATCCGTTCGGACCCATGCCGTCACCGTCGAAGATCTCGGCCACAACGTCCGCTGGGGACACCTGTGGTCCCGGGGACCCGCCGTCGTAGTACAGCTCGATGAACTCGGCGGTGTAGTCGTCGCGGTTGTCCGAGAACTCCGTCAGCACCGCGGCGCCCGTGTTCGCCTGCACGCCGTAGGTGCCTGGGGTCGCCTGGGCCCAGCCCGAGGTATTCCAGGAAGAGGCCGAGGCGCCGTCGTCCGCGGGCGAGGTCCGGTCGTTCGTGTTGCTATACGTTGTCAGACCGTCCGCCGAGCGGTCGCGCACGGTCGTTCCGTCGGCGTCGAGCAGCTCGTAGACCCGGTTCGTCGAGTTGATCTGGGGAAACCCGTTGGTCACCTGGCTCGAGCCGTCGAAGTAGTGGACGTTCGAGTCGAGGGTCACGCCCCAGGCAGCCTCGAACGCGGTACGGTCCTTCTGCCGGCCGATGACTACGA
>JAMOVQ010000096.1 GCA_027067575.1 Thermoanaerobaculia bacterium | reverse complement strand
TGGCCAACCCCGCCTTCACGCAGAAGGCCCCCCCCGAGGTGGTGGAGGGTGCGCGGAGGCAGCTCGAGGAGGTCACGACCCGGCTCGACCGGCTCCGCCGGACCCTCGACGCCGTCCGCTGAGGGGGGCGGCGCCCGCCGGGCCGGAGACCGCACGGAGGCGGCCCCCGGGGTCGCCCCCGTGGCGCCAGTACCGGCGCAGCCGCCGGAGGATCGTCCCGGGTTCCGTCGGGATCCTCGGCCGGAAACTGCGCAGGGCACGGCACCTGTCGTGCACACGTCGGTTCGGTCCATGAAATCACGGGGTGGGGTAAGATCGTTGTCGGGATGATCCCGAAACGAAAGGGAGGTCGTATGATCTTGCCATCTCGTGTGCTTCTTTCGGGGGTTCTCCTGGTTGCCACGTCGTGCTGGTGCGCGCCCAGCTGGGCGGGCGAGACTGTCGCGGAGGCCTCCCCATGCCCGTTGCCTGCCAGACCGTTCTGGGTGACGGCCCTCGACCCGTGGCCACCGAACCCATCGACTCTCCCTGGGTCTTCTTCTCCCACCGACGGTGGCGCCCTGGACCGTTTCTTCCCCGTGTTCGTTCCGCCGCCCGGGGGGGCGAACCTCGTCAGCAACGTAACCCGCTGGGGTGTGATCCGGGTGACCTCCGGCTTCGGGGACACCGTCTACTGGCTGGCCTTCGAACAGGAGCACTGGTCGGAGCCCCGCGGCAACGGCTTGGTTGCAGGGCCGTTGGAGCACGGTGTCAGCTCGGTCCTGTCAGCGGAGATGCCGTCAGAAGAGGCGGCGGAACGGCTGCCCCTCCGGTGCACGGATGTCCACGTACTCGACCGGGATCTCCTCGACCGGCTGCTCTCTGTGCTGGAGAAGGCCTGGATACCGGCGATCACCGAGCCGGACGTGATCTGCTGCTGCGATCAGCCAACGTGGGCACTCTCGATCCACGACGCCTCCGGGGTCCTCCACGTGGAAAGGACCCTCCCGAGGGACCGGTGGGACACGGTGTACGGCCTCTTGGACATGCTGCTCGGAGCGCCGCCAGACGGTTCGCGCGGAACTCGGCCACCTCTCCGGGAGAAGACCGGTCGCCCCAAGGCGCCGGGCTGGCAGTGCGGCGTTCCTCCCTGGCTCGAACCGGGTCCCTACCCGTTCAACATCAACCGGCGTGCGCCCTCGGGAGCCCTCGAGGCCATTGCACCGGTCGGGATCGACTTCGATCTCGACAGCGATGCGCCGATCCTGTGGCAGCTCCAGGTTCAGTGGCTCGAGCCCAGAGGTGAAGACATCCTGTTCGCGATCCTGGAGGGAACGGATGGCGGTGGGGGCAGGCTGATGGCTCTGAAAGTGAACGGCGAGGCGTTCGCCGATGCCTCAGTCAGCCTCGGCGGCGCAGAGTTCTGGAGGCTTCCGGAGGTTCTCCCCGCGGACACGCTGTCTTCGGAGTGCCTGGACGAGGAGACCGTGCGCCGCATCCTTCAGCCACTCGCATCGCAAGGGATGAACCTGGAAGTGCGGCTTCCGGCGACGGCCGTCTGGATGCCGGATCTGGACGACCGGCCCGACTGGGGTCGCGTCAGCCTTCGTCTGAAGGGGGGACGGGAGGGCGACGTGGAGTACGAGGGGGACCTCCTGTCCGCACCGCTGCACACGACGCTCCTTCGTCTTCGCGAGTACCTCGAGAGCCAGCGGCGGACGGACGGCGGTCCGATCCCCGGCGACGGACGACCCTAACGGAGGAAGGAGGACCGGTGGGACTGTTCGATTTCATCCAGGGGCTTCGGCAGGACACCCCGGACTTCCGCCGTGCGGTGTAGAACCTCCGCGTGGCGGGTTGGCTCTGCCTCGGCCTCGTCGCCTGGAACGGGCTGGTCCTGATCGCCATCCAGAGGTTCAGCCACGGCTCCTCACAACCGATACCTCCCCGGACCTACCAGTTCCTCATCGGGGCCGTGGCCGCCGCAGGCCTCCTCTTCTTCCACGCGGTGTCCTCCCTCCGGCAGGGCCGGGTATCGGGGAAAAGGGCGGCGCAGACGGCGGTTGCCCTCCTCACCGTGATTCTGGTCTTCCCGGTGTTCCCAGGCGGATCCGGTTCACCCCGATGGCCGGTGGAATGTCCAGGGTGATCGAGACCCTCGCCCGGCTGCGCCCACGGCCTACTGCCGCCGGGACGGGCGGCTGATCGATCGGTTCTCGCCGTAGCGTACAGAACTGTCGGGCCTCGGGTCGATCCACCGGCAGACGGCCGGGCGGCGAGGCGGTACACTCGCCCCGTGGATGCGGTGCCGACGGTGCAGGTGGACGTGGAGCCGGGCTGGCGGGGCGGGCAGCGGCAGGTGTTCCTGCTCTGCACGGGGCTCGCCCGCA
>JAMOVQ010000095.1 GCA_027067575.1 Thermoanaerobaculia bacterium | reverse complement strand
CCCTCCGGCCCACTACGGGCCGCTCCGGGCGCCCGTCCCGCGGCGGGCGCGGCCTCCCGCCGGAGGACGGGATCGCGCAGGTGCGTGGGCCGGCTCCCCGGGTGGGCCTCGGTCAGTCGCCCGGCCTCATGCGCTTCATGCCCCGGACGAAGAACGCGTCGTTCGTGGCGTTGTCCACCACCGAGGCGTAGGCGAAGAACGACGCTTCGTCGTCGGCCGGCGTGACCCGGATCCGGACATCGGCCCACTCGCCGCCGAACGAGTCGGCGAACGGATCGCTGAGCTGCACCATGGAGTACGGCGGCACCTCCACCCGGACGGACCCGTCCAGGACGTTGCCGGCGCCGTCGTAGATGTTGACGTCGAACGTTCCCGTCTCGCCGGAGACGTTGACCACGCCGACGTTCACCCGGTACCGCCCGTTGGCGGTGTGCTTCACCGCGTACATCCACTGGTACTCCCTGGCACGCCACGGGTCCTTGCCCGGCGAGGCGTCGCCCGTCGGGATCCCCTCGATCAGCTGCCCGTACGACTCGGTCCCGTCGGGGCTGATGGAGTACACCCGGGCCCAGACCTGGAGGTTCGAGTTGCTCCGGTAGTGGATGGCGCCGAGCCACGAGCCGTCGCCGATGCCGAGGAAGTGGTCCACAACGTCCTCGATGTAGTAGTTCTCCTTGTGGACGGTCAGCGGGACCAGCACGGAATGGACTTCCGAGTTGTCCTCACCCGACCGGTTGAAGAACAGCTCGACGGTGGTGCCATCCTCCACGGGATCGCAGAAGATCCACAGGTCCGTCCGCCAGATCGCGCCGTGGTAGCCCGGCGCGTGGACCGCCGCCAGGATCCAGCCGTCTCCGTGCATGGGCTGGTTGAGCTGGGCCGAGGCCGGCCCGGCCACGAGGGCCGCGGCAGCCAGGATCGCCACGGCCAGACGATGGTTCCGAAGGTTCCGGTTCATCGACGACTCCTTTCGTCTCCGGTCGTTCTCGCGGCAATCGCCGCCGTCCAGGGTTCGATGCTCCGATGGTACCACCCGCCACCGCCAGCCCGGAGGGGCCACGTTCCTGGAGCAGGGGAGGGACCCGTCCCCCGCCCCCTGCGAACCCCCCGTCCCCCGCTCGCCCGCCGCCGCGTCGTTGAGTTCGGGGAGGCCTCCAGCCGAGACGCCCCGAGCTCCCACCGGGTCCACTCCCGGCCCCCCCACGGCGAACCGCCCCCCGGCAGGAGCCCCCCGGCCAGCGGCCCGTACCGGGCCGCACCGGGTCCCACACTGGACCCGTGGACAACGGACGACGGGAAAGGAGGTCACCATGGGCGAGGTCTTCGAAAGCGTCATCGAGTACCTGGAACGGGAGTGCCTGACCTACGAGGTCGAGAAGGGCGGCAGGGTCATCCGTACCGGCCTGCGGGGGGAGCACGGCGTCTTCCACGTCATGCTCATCCTCAACGAGGCGCGGGAGGGGCTGAGACTCGTCGTGTCGAGCAACCTGATGGTCCCCGTACCGGGCCGCGCCGCGGTGGTCGAGTACCTGAACGCCGTCAACTGGCACCTCGTGGTGGGCGGCCTGCGGATGGACCCCTCCGACGGCGAGGTGGTCTACCACGCCTCGGTCTTCACCCCGGGCTCCGCCCTCTCGCCCTCCATGGTCGGACACCTTCTGCTGGTCGGCGTCAACGTCATGGACGCCGCCTTGCCCGGCCTCGCCGCCGTCGCCTTCGCGGGACTGACCGCGGACGAGGGCTTCGAGCTGTTCGAGGCCGAGAGCGGCCTCGACACGCTCGGCGAGGACGAGGCAGGGGAACCGGCGTACGAGGAGGTGCTGGCCTGCTGAGGGGGGTGCCCGGTCCCCCGGTCCCGAAGCGCCGTCCATCGCGGGGCGATCCAGAATGAGGCGGAATTGGATGATACCAATGGACAATCTTGCGCGGAATTGTCGAACAGGGTGAACGAGATGAACGAAGATGCCCTTCTTCCCACCGCCGCCGGATGGCTCGAGGAAACGGACATCCCCCTCTTCGTACCCCGCGAGGCGGATCCGCCCGCCCCCGCGGGCCTTCACCGGATCCTCGTCATCGTGGGCTCCCTTCGAAACCCTCCGTCCCCGTCACTCCAGGCCCCCAGCCCCAACAGTCACCGAGAGCCTCCCACCCCCCCTGTCATCGCGAGGCACACGCCGAAACGATCCCTCCTCCCCCTGTCATCGCGAGGCGGACTCCGAAGGAGCACGCCGAAGCGATCCCTCCCAGCGTGAAGTGCGTCCCGGCCCCGCCCCAGTACCGCGTTCTGCAACTCAAGTCGGTGGCTTGACATGAGGGGAGCGCTACAAGACGAAGGGCTCCACATCTCCGACGGGTGATGAAGGGCTCTC
>JAMOVQ010000094.1 GCA_027067575.1 Thermoanaerobaculia bacterium | reverse complement strand
CGTCCGTATCGGCCCCGTTCTCCTCATCCGATCCGGCCCGTCCGTGCTCCACGGCCGCGGCGATGAACGAGACGAACAGCGGATGGGGCTGGTACGGCTTCGACTTGAACTCGGGGTGGAACTGGCAGGCCAGGAACCACGGGTGGTCGGGCAGCTCGATGACCTCGACGAAGATCCGGTCGGGCGACTTGCCGCTGACGACGAGTCCCCGTTCCTCGAACAGCGGCACGTACTCGGGGTTGACCTCGTACCGGTGACGGTGCCGCTCCCACACCTCGTCCGCGCCGTAGGCCTTCCAGGCCAGCGACCCGGGCTTGAGCCGGCAGGGGTACTTCCCCAGGCGCATGGTGCCGCCCATCTGGTCCACGCCGACGAGTTCCCGCATCTTGTAGATCACCTTGTACGGCGGCTCGGCGGCGAACTCCGTGGAGTTGGCCTCGGCGAGCCCGCAGACGTTGCGCGCGAACTCGATCACGGTCGTCTGGAGGCCCAGGCAGATGCCGAAGAACGGGATCTTGCGGCCGCGGGCGAACTCGATGGCCCGGATCATCCCCTCGATCCCCCGCTTGCCGAACCCGCCCGGCACGAGGATGGCGTCCACCTCGAACAGCTGCTCCGGGTACCCGGACCCCTCCAGCGACTCGGCGTCGATGAACACGAGCTCCACCCGCACGCGGTTGGCGATCCCGCCGTGGACCAGCGCCTCGTTGAGCGACTTGTACGAGTCGGTCAGCTCGACGTACTTGCCCACGATCCCGATCCGGACCGAGCCCTCCGGGTTGTGCACCGTGTCCACGACCTCCCGCCACCGGGACAGGTCGCGGGACCCCTTGGGCAGGTTGAGCAGCTCGAGCACGATCTCGTCGAGCCCCTCGGCGGCCAGCCGCAGCGGGACCTCGTAGATGCTCTCGGCGTCCTGGCCCGGGATGACCGCCCGCGGCTCCACGTTGCAGAACAGCGCGATCTTCTGCCGCAGCTCGTCCGAGAGCGGCCGCTCGGTCCGGCAGAGGAGGACGTCGGGCTGGATCCCGATCTTGAGCAGCTCCTTGACCGAGTGCTGGGTCGGCTTGGTCTTCAGCTCGTCCGACGCCTTGATGTACGGGACCAGGGTGACGTGGAGGTTGATGGCGTTCCCCCGCCCGACCTCGGAACGGAACTGCCGGATCGCCTCGAGGAACGGCAGCGACTCGATGTCGCCCACCGTGCCCCCGATCTCCACGATCACGAAGTCCTCCTCGCCGCCCAGCGCCCGGATGTTCGCCTTGATCTCGTCGGTGATGTGCGGGATCACCTGGACCGTCTTCCCGAGGTAGTCGCCCCGCCGCTCCTTCTCGATCACCGACTGGTAGATCTTGCCGGTGGTGAAGTTGTTCCTGCGTGACATGGTGACGGAGGTGAACCGCTCGTAGTGCCCGAGATCGAGGTCGGTCTCGGCGCCGTCGTCGGTCACGTACACCTCGCCGTGCTGGAACGGCGACATGGTCCCGGGATCGACGTTGACGTACGGGTCGATCTTGAGCATCGTCACCGAGTATCCGTGCGCCTCGATCAGCGCCCCGAGCGATGCCGCCGCGATCCCCTTGCCCAGCCCCGACACCACGCCGCCCGTCACGAACACGTACTTCGTCGCCATCTCACGCTCCCCCTCGTTCCCCGGCGGCCAGCATCGCCTCCGCCCGTTCGAGATCCTCGGGCGTGTCAACGCCCCACGAGTCCTCCGGCGCGTCGAAGACGAGGATCTCCATCCCCGCCTCCAGCGCCCGCAACTGTTCCAGCCCCTCGGCCCGCTCGAGCGCACCCGGGCCAAGCGCCACGAACCGCCGCAGCGCCTCCGGCCGGTAGGCGTAGATCCCCAGGTGAAGCCGGTACAGCGCCGCCGCCCTCCCGGCGTCCCTTCCGTACGGCACCATCGACCGCGAGAAGTACAGCGCCCTCCCGTCCCGGCGCCGGACGACCTTGACGGCGTTCGGGTCGGCGGCGCGCTCCGGGTCGAGCGGCCGGCACAGCGTCCCGATGGCGGCATCCTCCCGGGCGAGCATCCCCTCGACGAGCACCTCGATGTTCCGCGCCGGCAGCAGCGGCTCGTCGCCCTGCACGTTGAGGACGAGGCCGATGTCCTCCCGCCCCCCCAGCGCCGCCGCGATCCGGTCCGTCCCGGAGGCGCACTCCCCCGTCATCACCGCCACGGCGCCGGCGGCCTCCGCAGCCCTCGCGATCCGCTCGTCGTCCGTCGCCACCAGGACCTCGTCGACGCCCCTCGCCGCCCGCGCCCTGCGGATGACATGGGCGATCATCGGCTCCCCGGCCAGCAGTGCCAGCGGCTTGCCCGGAAACCGGCTCGACCCCATGCGCGCCGGAACGGCCGCCACGATCCTGCCTCGCGAATGTCCCATCCTGTCCCCGGATGCTACCGGCTCACCCGCGGACCGTCAAGGGTTCGAACAAACGTTCGTTTGCCTCTTTCGCCCCCGCCCCTCCCGTGGTAGAACGGATCCATGGAACCGGACGCCGGGACACGTGAACGCCTCGTCCAGGCCGCGATCCGCCTGTTCGGCGAGCGCGGCTACCACGCGACGCCGGTGCGGACCATCTGCGCCCACGCCGGCGTCAACCTGGGGGCCGTCTCCTACCATTTCGGCGGCAAGCGTCAGCTGTACCGCGCCGCGTTGCGGAGCGCCGTGGAGACGATCCTCCGCCCCGGCGGCTCCGGTCCGGCCGCGGACCATCTCGCCGCGCTCCTCGAGGCCGGCTCCCCGGATGTCCGCCTCCTGCTCCACGACCTGGCCGACGGAGGGGAGATCGCCCTGGAGGCCGCCGCGCCCCACCTCCGGCGCACGCTGGAGCGCCTCGAGCCGGCGGAGGGCGAAGGCACGCCCGCGGCGGTGCGAGCCGCCCTGGCCCGGACCCTCGCGCCCCTCGTGGGCGCCGCGCTGCTCTGGCCCGTCCTGCGGCCCGGGTTCGGTCTGGGCGACGTGGAGCGCAGACGCCTCCTGGACGCCCTCCTCCCCTTCCGGGAGGAGCGCCCCTGAGCGCTCGCCGGGGTTCGGCCTCCCCTACTCCCCTGCGGACCGTTCCACCCACACCTGGAGCAGCTGGAGCGTGACCTCCACGGCCTTCTCCATCCACTCCAGGCAGACCCACTCGCGGATCGAATGGAAGTTCTGGCCGCCTGCGAAGATGTTGGGCGTCAGGATCCCCATGAACGAGAGGCGGGAGCCGTCCGT
Source organism: Thermoanaerobaculia bacterium (assembly GCA_027067575.1). GTDB lineage: Bacteria > Acidobacteriota > Thermoanaerobaculia > Thermoanaerobaculales > Sulfomarinibacteraceae > JAMOVQ01. The sequence continues at coordinate 38,107 of JAMOVQ010000094.1, read as the reverse complement.
GCCCCCGCGGATCGCGTGGCGCTGCGGCTCGAGCCCCGCGCGCCGCACGGCCTCCAGGGCGTACTCCAGGACACGCGGGTCCTCGGCGATCTTGTACGCCATGTTCCGGTACGATTCCTGGACGTCCACGGTGATCTTCGCCTTCGGGAACCGCTCGTTCACCGCGGCCACCACGGTGCGGAGGGCGTCCTCGCGCCGGTGGAGCTCCTCCACGGTGAACGCCCGGGCCAGCACCTTCATCTCGACCTTCGACACGTCCCCGGAGATCGTGTACGGGTGGAGGTACGGCTCACGCCCCTCGGTGGTCTCCGGCAGGTACCGCTCCGGCAGGTTGTCCACGATGGCCGACGCCACGCGGATCGCGTTGACCAGCTTGTCCTTCGCGTAGCCCGGGTGGACGTCGTACCCCTCGATCGTCACGGTGACGGTGTCGGCGCAGAACGTCTCGTCCTCGATCTCCCCGAGGTCCGAGCCGTCCAGCGTGTAGGCGTACCGCGCGCCGAACCCCTCCACGTCGAAGTGGTCGGCGCCCCGCCCGATCTCCTCGTCCGGCGTGAACGCGATGGAGACGGGCCCGTGGGGGACCTCCGGGTGCCGCCGGAGCCACGAGAGGGCCGTCATGATCTCCGCGATCCCCGCCTTGTCGTCGGCGCCGAGCAGCGTCGTGCCGTCGGTGGTGATCACCGTCTTGCCCCGGCACCGCTCCAGGTTGGGGTTCGCCGCCGGATCGAGGACCACGTCGGGTGCGCCGGGAAGCGTGATCGGACCGCCGTCGTACCCCTCGATGATCTGGGGCTTCACGCCGCCGCCGGGCGTGTTCGGGTAGGTGTCCATGTGCGCGATCAGGCCGACCGCCGGAACCTTCCCCGCCGCCGGGTGGCCGGCGGGCAGCCGCTCGGGAAGGAAGCCGTAGACGTAGGCGCAGTCGTCCATGCGGACCCGCTCGCACCCGACCTCCTCGAGCTCCCGGACCAGCAGGCGGGCGAGGTCTTTCTGCTTCTCCGTCGAGGGGCAGCTCTCCGACTCCTCGTCCGATGCCGTGTCGATCGCCACGTACCTGAGGAACCGCTCCAGCAGCTCCTTCCGGTCGTCCGCTCCGAGCCTGATCTCCGTCGCCATGGGAACCTCCTTCGACATTGGCGTCCAGCCGGCGAGAGTGTAGCCGATTCCGGCGTGGAGGTCAGCGGACTCCTGGTCAGCCGCGGAGCCGGCCGGCATCCCCGACTTCTCCGGGCCTCCAACCCGCGGCACGACACTACCGGCCGGAACTGCCCCCCGCCCCCCGCGCCAGCTCGATCCGGTTTCTCCCGCCACGCTTCGCACGGTATACCGCCTCGTCGGCCGCCCGGAGAAGCACCGCAAGCTCCGTCGCGACGCCCCCTTCTGCAACGGCAACCCCGATGCTCGCCGTCACGTGGGGCGCCACGGGCGAGGCACCGTGGGGAATGGCCTCGGACTCGATCCGGGTGAGGATCCTCTGGGCCATCTCGACCGCCTCTCCGGCCGGTGTGCCGACGAGAACAACGACGAACTCCTCCCCACCCCAGCGGGCAGCGAAATCGCCGGCCCGGCCAGCCGCCTCATGCAGGATCCGGGCGATCCGCACGAGGCAGGCGTCGCCCTCCACGTGACCGTGCCGGTCGTTGAACGCCTTGAAGTGGTCCACGTCGAGGAGCAGTAGAGCAACCGGCTCACCCGAACGCTGGGAGCGCCGGAGCTCCACGTCCAGAAGCCGCTGAAACGCTCTCCGGTTGGCCAGGCCCGTCAGCGGGTCGGTGACCGCCTCCCTGGCGAGGATCCTGTTGGCCTGCTCGAGCTCCATCATCAGGCGGGACTTCTCGAGGATGAGCGAGAGCTGGCCGCCGATCAGCTCCATCAGGCGGGCATGGTCCGCCGTGTAGGCGCCCTTCTCGAATGAATCGAGGAACAGAAAACCAACCGGCTTTCCAAAGGCTCGAAGCGGAACCGAGAGACTCGATCGCATTCCCTCTTCCACGAGAAGGCGGGTCGGCGCAGAATCCGGCATCTCCACGAGGTGGGCCTCGAGGTCTGCAATGATCCGTATCCCACCCTCGCGGGCGAGTTTCTCCAGGCTGTGATCCGCCAGCGGCGCCTCCATTCCGATCCCGAGGCGCATCCGATCCGATCGCGAACGGGCCCACACCGACCTCACGATGTCGTCCTCGATGGCCGCATAGGCGACACGATCCGCAGGAAAGACGTCCTGAATCGCCTCGAACAGGTACTCCAGAACGTCCTCGAGCGATCGTCCCTCGTTGATGTGAGTCAACAGGGCGGCGATCCGATCGCGTTCCTCGCGGTCCCGCTCGAGGGCCGCCTCCATCTGTGCTCGAATCACGGCAGCCCGCCGCAGCCTTGACAGGACGATCGAACCGGCAATCCCGGCGATGAGCAGGCCAAGGACCACGACCGCCCAGGGGCTTCCTCCTCCCGCCCCCCCACCCGCACCGTCCAACCATCCGGGCGGCACTGCCCACAGGCCCGCCGCACGCAGGGTGAGCCGGGCCCCATCCGCCACGCCAACCCGGGAGCCTCCTTCTGGCCCGTTCGATCTTCCACGGCTTTCCGTCACACCTCCAGTGTAAATCCTTCCGGGACCGGCGTGCCGTTCCCGGGAGGGACCGCTACAATCCGTCCCGCAAGGGAGGAGTCATGCCGCTCGATGGAATCCGGAATGCGGCCGCCACGGCCATCGCCGACGCGCTCGAGAACGCCTTCGGGCACCGCCCGGAGGAGGTCGTCCTGGAGGTGCCCCCACGCCGGGAGCTGGGGGACCTCGCGTGGCCCGGCGCCCTGCCGCTGGCACGGGTGCTCCGCCAGAGCCCCCGGAAGATTGCCGAGGCGGTCGCCGGGGGGGCGTCCTGGCCGGCCGAGGTGCTCCGGGTGGAGATCGCCGGCCCCGGGTTCCTCAACCTGTTCCTCGAGCGGCCCACGATCCTCCGCCGCGTGTACGCGGGACGGAGGGACTCGTCCGGGACCGGCGAGAAGGTCATCGTGGAGCACACCAACATCAACCCGAACAAGGCGGCGCACATCGGGCACCTCCGGAACGCCGTGCTGGGCGACATCCTGGTTCGCTGTCTTCGGCGGCTCGGCCACGCCGTGGAGGTCCAGAACTACATCGACGACACGGGCGTCCAGGTGGCGGACGTGGTGGTCGGTCTCCTCTTCCTTCCGGAGGATGAGATCGCCGCGGCACTCGGGATGGACGGCGGCTCCCGGCGGGCGCTGCTCGATGCGGTGGCCGGCCGGATCCCCGCGGTGGGCGTCCCGGCCGCCTCCACCGGCGACTTCGACGACCTCTGCTGGGAGATCTACCCCCGCGTGACGGCCCGGTACGAGACCGACGAGCCGTTCGCGGCCCGCCGCGCCGAGGTCCTTCACGCCGTGGAGGGCGGCACCGGCGGCCTCGGACTCGACGAGGCGCTGGAGCGTCTCGGGCGGGCCGCCGCAGCGGGCGAGCCGTACCCGCCGGAGGCCGTGGCCCGGCTCGCGGCGTCCGTGGCCGACGGGAACGTCCGCTGCCACCTGGCCACCATGGCGCGCCTCGGGGTCGCGTACGACGTGCTGCCCCACGAGTCGGACATCCTCCACCTCGGCTTCTGGCAGCGCGCGTTCGAGCTGCTTCGCGACTCCGGCGCGATCCGCCTCGAGAGCGAGGGAAAGAACGCGGGCTGCTGGGTCATGTCGCTGGCGGGAAGTCCCGAGTTCGCCGATATGGAGGATCCGGACAAGATCCTCGTCCGCTCCAACGGGACCGTCACCTACACGGGCAAGGATATCGCCTACCAGCTCTGGAAGTTCGGCCTGCTGACCGATCCGGACGGCGGCCGCCACGACTTCGGGTACCGTCCCTACGCGCGCTGGACCCAGGACGCGCCGGCCGCCGAGGTCCGGTATGGCGGCGGGGACCGGACGCTGGTCCGCACGACCTCGGACCCATCGGACCGGGTCGAGGGGCTCCAGTTCGGCGGCGGCAGCACGGTCTACAACGTCATCGACGTCCGCCAGTCGTACCCGCAGAAGGTCGTCCGGGAGGCGGTCCGCGTGCTCGGCCACCCCGAGGCGGCGGACCGCTCGATCCACTTCGCCTACGAGATGGTCGCCCTGACCCCCGCCGCCGTCCGGGCGATCGAGGAGGCGACGGGCGCCAGCTTCGGCCTCGACGAGGCCGCGATGGCGAAGGCGTACGTGGAGATGTCCGGCCGCCGGGGGATCGGCGTGAAGGCCGACGAGTTCCTCGACACCCTCGAGGCCCGCGCGGCCGGGGCGATCCGCGAACGGTCGGACTCCGGGACCGTGCCGGACCTCGAGAGCCGCGCCCGCGGCATCGCCGTGGGCGCCCTGCGCTACCTGATGGCCCGCCAGTCCCGCAACCGCGTCCTGGCGTTCGACTTCGACGAGGCGCTGGCGTTCGAGGGGGACACGGGCCCGTACCTCCAGTACTCCGCCGTCCGGGCGGCGAAGATCTTCGACAAGCTCCGCGAGCGCCGCGGAGAGGGCGAGCCCGCTCCCGACGAGCTCGAACGCCTTGCCGGCACGGCGATCCCCGACGACCTGTGGGAGCTCGTCCTCCAGTGCGCCCGCACCGGCGAGATCGTCCGGCAGGCCGTGGCGAACCTGGAGTTCTCGCTGCTTGCCCAGCACGCCCACGAGCTGGCCCAGCTCTTCCACAAGCTGTACCACGGCCACCCGGTGCTCCGCGAGGAGGACCCGGACCTCAGGCTGCTCCGGCGGGCCGTCTTCTCCCTGTTCGTCACCGAGATCCGGGACATCCTGGAGACGCTCCTCGGGATCCCCGTCCCGGAGGAGATGTGAGCCGTCCCGACGCCGTGGCGGACCGGTTCACCCGGATCGCGGACCAGCTCGAGGCGCTGATCTCGAAGACGCCGGATCCGGTGGCGCACCGCGCCACCGCCGCCGCCCTCCTCCACCACAAGGTCCCGCGTGTCTCGTGGACGGGGTTCTACATGCTCCGCGGCGGGGCGCTGACCGTCGACGCCTACCAGGGGCCGGTGGCGTGCCTCGTGCTGGCGCCCCACACGGGTGTCTGCTGGGCCGCCGTGGACCGGGACGAGCCGGTGGTCGTGCCGGACGTCAACGCGTTCCCCGGCCACATCGCCTGCGACCCGAGGACACGCTCGGAGCTGGTGGTCCCGCTTCACGCCCCCGACGGCAGCGTCGCCGGCGTGCTGGACGTGGACTCCCGCGATCCGGACCGGTTCGGGCCGGAGGACCGCGACGGGTACCGGCTCGTGGTCCGGGTCCTCGAACGGGCCCTGGCCGGGTACAATCGATCCGGAGGTTCGTGATGAAGAGGATGATGGGTGCCCTGCTTCTCATCGTAGCGCCGTGCCTTGCCGCTGCGGGATGCACCACGGCCAACGAGTTGACCGTTCGTGCGGAGTCGTTCGACGACGTCTCGTACCCCACGGGAACGGCGTTCTTCCTCGAGCCCGCCGGCGATCTGGAGCAGTACGCCTCGCTCCGGCGCCCGGCCCTCGAGTCGGTGGCCGACGAGCTGGCCTCCAAGGGGTTCCACACGGCTCCCGAGGGTGTGGCCCCCTACACCATGCGCGTCTTCCTCCACCTTTCGGACGAGGGCCGCTCCACCGCCGGGAGCCAGGGGTACTCGAACACCGGCGGGTACGAGCCCGGCTACAGCCCGGCGACACCCTCACGGTTCGGGCGGCTGACCATCGAGGTGATCGATCCCAAGACCGGCAAGCTCCTGTGGCGTGGTTCCGCATCCGGCTTTGCGGCGAACATCGTCGAGGCTCGCAAGCGGATGCGGGAGTCCGTTCACGCGATCATGGCCAGCTTCCCGCCACTCTGATCCCCGCGCGTCCTCCCACGGCCCAAACCGACCGGCGAACCGCCCTACCGGACGATCCGGCGGCCGATGGCGCGGGCGGTCATGCGCCACCGATCCCGGGCGGGAAGCCGCCGGAGGCTGGTCCTCAGCACGCCGCGGGTGAACCATGTCGCGCCCGAGACACCCAGGGTGAGATCGACCACCACGGGGCGGCGGTCCTCCCTCGCCCACGAAAGAGCCCCTTCGATGACGGCGTCAACTGAGCCGTCGTCCCCGCACCGGAGCACCGCGCAGCCGAGCCCCGTGGCGATCTCCTCGAGACCGTAGAACGGGAGCTCCGAGCAGATCCGCCGGCCAGACGAGCTCTGCTGGAACTGGGCAACCTGTCCGAGCAGACCATCGCGCAGGACAACGAAGACCGCTCCCGCCTCGAGCCGTGACGCCGTCAGCAGCTCCATTCCGGTCATGAGGAACGCACCGTCGCCTACCAGCGCCACGACGTCGCGGCCCGGGTTGGCCAGCTTCGCGCCGATGGCGGCGGGAACGGAGTACCCCATGCAGGAGAAATCGATGGGCCCGAGGAACCGTTCTGGCGCATCGATCCGGAGGCGCTCCATGGCGAGGAACGTGCCGTTGCCCGAGTCCGTCACCCAGATCGTGTCCCGGGCCGCATACCGTCGAAGCGCCTCGAACAGGGCGTTCGGCGTCACGCCGGCGCTGGAGCGCTCCTTCCGCCACGCAGCCCGGACCCTCCGGTGCCCCTCGGCGATGGACACCTCGAGGCGCCGGTCCGGCGCCCGCCGTTCGACCCGCGACAACAGCGCCTCCACGAACATCCCGGCGTCGGAGACGACCGTCAGCTCGGCCGGCACGTTCCACCCCGGAACCGACGGATCCATGTCCACGTGGATCAGCCGCTCGGGCAGTTCGAACCCGTAGCTCCCCGTAGCGGCCTCGGCGAACCGGCAGCCAATGGCCAGGACACAGTCGGCCTCCCGTCCGATCCTCCGGACGAACGGCGGCGCCTGATCTCCCAGACCGTTCCACAGGAACAGCGGGTGGCTCTCGGGGAACACCCCCTTGCCCTGGATCGTGGTGGCCACCGGGCTCCTCAGCGCCTCGGCGAGCCGGATGAGCCCGCTGACCGCACCCCGTGCACCCCGTCCGACGTAGAGCAACGGGCGGACCGAGCGCGCCAACAGGCCAGCCGCATCCTCCACGGCGTCGGGAGACGGCTCGGGAGGCTCCCACGGCCGCGGGGACCATGGACGATCCTCGATCTCCTGCGTCAGCATGACGAGGTTCGCCGGGACCTCGACGACGACCGGTCCCGGAACGCCCTGGGAGGCCTCCTGGAACGCCCCGCGGATCGCCGGAACGATCTCCTCGGCCGTGCGCACGGCGTTCACCGCCTTCGTGATGGGCCGTAGCATCGCCACCTGGTCGATGTCGTGGAGCTGGTACGCCTTCCCCAAGTCGCTCCGCACGCCGCAGAGGATCACGACCATCGGCACCTGGTCCATGAACGCTTCGGCGATGCCCGAGGCCGCGTGGGTCGCCCCCGCGCCCGGCACGAGGGTCAGCACCCCGACTCCCGCCCCGGAACGCCCAATGCCATCGGCAAGGAACGCGGCCGACCGCTCGTCCGCCACGAGAACCGGTTCGATCGACGAACGGTCCAACGCGTCGTACAGCTCGATGGTGTGGGTTCCGGGGATCCCGAACGTCCAGCGGACCTTCTCCGCCTCCAGCGCCTCCACGATCAGCCGCGCGCCTGTCACCCGTCGCATCGACTCCTCCCGCCTCCCCATTCAAGCACTCCCGGCGGATCCCGGCAAGCGACGGAAGGGGCGCTCCCATCCTTTCGGTGCCGGCGGACCCTCCGGAAACGACGTACTGAACCGTTCCGCCGGGAATCTCGACCTCGAGCGGTGTGTCCAAGCGGACGCCGGCCTCCCTCCGGCCCGGGTTCCGGAGGGAGGGTCCCGGGCGGGCTCTCCGGTGCGGCTCATTGCCCGGATGCGAATCCTCGGGAGGCGTCCAGCGTCACCAGTCCACCACGAGCTCGGCAAACCGCCCGAGCCTCCGGGACAGGAGACCGCCAGTCTCTCTACAAAGAAACACCGTGTCGGCCGCCAGCGGCTCCCAATATCGCGACGGCGGGGACGGGGTCCCCGGCGGGCCGGCACGGTGACCGCATCCGTTGCCCTGATGGTGACCGTGACGGTGCCCGCGGCCGTGGTGGGGACCGCGGGCCGGTCAGAGGAGGACGATCACCGCGCCGGCGACGCCGATCCAGAGAAGGACGCAGAGCAGGAGCGGGGGGTCGGTGAGGAGCGCCCGCGCCGGGGACCCTCCGAGCTCGTGCCGGTGCAGCAGGTAGAGGTACCGGAGCAGGCCGTACACCACGAGCGGAACGGTGTAGATGAGGGCGGTGGAACCGACCCGCGCCACGGTGTCCGGCGAGAGCGTGTACAGGGCGTAGGCGACAACCGTGGCGCCGAGGACCACGGCGATGGCCTGGTCCACGAGAGGGAGCGTGTACCGCCCGAGCACCCGTCGGTGGTCGCCCGCGGCCTCGCCCAGCAGGACGATTTCGGCCCGCCGCTTCCCGAGCGCGAGGTAGAGCGCGAGGAGCCAGGCGCAGAGGATCAGCCACGGCGAGACGGGCACCGGGATCGCCTCGGCGCCGCCCACCACGCGGAGGACGAACCCCGCGGCCACGGTGATGACGTCGAGGAACACCGCGCGCTTGAACAGGAACGAGTACGCCAGTGTCAGCGCGAGGTACGCGCCGGCGACCGCCGCGAACCTGGGGCCGAGGGCCACGGCCAGCCCGCCCCCGGCGACGGCGCAGAGGACGATCAACACGAGGGCGGCGGCCGTCCCGACCTCGCCGGAGGCCAGCGGCCTGTTCCGCTTCGCCGGGTGCAGCCGGTCCGACTCGCGGTCGGCCAGGTCGTTGACGACGTACGCCGCGGAGGCCAGCATGCAGAACGCGGCGGCCGCGACCACAGCGCGCTCCCACGCGCCGGCGTCCAGGAGCCGGCCGGCGAACACCAGCGGCGCGAGCACGAACCCGTTCTTCAGCCACTGCTCGGGCCGGAGGAGGCGAACCATGGCGAGGGCGCGGCGGGTCACCGGCTCATTGTAGCCGCTCCGGCAGGGTTCCCTCCCCCGCCCGCCGCCCGTGCCAGGGGACGCCGTACACTGGGGCCCGGAGGCGAGACGTGACGACACCGGAACGCGAGACTGCGTCCCCGACGCTGATCGGCAGGGTGCCCCCCGGGGGAACGCACGACGCCGACGAGATCCTGGGCCTGTTCCTGGAATGGGCGGCCGGGGCCGGGTTCGACCTGTACCCCGCCCAGGAGGAGGCGCTGCTCGAGTTGCTCGCAGGCAACCACGTGATCCTGGCGACGCCCACCGGCTCGGGCAAGTCGCTCGTCGCGCAGGGGCTCCACTTCGCCGGCCTCTGCCGGGGCGAGCGGACGGTGTACACCTCCCCCACCAAGGCGCTGGCCTCCGAGAAGTTCTTCGACTTCTGCGGGCTGTTCGGACCGGAGAACGTCGGAATGCTGACTGGAGACGCCTCGATCAACCACGAGGCCCCGGTGATCTGCTGCACGGCGGAGGTGCTCTCGAACATCGCGCTCCGGGAGGGCGAGCGTTCCGGCATCGCCGCCGTGGTGATGGACGAGTTCCACTACTACGGCGATCCCGAACGCGGCGTGGCGTGGCAGGTGCCGCTGATCGAGCTGCCCCGGACGCAGTTCCTGCTGATGTCCGCGACACTGGGTGACACCACGTCGATCGCCCGGCGGATCGGGGAGCGGACCGGGCGGGACGTCGCCGTGGTGGCCGGGACCGAACGGCCCGTGCCGCTGCACTTCGAGTACCGGGAGACGCCGATCCACGAGACGGTGTCGGACCTCGCGGATTCCGGCCGCCTCCCGGCGTACGTCGTGGCGTTCACGCACCGGGAGAGCGCCGAGCTGGCACAGAAGCTGACGAGCCTCCGGCTGACCACCCGGGAGGAGAAGTCCCGGATCCGCGAGGCCCTCTCGGCCACCCGGTTCGACACGCCGTTCGGGAGGACGATCAAACGGGTGCTCTCGTTCGGGATCGGCATCCACCACGCCGGGCTGCTCCCCCGCTACCGGCTGCTGGTGGAGCAGCTCGCCCAGGAGGGGCTCCTGAAGGTCATCTGCGGGACCGACACCCTGGGCGTCGGCGTCAACATCCCGATCCGGACCGTCGTCTTCACGGGGCTCGCCAAGTACGACGGCCGGCGTGTGAAGATCCTCGGCGCGCGGGAGTTCCACCAGATCGCCGGGCGGGCGGGGCGGAAGGGGTTCGACGACGAGGGGTTCGTGGTCTGCCAGGCGCCCGAGCACGTCATCGAGAACCGCATCGCGGAACGGAAGGCCGCCGCAGGAAAGAAGAAGGGACCGCGGAAGCAGCCGCGCAAGGGGACGGTCAACTGGAGCGAGGAGACGTTCGCGAAGCTGATCGCCTCGCCGCCGGAGACGCTGCGGTCGCGGTTCCGGGTGACCCACGGGATGATCGTGGAGCTGCTCGCCCGGGACGCGGAGGTCAACGACCCGGATGCGCGCAACTTCGCCTCGCTGCGGTCCCTGATCGCGCACTGCCACGAGGACGGCGACCGCCAGCGCCGCCACCTGGCCGAGGCGGCCCGCCTCGTCCGCTCCCTCCACCGGGCGCGGGTGATCGAGATGGTGCCGGACACCGCGTCGGGGTACCTCTGGGTCGTGCTCAACGAGCGGCTCCAGTACGACTTCTCCCTCCACCAGTCGCTGTCACTCTTCCTCGTGGAGGCGCTGGCGCTACTCGATCCTGGGGAGCCCTCCTACCCACTCGACGTGCTCTCTCTCGTGGAGGCGATCCTGGAGGACCCCGACGTCATCCTCCGCCAGCAGGTCTCCCGCCTGAAGGGCGAGCTCCTCGCACGGCTCAAGGCCGAGGGTGTGCCGTACGAGGAGCGGATGGAGCGCCTCGACGAGGTGGAGCACCCCAAGCCGCTGAAGGAGTTCCTGACCGAGGCGTTCGAGTCGTTCCGGAAGGCCCACCCGTGGGTCGGGGGCCGCGGCATCCAGCCGAAGTCGATCGGCCGGGAGATGGTGGAGGGGTGGGTCGGGTTCAACGAGTACGTCAGGCGGTACGGGCTCGAACGGGCGGAGGGCGTGCTCCTCCGGTACCTCTCGAGGCTGTACAACGTGCTCGAGCACAGCGTGCCGCGGTGGGCCGTCACCGACGGCGTGCTCGACGCGGGACGGTACCTCAGGGCGGTCCTCGAACGGACCGACTCCTCCCTGATCGAGGAGTGGGAGAGCCTGATGGACCCCGGCCTGCTCCTCGCGACCCCCGAGGAGCGCCACGCCCGTCACCGCCGCGCCGAGCTCGACGCCCTGCTCGCCGACCGCCGCGCGCTGGAATCCCGGCTCAGGGCCGAGGTGCACGCCCTGGTGGCGGCCCTCGCCTCCGGGGAGTGGGAGGAGGCGGCCTCCCTCATCCGCCAGGACGGCGACCCGTGGACGCCGGAGCGGCTCGCGGCCGCCATGGCGCCGTTCCTCGAACGCCACGGCCGGCTGGTCTGGAACCACGAGGCCCGGCTCGCCGAACGGACCACCTTCGCCTTCGAGGCGCCTGGCCGGGCCACCGTCACCCAGGTCCTCCTCGACCCCGCCGGAGAGAACCTGTCGTTCCTCGAGGCCCGGGCCGAGCTGGTCAGGCCGGAGGACCTCGACGGTCCGCTCCTCCGGCTCGTGCGGATCGAGACCGTGTGAGGCGCGAGGCGTGCGACCCATCCCGGTGATGGCGGCCGAAGCACGAACTATTGATTGAGGATATGCTCATATCTCAAATATGACATAAGCTTGACAATCGATCCGGCACCCCCCTAGCTTGTGAATATGAGCACGAGCCCCGTTCGACGGTGGTCGCGCCAACCCCACCGCTGAGGGCGGACCAGCCGCCCCGGGCGGGCGGCGAGGCGCCAGTGCGGACGAGGTTGCCGCTGCCCTCCCCTGCCGCGGTGAGGGGATCCGAGTCTCTTTCCGACCAGGAGTGGGAAGCAAGGAGGAGTATCGATGAAAGCCACACGACTGCTCGCCATCATGGCGCTCGTCGCGGCTGTGGCGTGGCCGGTCCTCGCGGAGGAGGAGATGTGCGGCATGTGTCACGACGATGTGGCCGCCGCCATGGCCAACCAGATCCACATGCGGATCAAGCCGTTCGAGGTCGGCGGCCACGCCGTTGGGTGCCAGGGGTGCCACGGTGACGGGACCAAGCACATGGAGGAGGAGGGCGATCCCGCCTTCATCCGGACCTTCGCGGATCGGACGGCCGAGGACGCCGAGGCGTGCCTCGAGTGCCACCAGATCAAGGACCAGAACGAGTGGCACGCGTCGGTCCATGCGGCCGAGGGCCTGACCTGCTTCGACTGCCATACGATCCACACCGCCACGAACCCGAGGGAATCGTGCCGGACGTGTCACGCCGACGTGAGCTCCCAGATGCAACTGCCCTCCCACCACCCAGTGCGCGAGGGGAAGATGAGCTGCGTCAGCTGCCACGACCCCCACGCGGCCACGGAGTCCCAGCTCCGCACGCAGGGACGGGTCAACGACCTGTGCTACACCTGCCACCAGGACAAGGAAGGGCCGTTCATCTTTGAGCACGAGCCGGTGGAGGAGAACTGCCTGCTCTGCCACGACCCGCACGGGACCGTCGCCAACAACCTGCTGACGGCCAACGAGCCGATGCTCTGCCTCCAGTGCCACGAGCTCCACTTCCACGCGGGGCTCGTCAGCCCCGAAGGGCCGGTGGAGGTGGGCGGCACGGAGCGTGAGAACCCGTTCGGCACCCACAGCATGAACGTCGCGTTCACCACCCGGTGCACGCAGTGCCACCCCAAGGTCCACGGAAGCGACCTGCCGTCCCAGACGGTTCCCGGTCGCGGCCGCGGACTGACGCGGTGAGGAAGGAGGAAGCCATGACAAGGACGTTTCGTCTTCTGCTGATCGTGGCCCTCGCCGCGCTGCCGCTGACCGCGATGGCCGGCGAGGACGGGTCCACCACGGGTACCGTGACCGTCGGCGGGTGGGGCGCAAGCACCGACGACTCGCCGGACATGGTCTCGGAGTACGAGCCGGACGACGGCGGCCCCGAGCTTGGGCTGGATCTTCAGTCGTTCTTCGACGGCGGAAGCCTGCTCGTGTCGGCCCACGGCCGCCACTCCGACGACTCCGAGGTCGACATCGACTTCGACATCGGCCGGGTCGTCCGTTCATCCACGAGCTACACCAAGCTGCTCCACCGGTTCGGTCACGATCCGATGACCAACCTCGAGGGCACCTCGACCAACGGGAAGGTCGTGTTCCACACCGACCACAACCCGGCCATGGACTACGGGATCCACTACGCCGTCCTGGAGAACCGGACAGAGCTACAGATTCCGAGCATCCCGGCGCTGACCTTCGCGTTCGAGTACCGGGACCAGCACCGCGAGGGGCACCGGCAGGCGTATGCGCTGTCGCACTGCGACACCTGCCACGTCAACAGCCTCAACCACCCCGTCAACGAGCACACCACCGACGGCACGCTCGAGGCGAAGCTCGCCTGGCACGGCGGCACGGTCAGGGCGCGGTACACCTCACGGAAGATGACCCAGAACTATCCGTACATCATGACAACCTATGACGATGCCCTGCACCCAGAGCTGCGGAAGCCCGTGTTCGACAACCGGCTCCAGTACGACTCGGCGCAGGGGCCGATGCCGGCCGACCTCTGGCCCGACATCGACAAGGACATCGCCCGGCTCGACCTGCACATCAACGACGTACTCGGCTTCGTCTTCAACGCTGGCGGCGTCTGGTCCACCACGGAGAACAAGTTCACCGGCCTCGAGGCCGACTACTCGGGGTACATGATCAATGCCGCGCGCCGGTTCGGGAAGAAGTGGCGCGTCACGTGGCGGGGCCGGTTCTACTCCATCGACAACGACCCGTTCTTCGTGGACACGGCCGAGCCGCCCGGCGTCGCCGGTCCCCAGGCAGGGATCACGTTCCGGGAGGCGTACGGGTTCGACCCGGACTTCGAGCGGCTCTCGTCGCTCGACCGGGACGTGTTCGAGTCCGCGTTCGACGTCGGGTACCGGATCGGCCACAGGGGCGGAACGCTCCGCTTCCAGTGGAAGTACCAGGGGATCGACCGGGACTCCTACCACGTCACGCCGACGGACACCGACACCACGAAGAACCTGCTGGGCATCACGTGGCACGCCCACCCGGCGAAGCACTGGAACCTCAGAGCGTCGTACCGCCACGCGGACATCGACAACCCGTTCATGGCGCTGGACCAGCAGGCGTCGACCCTGGAGTCGCCGCCGTTCACGAACCCGTTCCATTCCCCGCAGTACTACGAGTTCCAGGACGCACGGATCGGGGACGGTACGGCCTCTCCGGACAGCTGGGACGAGATCCGGCTCGGCGCCAGCTACTCGTGGGGCTCGGCAACCGTCTCGGGAACGTACCGGTGGTGGGACGGCTCGAACGACGGAGGCGACCTGACCGACTGGTCGCGGACGAACCAGTCGTTCATGCTGACGTTCTGGTCCGCGCCGTCCGAGCACTGGGACTGGTACGTCGGGTACGCCTGGCTGGACTCGGAGCTCGAATCGCCGACCACCATCCCGATCTTCGATGGGTGAGCAGGCGGCGTCATGGGTGGCCAGGATGGCTACGCGCGCGACCTGCTCAACTACGATTCGACCAGCAACACGGTGATGGCGGGGTTCAGGGTCCACCCGAACGACCGGTGGGACCTGGGGTTCAACCTGACGTGGACAACCTCCGAGGCCGGGCTCGACCCGTTCTCGCTCTCCGCACCAGAGTATGCGGCGACCCACCCGTCGATGGCGTTCGACTTCTCCCAGTCGCACACCTACTCGGACCTCGACACGACGAGGATCGATGCCGAGCTCGATGCGACCTACCACATCAACAAGTCGTTCCGGGTGAACCTCGGCCTGCGCTACGCCGACTTCTCCGACGACGCGCCGTACCTGTACGACACGTCGGGGACCATGACGCTCTACAGGGCGTCGCTCGGCTGGAGCTTCTGAGCGAACCCAGAAACGGAAACGAAATGGCGGCCCCGCTCCGGCGGGGCCGCTTCTTTGCGCCGCCGTTCAGTCGGTGGCCACCGCCGGTATGAACACGGGGTCGCCCGAGCGGTTGTCCACCACCGAGGCGTAGGCCAGCCATGAGGCGGGACCGGTGGTGGCCGCGATCAGGGCGTAGGCGTCGTCCACCGAGCTTTCCGTGAACTCCCGGAAGACATCGTTGAGCTGGCGGTGCTCCCCCGCCGCGAGCCGAACCGTCTTCACGCCGAGGGAGCCCCCGTCCCCCGAGCGGAGCTCGAGCCGCAGCGTCACGGCAACGTCCCCGACGTTCACCATGCCGATGTTCGTCCTGAACCCCCTGCTGCGATCCGCGGAGTGGGCGAGCTGTACGAGCCGTGCCGTGGTCCCCCACGGGAACGCCGCGGATGCCGGAACCGCCGGGATCGACTGTCCATAGGTCCGGTCCCCGGCGTCGTTGAACGTCCGGCTGCCGACCGTCAGCCGGCCCTGCCCGGCCGTGAACGCCAGCGCGCCGGTGCCGTTCGCGGAGAACGCATCGGCAAGGATGTCCCCGAAGCGGCGGCAATTGCCGGGAACACCGCCGAGCGAGGTCTCGCGCGGGGAGGAGGCGCCGTCCTCCGCCCAGCGCAGCGTCACGTCGTCGAGCGTCCCACTGAACGCGCAGACCTCCACCGCCGTCCGCCAGACCGTTCCGTTGTACCCCTCGGCGTGGGCCGCCGCGGCAATCCAGACCGGGCCTTCCCAGTCGTCCGCAGGCGCCACGTAGGTCGGGTCGCCCGAGCGGTTGTCCACGACCGAGGCGTAGGCGAACCAGCAGGCGCCCTCCGTGTCGGTCCGGGCCACGAGATACGCATCGTCGGCCGCCGGCGCCCCGAGCCTGGAGGAGAGGATCCGGTTGATCTGCACGTGGGACCACGCCGGGACGTCGAGACCGACCGAACCGAGCCGTGCGCCATCCGCCGCGTACCCGTCCACGACCACGTGGATCGGAACCCCGGAGACGTTGGCAACGCCGAAGTTCGTCCGGAACCCTCGTGAGGAGTCCGCGGCCTCCTCGAGCTGAACGAGAATCGCCGTCTCCGAGGTCCCGAGAGACCGGGAGAGATCCGGGCCCGGGATGAACTGCCCGAACGTCCCCTCCGCAGCGTCGTTGAACGTTCTCGACGACACCACGAGCGGCCGGTCGGACCCGATGTACAGCGCTCCCGTCGCATGGCCGAGACCGAACGGCGAGGCGAGCACGTCGGGAAACCTCACGGAGCTCTCCGCTGGCACGGTGAATTCCGATGGCTGGGCCGCCGAGTTGTCCTTCCCGGTCTCGAGGAAGAAGACATCCACTATGGCATCCTCCGTCCCCGGGTTGTGGAGCACGAGGTCCGTGACCCAGTTCGTCCCCGCCGCCCCCGGAACGTGCGCCGCGGCGGCGACCACGTACCGGTGCGCGAACGGGAAGTGGATCGGCGGCAACTCCCCGACCGGATGCACCACGATGGTCCTGGTGACGGAGTCCGACCCGGATCCGTTCGCCACCTCCAGTGTGACGCCAAACGTTCCCGACGAGGTGTAGACGTGGGTCGGGTTCCGCTCGGTGCTCGCCGACCCGTCGCCGAAATCCCAGTGCCAGGATGTCGGGGAACCCGTCGAGAGGTCGGTGAACGAGACCGTCTCCCCGGTTTTCGGCGCCGAGGGACGAAACGAGAAGTCCGCCACCGGAGCCGCCGGACCCGACCCGCATCCGGAAACGTCGAAGAAAGCGACCCCGCCCTGGCCCTCGGCAAGGGCGTAGAGGTTCCCGACGAACGCACCTCCCCACGAGTCCCCGGGAACCTCGACGAACCCCCGTGCTGCGGGCGAGGCCGGGTCCGAGAGGTCGATCACCGTCAGCCCCTGGAGCGAGTTACCGGCGAAGGCGAGCCCGTTCCTGACCGAGACGGACCGGGTCGCGTCGGGCAGATCGAGATGGCCCTCGACGACCGGGGTCTGAGGCGCCGAGACGTCCATCACCGTCAGACCGCCGTAGTAGTCCGCGACGGCCAGGCGGTCTCCGAACGGGGCCACGTCCAGCGCCGTGCCACGGGTGGAAGCCGCTCCGACACGCGAGGGGTGGATGGGGTCCGAGACGTCCACGACCACGACCCCATCACCACCCGCCGCCACGTACGCCGTATCGCCGACGACGCCCACGCCGAACAGACTCCCGGACAGCTCCAGCTCGCCCGCAACGGAGGGCGATGCCGGATCAGTGACGTCCACGACCTCCAGCCCCGCACCGGAACACGGTACGAGCACGTGGCTTCCCGCCAGCGCCACACCCGATGGGTGCCCGGGCAGCGCCACGCTGCCCTCGATGACGGGATGGAGCGGATCGTCAAGGTCCACCACCACGAGACCGAACCAGTCCAGGGCGACGTACGCCTTCCCCCCCGAGACCGCCAGCGCCGCCGCCGTACCGGGCAACTCCACCGACGCCACCTCTGCGGGACCTCCACCGGCCGCGGGATCGATGATCCGCAGCCTTGCGCCGCTCCAGTCCGCGACCACGGCATGGTCCCCGACTCCGGCCACGGCGCGGACCTCCCCGTGGGCCGCCAGCCTCGCCCCCTCGGAGGGAGCAGAGGGGGTCGAAGCATCCACCCGCACGGCCCCACCCGCGTGGAGGGCCACCCAGCCGGCCGTCCCGTCCACCGCCACGGCCACGGCGACGCCCGAGTCGATCGGCAGGACCGACAGCACGGAAGGAGCCGAGGCGTTCGCCACATCGACGAAAACGAGGTCGCCGTAGTCCGCCGCCACCCACGCCGTGGTTCCGGACACCGCCACGTCCTCCGGAAACCCTGGGAGGGACACGGCTCCGAGCCGGACCGGGTTCGACGGATCCGCAACGTCCAGGACGACGAGCCCCTCCTGGCTGTCCGTTGCGTAGAGCGTGTCGCCCGAGAATGCGAGCCCTCCGGCCTCCCCGGCGGTGTCCACGGTGGCCAGCTCCACAGGGTCCGACGGGTCCGAGACGTCCACGAGCCGCACCCCCCCGACGCTCTCTCCGACCGCCGCAACCCGACCGGAGAGGGCGACCGCCAGAGCGTAGGCCCCAGCCGACGACACGCCGACCCGTCGCGGCGATGCGGGGTCCGAGACGTCGAACAGCACGAGACCGGTCCACCCCGCCGCCACCGCCGCAGTGTCGCCGGAGACGGCCACGCCGAGACAGACCGGAGCGCCCACGCCGGTCCCGAGCACCCTCATCGAGGCAGGATCGGTCACGTCCACGACGACGAGGCCCTGCCCGTCGGCGGCGACGTACGCCCGGCCTCCGGAAACGGTGACACCGTGGATCACTCCCCCGACATCGACGCGGCCTCGTTCCGTTCCGGAGACCGCCTCGGCCGCCACCAGGACGCTGCCGCTGCCGGCGAACACGATGCCGTCGGCCACGGCGAGATCCCAGGTCGGCCCGAAGCCGTTTCTTCCGGCAAGGACGGGACACTGGCCCGATGCGGACCCTGCAACGGCCGTCCATGCGGCGCAGACGGCCACGAGGAGCATCGAAACGGATCGGTTCGGACGAGCGATCGACATGGCACACCTCCTGCCGCGGGAAGGAGCATGGATCGTGCCAGCGAGCCCGGCGCGTCCCGCAATGGCGGCCGTTGCCCGGAGACGGCGACCGGACGGACGGTGCCGGGCTCCTCGTCCCGGCGAACCCGGCGAACCGGAGTCCGGCCGTGTCGCCGAACCGAGACGGCGCCGTCTCAGGAACGATACGGAGGAAGGGGCGGCTCGGCTCCCCCGGCCGCGATCACCCCGCCACGTCCACGAACAGGCGGAGCGTCCCCACCCGGCGGCCCGCCGAGAGGATCGGGGCGTCCACCTCGAGCTGGCCGGGAGACGGAGGTTCCTCCGCGGTGGTCACGGTGGTCACCGCAAGCGCTCTCCGTGTCGCCGGATCGTCCAGCCGCCGGTCCCGGTAGCGCAGGTCACTCGTCGCCAGGACGTTGCCCTCGTCGTCGAGCACCAGAACGCCCGCGATCCGGTTCCCCTGCACGACCGCCGCGACCTCGGCCTCCAGCGCCGCCACGTCCTGGCGGGCCACGTCGTCGGCCAAGGTCACGGCCAGGGTGCGGGCGAGATCCTGGGCCAGCTGGCCCAGCACCTCGGCGGCCTGGCGCCGTTCGGCCTCGACCCGCTCCTCCGCCGTGGCGCGGAGCTCGGCGATCGCCTTGCCGTGGGCGCGCTGAAGGATGAGGTACCCCACCGCGCCGGCGGCGAGGACGGTGACGAGCAGGATGATAAGGAAACGCTGCATGGGAACCTCCGCCCGCATTCTACCGCCTCGTGGGGAGCGGGTACACTTCCCCGGGAAGCACCGATGGACGATTCCACATTGCCGGGCGGGATGGATCTCGACGCCGACACGTTCCGGATCGAGGCCCACCGGATGGTGGACTGGATCGCCGACTACCTCGCCGGTGGCGCACGGCGGTACCCCGTGCTCTCGAAGGTCCGGCCCGGCGCCATCTCGGACGCCCTCCCCCTCGGGCCCCCGGAGGCCCCCGAGCCGCCGGACGCCATCTGGAGGGACTTCGAGCGCGTCGTCCTGCCCGGCGTGACCCACTGGAACCACCCGGGGTTCATGGGCTATTTCGGAATCACGGGTTCAGGGCCCGGCATCCTGGGCGAGCTGCTCTCGGCGGGTCTCAACGTCAACGGGATGCTGTGGCGCACCTGTCCCGCCGCCACGGAGCTCGAGCTCCACGTCCTCGGCTGGCTGCGCTCCATGCTGGGTCTTCCGCAAGAGTTCTTCGGCTTCCTGACCGACACCGCCTCCATCAGCTCCATGCTGGCGGTGATGGCCGCGCGGGAGGCGGCGGGGCTCGAGATCCGGGAGCGCGGCATGGCCGGGCGTCCGGACCTGCCGCCCCTGGCCGTCTACGCCTCGGACCAGGCCCATTCGTCCATCGCCAAGGCGTGCATCGCCGCGGGCATCGGTCTGGAGGGGTTCCGGGCCGTCCCCCACGATCCCGAGTACCGGATGGACGTGGAGGCGCTCGCCCGGGCCGTCTCGGAGGATCGGGCCGCGGGCCGGCGGCCCCTGGCCGTGATCGCCACGGTGGGCACCACCTCCACCACGTCGGTCGACCCCGTCCCCGCCATCGCCGAGCTGTGCGAACGGGAGGGGCTGTGGCTCCACGTGGACGCCGCCTACGCCGGCTCGGCCGCCGTCTGCCCGGAGTTCCGCTGGTGCCTGGAGGGGTGCGAACGGGCCTCGAGCTTCGTCTTCAACCCGCACAAGTGGCTGTTCACGCCGATCGACTGCTCCGCCGTCTACACCCGCCGTCCCGAGCTGTTCCGGCAGGCGTTCTCCCTCGTCCCCGACTACCTGACGACCCCCCAGACCGGGAAGGTCGTGGACCTGATGGACTACGGCGTGCAGCTGGGCCGGCGGTTCCGGGCCCTGAAGCTGTGGTGGGTCATCCGGTCGTTCGGGGCCGAGGGACTGCGGGAGCGGATCCGCGCCCATGTCCGGATGGCACGGGAGTTCGCCGCCTGGGTCGAGGCCCACCCGCGGCTCGAGCTCGCCGCGCCGGTCCCGTTCTCGGTGGTCAACTTCAGGCCCCGGTTCCCCGGCGTCACCGATCCGGCCGAGGCGGACCGCCTGACCATGGCACTGCTCGAACGGATCAACGCCGGCGGACGGGTGTTCCTCTCCCACACGCGGCTCGACGTCGGAACCGTGATCCACCTGGCGGTGGGCAACCTCCGGACGACGGAGGAGGACATGGAGGCCTGCCGCGCCGCCATCGAGGAGGCCCTCTGATGCCGCTGGATCCCCTGCCCCCCGAAACCGGCCCCCGGCACTGGTGGCGGGTCGCCACGACGATCCCCCTGGCCGTCGTCCTGTTCCTGACACTCCTGTTCTTCAACGTGCTCCAGATGCTGAGCTACGTGCTGGTCCCGTTCTCGAAGCCGGCGTTTCGGAAGGTCAACACGACCCTTGCCGGAACGTGGTGGGGCTGGTGCGTCCTGGCGGTGGAGCGGCTCCGGGGCACCCGGCTCGTCCTGACCGGTGACGAGATCCCGCCCCGGGAGAACGCGGTGGTCATCTCGAACCACCAGCAGATGCCGGACATCGTGGCGGTGATGATGCTGGCGAAGCCGCGCGGGATGCTGGGGCACCTCAAGTTCTTCGTCAAAGACCCGCTCAAGTGGGTTCCCGGAATGGGCTGGGGGATGGTGTTTCTGGGGTGCGTCTTCGTCAGACGCCGCTGGACGGAGGACCGCGGCCGGATCGAGCGGGCCTTTGCCGCCATCGTCGGGGAGCGGCTTCCCGTCTGGCTCGTCACCTACCCCGAGGGGACCCGGCTGACCCGGGCCAAGCTCGAACGGGCCCGCCGGTTCGCCGAGGAGCGCGGTCTGACGCCGCCACGCCACACCCTCGTGCCCCGGACCAAGGGGTTCGCAGCCACCGTCGAGGCCCTCCGGGGCCACGTCGCAGCGGTCTACGACCTGACCGTCGGCTACGAGGAGGGTGTCCCGACCCTCTGGCAGCTCGCGCTGGGCCAGGTCCGCCGCATCCACATGCACGCCCGGCGTTTTCCCATCGAGACGCTCCCGGAGGGGCGGGAGGCGCTCGCCGCGTGGCTCCTGGAACGGTTCCGGGAGAAGGATGACCGCCTCGAGCACTTCTACGAGACGGGCCGGTTCGACTGACGCGAGCGGCCGCGAGATGCGGCCCGCTCAGGGCCGGAACCGCGGCGCTTTCAACGCCTCTCCGGCAGCCAGGCGCAGAGGAGGAGCGTCACGGGGTGCTTGCGGTCCACCGGGATGCCGAGCTCGCGCGTGTTCACGACCTCGCGGACGGCGCCCGAAGCCACGTCCGCGACCTCCAGTCGTCCGACCAGGTCCGTTCCGTAGCGGTCCCACCCGAGGCGCCGCCCGTCCGGCGACCACCGGACGCTGGTGACCTTCGTGTGCGCCTTCCGGAGAACGGTCCGCATCGGGCGGCCGTTCCTGTCGAGGAGCTCGATCCGCGACCCCACGTACTCCGGGTTGCACCCACCGCTGTCCACCGACGCCACGGCCAGACGGGAGCCGTCGGGGCTCCACCGGAGGTCGGTCACGTACCCGACGCGGCCGCGCTCCACCCGGGCCGGCCCGCCGTCCAGGGAAACGATCCACAGGGTGTGGTGCACCACGCAGCTGCACGTGGTGACGTTGCAGGAATGGTCGTACACGTCCCTCGTGACCGCCAGCCGCGTCCGGTCGGGCGAGATCCGGAACGTCGGCCAGGCGACCCCGCGGCCCTTCGGGTACAGCTCGTTCCACGGGAGCGACCCGGGGTCGAAACGGGGGAACAGCTCCGGGAACGTCCGGACCCTCCCCGTGGCGAGCTCGACGCCGACGAGCTCGAAGCCCCGCCCGCAGTGGGCCACCGTGTAGAACCACCGCCCGTCCGTGGAGAGGTCCGCGAAGCTCTCGAACAGCGCACGGCTGTACTCACCGTCCAGGGCCGTCCGGCGGGCGCCCGTGACCGGATCGGCGATCAGGAGGGCCGCCTCGTCGCTGAACGGATCGAACCGCCCGAAATAGACCTGCCCCTTCGGGGGGGTCATGCGCCGGGTCCAGGGGCAGACGACGTGCCCGTTTCCCGGGGAGACCTGGAGGTCGCCGGGGAACCGCCCGCCGGTCTCCCGGACCACGACCGCCGTGCCCTTCCCGCCCGAGAGGGACGCGCCCCGGACCGACTGGGAGGGCGCCTCCCAGTTGACCGTCTCGACCACGCCGCTGCGGCCCACCGGACCGAACCGCCGGACGGGATCCGCGGGCGTGGCCACGTAGAAGAACCGGTCCCACCCTCCGGTCCGCACCCTGGACATGACGTGGTCCTCGAGTGCGAGCCGGGTCCGGCCCGTCCCGTCCGGCCGGATCGTCCCCGCGTCGAGGAGCTCGAGCACGGTCACCGACCGGCACCCGGAGCCCGGCGAGCCTCCAGCTGTCACCACGTGGCGGACACGCTGGTACAGCAGCGTTCCTCCCCCTCCCCTCCCCGCCCCCGCCGCCGGTCCGGAGGCCGGAAACGCCACCCCGGCCACGAGAAGGAACGTCGCGAACAGCCGCCGTCCGATCATCACAACCCTCCCCCGGTGTCCCGTATCAACCATACCGCCACGGCCCGGCTCCCGTCCACGCCGCACCGGTACTCCTCCCTGGAGACGCCCCCCGGACGCTCCGGGTTGACCGCACCCCCGGCCGGCCCGTGCGGCGGTACAATGCACGGCCGAAAGGAGGCCCCATGGCCATCGATCTCGAGAAGCTGCTCGTGGACGTGTTCGACCCACAGCCCGGCGAGGTGGTCACCGTCATGGTGGACCTGCCCCACGGCGACATCGCGGACAACCCGGAGTGGAAGGAACGCCGCAGGATGGCCGAGGAGTGGCGCGAGGCGTTCGCCCGCCTGGGCTCGCGCATCGGGTTCGAGGTCCGGCCGATGCTGAGCTTCCCGGCGACGGGCGCCAACAACGCGGACCTGCCGGAGACGGGGTTCCTCGAGGGCGAGGAGGTCCCGCTTCGCGAGACGCTGCTCGACTCGACCCTCGTGGTCGCCATGACCGAGTTCTCGGCCACGGCGCCGCTCTCGGAGCTCGCCGAGGAGAAGGAGGACTTCCGCGCCGCCTCCATGCCCGGCGTGCTCAAGCGGATGGAGGAGAGCGCCCTGGCCGCCGACTACGGCGTGGTCGCGCGCCGGTGCCAGGCGATCCTGGAGGCGATGGAGGGCGCCGAGCTCGCGGACGTCCTGTTCTCCACGGGCCACCGGTGCTGGTTCGACCTGCGGTACCGCACGCCCGAGGCCGACGACGGCTTCCTCCCCCGGTTCAAGGAGGGGGACCGGATCATCAACCTGCCGTCCGGGGAGACGTTCGAGGTGCCGTACGAGGGCGAGCGCGACGGGGTCCCGTCGTGGACCGCCGGGACGATCCCCGTGATGGAGGACGGCGAGCTCGTCCTGTTCCACGTGGCCGCGAACCGGATCGAGATCGTGGAGGGCGACGGACCGCTGGCAGAACGGTACGCCGAGCTGTTCGCCGAGGATCCGGCACGAACCAACATCGCCGAGGTGGCGTTCGGCGTCAACGAGAGCGCCGTGGTCACCGGCAACGTCCTCGAAGACGAGAAGGCGGGGTTCCACTGGGCGTTCGGCCGATCGGACCACCTGGGGGGCGTCTGGGGCGTCGACCGGTTCCGCGACGCCTCGACGGTGGTCCACCAGGACATCGTCTACGCGAAGGGCAACCCGATCCAGGTCCGCCGCGCCGTGATCGTCCACCCCGACGGCCGGACCGTGACGGTCATCGAGGACGGCGAGTACGTCCTCGGCTGAGGGGGCCGGCATAGAACGGATCGTCGACCTCCGCTCGGACACGGTCACCCGGCCCACGCCCGCCATGCGCCGCGCCATGGCCGAGGCCGAGGTGGGAGACGACGTCTACGGCGAGGACCCCACCATCCGGCGGCTCGAGGATCGCGCCGCGGAACTGATGGGGTTCGAGGCCGGGCTGTTCGTCCCCACCGGGACCATGGGGAACCAGATCGCCGTCCACCTCCACACGGTGCCCGGTTCCGAGGTCGTCGGCGATGCGGGGTGCCACGTGTTCAACTTCGAGATGGGAGCCATGGCGGCCCTCTCCGGGGCCCTGCCCCGCCCCGTGCCGTCGGCGGACGGCATCCCGGACCCGGCCGCCGTCGAGCGCGCGATCCAGCCCCCCGCGGGGTACCGGACGCCGACGCGCCTCCTCCTGCTCGAGAACACCCACAACCTCGCCGGCGGACGGGTCGTGCCGCCCGGCAGGATGCGGGAGCTCGTGGAGGTCGCCCGGCGGCACGGGATCGCCGTGCACCTCGACGGGGCCAGGATCCACAACGCCGCGGCGGCGCTCGGCGTCCCGGCGTCCGAGCTCGCCGCCGGGTGCGACACCGTGATGTTCTGCCTCTCCAAGGGGCTCGCCGCCCCGGTGGGCTCCGTCCTCCTCGGCTCTCAGGAGGCGATCGGGGAGGGGCGCCGGATCCGGAAGCTGTTCGGCGGTGGGATGCGCCAGGCCGGCGTCCTGGCCGCCGCGGGTCTCGTGGCGCTCGACGAGATGCTCCCCCGCCTCGCCGAGGACCACCTCACGGCCCGCCGCCTGGCGGGCCGGATCGCCGCCCTGCCGGCTTTCGACCTCGATCCGGCCACCGTGGAGACCAACATCGTCTTCTTCGGCGTCCGGCCCGCCTTCCCGCTGACGGCCGGGGAGATCGTCGACAGGCTCCGGGCCCGCGGCGTCCTGGCCAACGCCCTGGGCCACGACCGGATCCGCATGGTGACCCACTACGAGATCGGTCCGGAAGACATCGACCACGCCGCGACCGTGATGGAGCGCCTCGTCCGCGAGACCCTCTGAACGCACCCAACGTCCCACCCCCGGACCGCAGAACCCGACCCAAGAGAAAGGGACACTGTCTATTTGATCCGGCGAAGGGTACGGAAAAAGGGACACTGTTTATCAGTACGCCTCCGGCGAACGGTACGGGATACTGTTTTCCAGGGTGCGTTGCTTCTCCAACACCTCCCGGGCTTCCTGGCCGGCCCAAACCTTCTCTGGCGCCCGCCGGATGCGTCGGGATGCGTCGTGTTCATCCCGGGAACATGGCCGGGAGGCCCGCGACGACCGGGTCGACAGCCCCTGGCGGGCCCGGTATCCTCGCCGCTGGCCGCCCGCGGGAGCGGGCACGGAGGGGGGGTCCGAATGCCGTTTCCGACGCGCCGCTGGATCGTCGCCGCCACCGTTCTCCTGCTGCTGTTCGTCGTGCTCCCTACGACGGCGGCCGACCAGGGCTGGCTGCCCCCCGAGGCCGGTGGGGACACCGCGGACTGGGTCGGCCTCGAATCCGGCGAGTGGCTGCGGGGCCGGATCGGCGACATGTACGAGGGGAAGCTCGAGTTCCATTCGGACGGGATCGGGACGGTGAAGATCCCCTGGACGAGGATCCGGACGCTGCGGTGCTCCAGGATCTCCCAGGTGGCGTTGCTCGATCGCCCGACAGCCGTCGGCCGCCTGGAGGTCGAGTCCGGCACCGTCAGGGTGGTCGATGCGGATGGCCGGGAGGTGGCCGCGGCGCCCCTTGGCGAGGTCCTCGCCGTCACCGTCGGGGATCCCCGCGAACGGAACTACTGGAGCGGCCGGGTCCGGGCCGGGCTCAACGCGCGTTCCGGCAACACCGAGCAGCTCGAGACCAACCTGCTCCTGGACTCGGTCCGCCGGACCCCCCGCGACCGCCTCCGGATCGGGTACCTGGGCAACCTGACGGACACGGCGGGCAGGCGCACGGCGGACAACCACCGCGCCACGGCGGTGTGGGACCGGTTCGTCTCCGACCGGTTCTACCTGACCCCGCTCAACGGCGAGTTCTACCGGGACCCGTTCCAGAACGTGGCGGCCCGCTGGACCCTCGGTGCTGGGCTCGGATGGCAGGTGGTCCGGACCTCCCGGTCCCGCTGGAACGTCAACGGAAGCCTCGGGTTCCAGCACACGAGTTTCCATGCGGTGGATCCCGGCAAGCCGTCCACCGCCGACACGCCGAGCCTCTCCCTGGGCACCCGGTACGAGACGCGCCTCACGGGCTGGCTGCGGTACCTGGTCGACCTCAACACCCACGTGGTGGACAGTGAGTCCGGACGGTTCACGAGCCACCTCCGCACCGGGTTCGACCTCGGCCTGTTCCGGAAGGTGGGCGTCAGCCTCTTCTGGGTCTGGGACCACATCCAGGAGCCACGGCCCGGGAAGGACGGCGCCGTCCCGAAGAGGAACGACTTCCGGACGATCCTCTCCGTCGGCTACGACTTCTGACCCCGCGCCCCTGAGGACAAGCGGGCTATACTTCCCGGGAAAGGAGCGCCCGTGGCCGCACGGATCGATCCCCAGGAACGCCTTCGCAAGCTGGACCTCGTGCTCGAGGGGAGCCGGACGCTCCTCGTCGTCATGCAGAACAACCCGGACCCCGACGCCATCGCCGCCGCCGCGGCGCTCCGGGAGATCGCCAACGAGCGCCACGGGATCGCCTGCTCGCTCGGCCATGGGGGAACCGTCGGACGGGCGGAGAACGAGGCGCTCGTCCGGTACCTTGGTCTCAATCCCCGTTCCATCGCGTCCCTCGACAGCGAACGGTTCGACCGTGTGGCGGTCGTGGACGCCCAGCCCGGCGCAGGCAACATCTCCCTCCCCGACGGGTGCGTACCCGACATCGTCATCGACCACCATCCGATCCGGCGGGAGTCCCGCTCCGCGCGGTTCACGGACATCCGTTCCCGGTACGGCGCCACCTCGACGATCCTGTACCAGTACCTAGACGCGGCGGCCATCGAGATCCCGACGAAGCTGGCCACGGCACTCGTCTACGGCATCCGGTCCGATACCCAGGACCTCGGCCGGGAGAGTACCCGCGCCGACATCGAGGCGTTCCTCCAGCTCTACCCGCTGGCGAACCCACGTGCCCTCGGGCGTATCGTCTCCGCCCCGCTGCCGCGCGCCTACTTCTCGCGGCTCCGCAGGGCGCTCGACAGTGCGACGCTGTACGGAACGAGGGTGGTCTCCAACCTCGGTCGTTTGGACTCCCAGGAGATGATCGCGGAGGCTGCCGACCTGCTGCTCCGGGTGGAGGGCGTCACCTGGTCCTGCTGCATCGGGTGCGTCGGCGACACGATCCATGTCTCCCTCCGGACCTCGGACCGGGAGGGCAACGCCGGGCGGGTGGCCCACCGGATGGCCGGGCGCCGCGGTTTCGGCGGCGGCCACCAGACCCTGGCCGGAGCTCAGATCCCCCTCCCGGCCGGCGCACGGACGGCAGACCGGCTCGACAGGACCGTCGCGACCCTGGTCCAGCGGTTCCTGCGGGCCACCGGTGGCGCCTCGGAGCAGCCCGAACCCCTCTGCCTCGACGACTGACCGGCGAGGCCGGCCCCCCGCGCACTCAATCCTCCAGAGACTCTTCTCCGTGGGCGGCGATGGCCTCGAGAAACGCTGGGCCGAACTCGCGGGCCTTCCGCTCCCCCACGCCGTGGACCCGTAGCAGCTCCGCGGGGGTCCGCGGTACGAGGCGCGCCATCTCCCGGAGCGTCCGGTCGTGGAAGACGACGTAGGGCGGGATGCCGCGCTCCTCGGCGATGACCTTGCGGAGCGCCCGGAGCCGTTCGAACAGTTCCTGGTCCACACCCTCCCACGAGGCGTCGTCCCTGCGGACGGACCGTCCTCCGCGGCCCGTCCGGCGGGCGGGAACCGGCTGGCGCCAGAGCGCGCACTCCCGGCGGCCGCGGAGCAGCTCCCACCCGGCCTCGGTCACCGAGAGGGTCGGGAACCGCCCGGGCTCCTGGGTGAGCAGCCCGAGGTCCACCAGCTGGTCGATGGCCGCGCGGATCTCCGGGACGGGCATCCCGGCCAGCAGCCCGTGGGTCGAGAGCCGATCGTGGCCCGCACTCCGGATCCGCTCGGTGCTCGCACCGCGCAGGACGTCCGTCACGTGCGCGGCGCCCCACCGCTGGCCGGTGCGGACCACGCAGGAGAGGATCTTCTGGGCCAGCACCGTGGCGTCCTCCACCGGCTCCAGCTCACCCAGGCAGACGTCGCACGCCCCGCAGGCGCCGCGGTGGGGCTGGCCGAAGTACTCCGAGAGCGCCCGGTGCCGGCACCGGACCTGGGA
Organism: Thermoanaerobaculia bacterium; assembly: GCA_027067575.1. Taxonomy (GTDB): domain Bacteria; phylum Acidobacteriota; class Thermoanaerobaculia; order Thermoanaerobaculales; family Sulfomarinibacteraceae; genus JAMOVQ01. The sequence continues at coordinate 9,380 of JAMOVQ010000094.1, read as the reverse complement.
GGCGTACCGCCACATGTGGCCGAGCAGCTCCTCCGACTCGGGACTCGCCTCCCCGCTCGACTCGAGCAGGCTCCGCCACACGGCGAAGTCCGAGGGGGCGTAGAGCAGCGTGCAGTCGGCGGGCAGACCATCCCGTCCGGCCCTGCCGGTCTCCTGCTGGTAGTGCTCCACCGACCGGGGGGCCGCGGCGTGGACGACGAACCGCACGTTGGAGCGGTCGATCCCCATCCCGAACGCCACCGTCGCGACCACGACGTCCACCCGCTCCGCGACGAACGCCTCCTGGTTCCGCCTGCGGTCCTCGTCGGACATCCCCGCGTGGTACGGCGCGACGGAGTAGCCGAGCCGGGCCAGCCGCGCGGCCAGCGTGTCCACGTCGCGGCGGGCCAGGCAGTAGACGATCCCCCCCTCGCCCGGGTGGGCGTCCAGTACCTGCCGGACCTGGGCCAGCAGGTCGTTGCGCCACCGGACGCGGTAGACGAGGTTCGGCCGGTCGAACGTCCCGACCACCTCCACCGGGTCCCGGAGCCCCAGCTGCTCCACGATGTCCCGCCGCACGCGGGGCGTCGCCGTGGCGGTGAAGGCGTGGAGGCCGATCCCGGGGAGGTGCTGCCTCAGCCGCCCCAGCATCCGGTACTCCGGCCGGAAGTCGTGCCCCCAGTGGCTGATGCAGTGGGCTTCGTCCACGGCGACGAACCGCGGACCCGCTGCGCGGAGCAGCTCGAGAAACCGTTCGCTCCCCTCCCCCATCAGCCGCTCCGGCGCGACGTAGAGCAGCCGGAGCTCGCCGCATCTGAAGCGCGACGCGACCTCCCGCCGCGCTTCCGGCCCCAGGGTGGAGTTGTAGAACGCCGCGGGTACGCCTGCCGCCACGAGGGCGTCGACCTGGTCCTTCATCAGCGAGATCAGCGGCGAGACCACCACCGCCAGGCACTCCATGGCCACCGCCGGCGCCTGGTAGCAGAGCGACTTCCCTCCACCCGTCGGCAGCACGACGAGGGAATCCCGCCCCGCGAGGATCGCCTCCATCGCCTCACGCTGGTGTTCCCGAAACCCCTCGAACCCCCAGGTCCGCCGGAGGACCTCCGTGAGCCGGGAGGCTGCCCCGCCGTCAGACGATCCGCTCACGGATCTTCGCCGACACCAGGTCCATCAGCCAGACGGTGACGGCGATCAGGAGCACCAGCGTCCCGACCTCGCCCCACTCGCCGAGGTCCACCCGAGGCTTGAGGATGTAGCCGATCCCGCCGCCGCCGACGAACCCGATGATGGTGGACATGCGGACGTTGATGTCCCACCGGTAGATCGTGAACGACAGGAACGGCGGGATGACCTGCGGCACCACACCGTACCGCAGCACCTGGAGTGTCCGGGCCCCGGTGGCCTTGATGGCGTCCACCGGGCCGGGATCGATGGACTCGATCTGCTCCGAGTACAGCTTGGTCAGCGCCGCCACCGAGTGGACCCAGAGCGCCAGAACCCCGGCGAACGGGCCGATACCGACCCACGAGATGAAGATCAGTGCCCAGACCAGCGGCTCCACGGCCCGGGTGAAGTTCATTCCCGTTCGGGTCACGAGGTAGACCGCCCGGGACAGGGCACTGCCCCGGGTCAGGTTCCGGGCCGCGAGGAACGAGAGGCAGAACGCTACGGGGATGGCGAACGCCGTGGCCATGAACGCCAGGAAGATCGTCTGGACCAGCAGCACGAGCCCCTGGTGGAGCACCGCGCCCGAGGGGTGTACGAGCCCCCGGACGATCCCCGAGGCCTTGGAGAACTTGGTCAGGAACGAGCCGAGGTCGACCTCGGTGACGAGCCAGCCGGTGAAGAACGTCAGCTCGATCAGCACGGCGACGAACCAGCCCCGGAGCGTCTCGTGCCACTCCAGCCCCTCCTCGGCCTCCCGGGGCCCCATGGCCAGCGCCCGGCCCGGGGAGCTGCCCAGGAAGTGCTCGAACAGGTTCCACACCATCGCGCCCGCGAACGCCAGGGAGGCGATCCAGCCGTAGTGGAGCAGGTCCAGGATCTCCTCGGCCCCGAGCAGCATCCCCGTGGGTCCGCGCCGGCCCGAGAACGCCAGCGCCAGGAACTCGGCCATGGCCAGGGCGAGCGCCAGCAACACCGTGTCGATGACGATGGCCTTCAGGCGGCCCACGGCCCGCTCCCAGGGGGTCCTCGTTGCGGCGAGCGGTGTCTCCCCGGCCATCGAACCGCTCACAGGCTCGCGTTGGAGGCCATCTCGGCGTCCTCGCCGTAGATCTCGTGAAACACGTCCATGTCCAGTTCCTCCGGAAGTCCCGCCCACACCAGGCGCCCCGCCCGGAGCGCCACAACCCGTGTGGCGTACGCCTTGACCAGATCGATGTCGTGCAGCGAACAGAGCACCGTCAGCCCTTCATCGCGGTTGAGCGCCTCGATATGGCGCATCACCGAATGGCGGAGCGCCGGATCCAGCGACGCCACCGGCTCGTCGGCAAGCACGAGCCGCGGCCGCTGCATCAACGCCCGGGCGATGGCGACCCGTTGCTGCTGGCCACCCGAGAGCGTGTCCGCCCGTGCTTCCACGTGGTCACCGAGGCCGACCCGTTCGAGGAACGCCACCGCCCGCCGCCGCTCCTCCTGGGGGAACCGCAGCAGGAGCGAGCCTGCGATGCCCGTCCGGCCCAGCGTTCCCGTCAGCACGTTGAGTATCACCGAGTGGCGGCGCACGAGGTTGAACTGCTGGAAGATCATGGCGATCTTCTGGCGCATCCGGCGAAGCTGAGCGCCCTTCGCCGCCGTGATCTCCTCGCCGTCGATCCAGATCCGTCCCCCCGTCGGGTCGATCAGGCGGTTAATGCACCGGAGCAGCGTGGACTTTCCGGAGCCCGAGAGCCCCAGCACCGCAAGAAACTCGCCCTCGCGAACAACGAGGTCGATGTTCGACAGCGCACGGACCCGCTCGTCGAAGACCTTCGACAGGCCCTCGATCCGCACGGCTTCTGCGCCGCTACCCACCGGCCGCTCCGTCACGATCCGTTCCCCTTCCGCCGCTTCAGTCTCGCCTCCTCGGCCTCGAGCAACTTCCCTGCGCTCACGCCGGAGCGCTTGAGCGCGTCGCGGAACCCGTCGAACGTCGTGTCGTCGCACGCCGCCGCGTCCACACCGGCCACCAGGTCATGGAACGCCGCCTTCCCGTCCTCCGTCTGGAGAAACCTTCTGAGCGACGCCTCGAACCGGTCCCACACCCGTTGGGGGAACCCCTTCCGGATGCAACAGACATCGTTGGGGATCGGAGCAGACAAGGCGATGATTCGCACGTCGGCGAGAAAATGAAGCCGCTCCGCATCGCTCGGAAACCGCTTGAGCACGAGCCGGCGGGCGTCGCCCACGAACGTGTGATCCCGGACCTCCTGCTCACCCGGCGGCGAGTAGAACGCAGCTCCCGCGGCGACCTTCCCGTCTGCCACGGCCTGCACGACGTTGGCGTGGCCGCCGGCGAACAGCACGTGCCCAAGCCGCACCCCGGCGGCATCGAGAAGGGCCCGGGCGAAGACGTGCCCCGACGTGGAGGTCTCGTCCGAGAACGCAATGGTGCGGCCGTTGAGGTCGTCGAGCCGGCGGATTCCGGAATCCGTCCGGGTCAGGATGCACCCGTTGTAGCTCGTGGTCAGCTCCGCCACCGGCTGAGCGGTCTTGGCGAGGACCCGTGTCTCCCGCAGCGTCCCAGGCCGCAAAGCCTCCAGCGCCTTGCGCCCGTCGCCCACCAGATCGTTGGGCCCCGAAAAGACGTGGGACGACACGGCCGCATCGACACCCGCCGGATTCTCCACCAGCGCCCGCACCGCGTCGAGGTCGTCATCCGCCGCCACCTCGATCCAGCCCGGCGCCTCGGCGTCCAGCCACTCCACCACGCGCTGCCGGAGATCGTCGGGCAAGGTTCCTGGAACGGTGATTCGCCGGCCCCCGAGCTCGGCGAGCTCCGCTGGCTCGCCCGGCCCCTCCCTCGTCACCACGATCCCGAAGACGTCGTACGACCGAACGATCTGGAGCCTCGCCTCCGCACCGTACCTCGCGTGGGCGAGCACGTACGCGAACGCGGGGACCCACGCCACGTCTGCCTGCCCGGTCCCCAGCGCCTGGATCACCGCCGCATAGCTCGTGGGCACCTCGGAGCGCAGCGTCAGCCCGCTGTCGGCGCGGATGAACCGGGCCAGCTCGTCCCCACGCCGGACCAACGTCCCCTGCTCCACCGAGGGGACGAACAGCATCCGGATCACCGTCTCGCCGCTGGCCTCCAGGACTGCACGCCTGTGTAGCCCCCACACAAAGATCACGAACAGCAGGACCAGCACGGCCCAGCCAACGCGCGAGACCAACCTCCTCCCCGGTTCCATCCCGCCGAGAGGGTAGCACACCACGCCCCGGAACGCCCCTTCGGTGGCCCGGGCAGTCCCCAGGTCTTGCCCATCCTGTGTGCGTCGGGAGAACCGTCCCGCCATCGAGCTCCCATCCAAGGACCTTGCCGGCCGGCCTGCCCCGTCAGTGAATCAGAGCAACGGACCCGGAGTTGGCTCACCACCGGTCGCGAACTCGACAGAATCATCGTTCTGGACTCGGCACCTGCGGTGCCGCGGTTCACGGCCGATGGCAGAACGTCTCCCTCACCGCTGGAAGGAGCCGGAAACTTCGTGAAGGAAGAACAGAGGAGGCGTTCCCACGCCGGGAAGACGGATGTCCCCCAACTGCGGGAATCTGGGTGTCCCTTGACAACTGTGCTTCGAGCCGAAACACCGCGACCCGCTCGCCCCGCGACGAAGGGCGTACGGCGTGGCCTGCGGCGAGTTCTCACCTGTGCCCCATACCGCTTTCAGGAACCCCGCGAGATCGTGTTCCGTGTTGCGAGTCCCTCGTTTACGAAAAAGGGCGGGGCCCGGAGGCCCCGCCCATCGTGTTCGTATGGGTCCGCCCTATTGGAACAGCGCCCCAACGCCCGCCACGAGGTCGGCCGTGTCGATGTCGGAATCACCGTCCATGTCTGCCTGGTTGCTGGTCGCGAAGGCGTTGCAGCGATCGCCCACCGCGGTGCCGTCACCGTCGGCGAGCTCGGCGATCCACGAGGCGAGGTCCGCGGCGTTCGCGATGCCGTTCGCATCGACGTCGGCCAGGACGACCGACGTGGAGCCGATGATCGTGATGGTGTGGGATACGGTGTCGGTGTTGCCGTTGCCATCGTCGATGGTCAGCGTGACCGTGTAGGTCCCCGCCACCGTGAAGGTGTGCGTCGGGTTCTGGTCGGACGAGGCGGACGTGCCGTCACCGAAGTCCCACGACCAGGTCGCCGCTCCGGAGGAGCGGTCGGTGAACTGGACCGCCGTCCCGATGCATGCGCGATCCGGCGCCTCGAACGCCGCGATCGGGCCACCGCACGGCGTGGTGTTGTCACAGACCGGATCCACGGGAGAGATCACCTGCACGTTGTCGACCGAGTACCACCAGGAGAACGAGGCGTCCTGGTACGAGAACCGGACCCGGAACGCCGCATTGTTCGCCGCGTACTGGGTGACGTCGTAGCTCTGATGGCCGTTGACGTCGGATCCGTTGTAGTCGGCGATGGTCTGCCAGGTGGACCCGTCATACACCTCGACGTAGCCGTGCTCACTATCCGAGGAGTAGTCGTTGTAGTAGAGATCCACGTCCAGCGTGATGGGACCGAGCGTGACACCGGTCAGGTCGATCACCGGGGATGTCAAGATCGTCGAGGTCGTGTTGCCGCTGCCGGCCGTGTCCGAATCCGCGACGACCCAGTACCCGCTCCCGCCGTCCGGCATGCTGTTGTTGCCGCCGAGCGCCGTGTTCGTCCGGGTCCACTCGCCCGCGGTGTGCGGACCCGGTCCCGTGGTGACGGCCCACTTGTCGTCACCGGCGTAGTTCAGACCGCCCCACGTGGTCGCGTCCTCGAAATCGTCGGAATACCGGACGACCGTGCCCGTGCCACCACCGACCGGTGCGGTGTAGATACCTGCCTGGCCCGGGCCGCTGCCGCCGGTCCACGTGATCGTTCCCAGGTCGAAATCGACCTCGGAGCCGCACGGCGTGTACGAGGCGTCGATCAGGAACTGGAACGAGGCCGTCGACGTGCCTCCGGAGTTCACCGTCCCGAAATCGATGGTGGCCTGGGTCATGGTGATCCCAGCTGGAGAACCGACCGCGGTCACAGTGGCCTGCACCGCCTGACCGTCCTGACTCCCGATGTTCTCCACGGTCACCGGGACGGCCCACTCCTCTCCCGGTTCCACGGTCGAGTCACCGTCGCCGCAGACCTCGACCGGCGTACCGGTCGCCTGGTAGATCACGCTCGGGGCATCGACCGTCATGGGGTGGGTCACGGTGATGCCGCACGGCTGGGAATCGGTGACCACGAGCCGGACGGTGCCGTCGTAGTAGGCGTTGTAGACGTGGGTCGGGTTGGCGTCGGTTGAGTCCACAACACCGTCACCATCGAAGTCCCACTCGTAGGTGTACGGGGCCGTGCCGCCGCTGACGGTAGACGTGAAGGTCACCGTCTCACCGGCCTGAGCGGGGTTGGGAGAGATGGTGAAGTCGACGGTGGGCGGCGTGCAGAGCTGGCCATCGGCGGTGTAGACGTCGATGGAGTCCGCCTTGTCGCCACCGCGGTTGTCCGTCCAGATCGGAAGGAGCTTCGACGAGACGGCGTCGAGACCGTTGTAGTCGCCGTATTCGAAGCTGTCCTGGATGTTGGGGGAGGTCACGGAGGTCACCCGCTGGGGCGTGCTCCACGTCTGGCCGCCGTCCTGGGAGACCTGGTAGAACAGGTCCACCTGGGTCCGGTCCGGCCTGTTGACCTCGGTGGAGTAGTAGATCAGGTGGACGTCCCCGTTCTCGTCCACGTCGAGCCACTGGTTGAACCGGTCCACCTCGTTCGCGTCATCCGTCGGATGCGGGATCACCGTGGTCCACGTTGCACCACCGTCTCGGGTGTAGGCCACATGAATCTGAGTGTGATTGTCGGCCGCGGTGGAGCTATCAGGAGCGGTCGTATCGGTCCAGGCGACGTATACACTGTCGTTGTAAGCCCCCCCGGACAGATCGGCATCGGCGGCGACATAGATCCAGGCATTCCGGCTCTCCATGGCCGGGATCGGCCAGTCGAACTGTCCTTCCGTGGTGGAGATCACCGCCGCGTTGGTCCAGGTGGCACCGCCGTCCGTCGACTTCTTGAAGACGATGGTCCGGTTCGTCGTGGAGGGCCAGACGTAGTAGACGTTGCCCGCCGTGTCCGTGGCGATGTCGCTGCCGATCCCGTGGGGATCGTTCGTGAAGCTCTGGACCGCATCGAAGGTCGCCTGACCCGGACGGAGCCTGGCGAACTGGAGCACGTTACCGTCGTGCCAGGTGACGTACAGATAGTCCCTGTACGCCGACGTGGGATACGTGTCGATCTGGATGAACTCCTTGTCCGAGCCGCTGTCCGTCAGATCCTGGATCTTGGTCCACGTCTGGCCGAAGTCGGTCGACCTGAAGACTGCGACGCCGCAACCGCTGAAGCCGCAGTTGAGAAGAGAAGCCGTGTACGCCGTCTGGCCGTCGGAGGACCACGCCACGGTCGGGTCACAACAGCTCGACGCCAGGTCGACCGAGAACTGCCAGGTCTGCCCACCATCCGTCGAGTACACCATCCGCTGATGCGGCGTCGAGGTGTTGAACCCGGCGATGACCTGATCCGTGTTGGTCGGATTGATGGCGATGGCCGACTCGGCACCCGGCTCGATCTTGATCTCGCCGTTCCAGTCCGCCCGGTCCTCCTCCTCGGAGCGGGGCGACGTCACGAAATGCCCATCGACGAGCAGCCCACCGTAGACGATCTTGAAGATCTCAGGGAACGATCGGGGATAGGTCACCCCGGGGTTCTTCATCTCGGGATGCTTCTTCCGCCATTCGATCCGGGCGAACGCCGGAACGGCCATCTTGATCGATGCCTCGTCCGGCGCGAGCCATTGCAGATCCTCGTAGGTTATCCCGTAGTTGCGGTCGTCCCACGGGCCGTAGTCCGTCAGCGACTTGTAATCGACGCGCTGGTCCACTCCCAGCGTCTGATCGATGTCGCCCCCATCCGCGAGGACGGCAGGAACCGTTCCTGCGAGCAGTCCAAAGATGACGAGGATGATCGCTCCCCTGCGAATCACGTTTTCTTTCATTGCGCCCTCCATCACGCCGGCCCGATCCGGCCCATGAACAGTCGTGGAAGTTTCTCACGACTCATTCCGGTTTGCAAGCTCCGGTCCGGACGATGCCGTTGCGCTGGCATGAAACGACCTCCCCACCGGAAATGTCATCTCGACTCCCGGAACACACTCCCGCAGCCTCCCTGTCCCGAGCGAATACTCCGAACGCAGCCCGAAGGGTTCCGTCCCCACTGCTCCGATCGAAAAAACCGCCCCGAGGTCTCCCCGGGGCGGCTATCCGGAATGAGAAGGCCAGGCCTCAGCGGCGCCGGAGCACGGCCACTCCAATGGCGGTCAGGAGTCCGATGAGGAGCACCAGGCCAGTGTGACCGAGCACCGGCACGGCGGGTGCACGGTCGTTGTCCTCGACATTGATGGGGACATCGGCCGTCGCCCCATCGAAGATCGGATCGGCACTCGACGCCGAGACCCCAACATTGGCTGCATAGATGTGGCCGACGCCACCCTCGAAGACATTGTCGTCGATCGCAGTGACCGTCACGGTCTGCGGGGCCGTTCCGTTGGAGGAAGTGAACGTCAACGTGGTCGGATCCACCGTCACGTTGCCATCAGGCGTCAGCGTCACCGTGACATCGTCCGAAGGATCGTCCATCAACATGACCATGAACGTGTCACTCGTCTGGCCCTCCTCGGCAACATCGACGGAGAACCCGCCATACCCAAGCGCATCACCATCCGAATCAATGAACAGATAGACCGGCTCATTATCCGTGATGTTTGCCGTCACGTCGTCGATGGTGATGTTGCCCGACGTGTAGTCGGGATCGGCGCTCGCCGTGATGTCGTGGGTGATCACTTCCGTATGATCACCTTCGAGATTCCCATCGTCGATTGCACTGACCTGGATGGTCTGCGCCGTGTCCCAGTTCGCCGACGTGAACGTCACGGAGTTGGGTGAGATCATCAGCTGATTCCCCCACGAGATTCCGATCGTCACGTCTCCCGTTGGCTGAGTATTCAGGACGAGGGTGTACGAATCGGTGGCCCCATCCTCCGAGACGTTGATCGTGGTCGGGTTGACCGTCACGCCCGGCGAGTCGTTGTCCGTCACCGTCACCTGAACCTGGGCGGTCTCGGAACCGTAGCCGCCTCCCGAACCGGCGAGATCAACGGTCCCGCTCCAGTCGCCGTCGG
>JAMOVQ010000093.1 GCA_027067575.1 Thermoanaerobaculia bacterium | reverse complement strand
CCTCTCCGGCCCTGACGGGCCTGCGACCCCCTCGGCAACGACCGTAGACCGGTCTCCCTGCACCGTTCGGCATCTTACCCTCCGCCCACCCGGCCCCCCTCCCGGGCCAAGATGCCTGCGCTGACCGCCCGGACACGCCTCCACGGGGCTTGCCCTCCCCTCCGTCGCCGGACCGCCCCCGCCCCCACGCCGGCCCGTTCCTCGTGAGGCGCTCGAGCACTGGATGGCGGAGGGCTCCGTTGCGGGGACAGTCCCAATCGTGATGGGCCTGGTTCTCTGGAGCGCCAGCCGGGACGTCGCTTCGCTCGTTCCTGGGTAGGCGGGTATGTGGGGCACTGGGTGGAGGAGCCTCGTTTCGGCCGGCGGGTCGGTCGGTTGGAGGACAGTCCCAATCGTGAAGGCGAAAGGTTCTCCGGAATGCCAACCGGAACATCGCTCCGCTCGTTCCTGAGCGGGTGGATGCGTGGGGTACCAGGTGGCGCGTCGTCCTGTCTGGCGAGGATCTCGGCCAGGTTGCGTGGGCAGTCCCGATCGTGAAGGGCTTGGTTCTCTGGAGCGCCAGCCGGGACATCGCTCCGCTCGTCCCTGGGTTCGTGGAGTAGGGGGCACCGCCTGGGAGTACTTCGTTTCGGTCGAGGAGTAGGGGACATTGTTTTTCCTTCGTCCGGGGCGAGCCCGACGGAGCTCGGGCTTCAGCCCGCATCGCGCTGCACGAGGGGACAGTCCCGATCGTGAAGGGCTTGGTTCTCTGAGGCGCCAATCGGAACCTCGCTTCGCTCGTTCCTGGGCGGGCGGGTGAGTGGGGTACCGCGCGAAGGTCCTTCGTTTCGGCCGAAGGGCGGGAGTAGGGGACAGTGTTTTTCATCCGATCGGTGCGTGGCCGCGATGGAGCGGGGGTTTCAGCCCGCATCAGGCTTGTCGGCGGGACAGTCCCAATCGTGAAGGCCCTGGATTCTCTGGATTGGCAATCGGGACATCGCTTTGCTCGTCCCTGGGGAGGTGGGTGTGTGGGGCACCAGGTGGGGCTCTCTCCTGGTTCTCTGATCTTGTGACGGCGGACTTCGTGAGAACACAAAACGAGGCTTGTCCGTAGGAAGGGGTGTGCCCCGTGCGGGGTGGCGTCGAGCGGGAGGTCGTGCATGGTGCCCAAGATGGGAAGAAGCCTCGTCGCGGTGGTTGCAGTCCTGGTTCTGTCGGCGGGTTCGTGGCGCGTGGTATCGGCCGGGGGGCGTTCCGGAGAGGGCGGCACGGCGGTGCGGTGGATCACCCGGGCTACGGGACCGATCGTCATCGACGGGTCGCTCGATGAGCCGGCGTGGCGTGACGCGGCAGCGTTCGAGCTTCCCTGGGAAATCATGCCGGCGGAGAACGAGCCGGCCCCCGTTCGGACGGTCTGCCGGATGACCTACGACGAGCACAACCTTTACATCGGTTGCCGTGCCTTCGACGATGATCCGGGGGCGATCCGCGCGCACTACGCCGACCGCGACTTGGCCTGGTCGGACGACTTGATCGGCGTCATGCTCGACACGTTCGACGACGAGCGGCGCGGGTACGAGTTCTTTGTCAACCCGCTTGGCGTCCAGATGGACCTGACCCGGAGCGAGGTCGGTGGTGGTGAGGACGCGTCGTGGGACGCAATCTGGGATTCGGCGGGCCGGATCACCGATTCGGGATACGAGGTGGAGATGGCGATTCCGTTCTCCGTCCTCAGGTTTCCGGCAGGCGGGCGCCAGATGCGGTGGGGCATCTCATTTCTCCGGATCTGGCCGAGGACGCACCGGGTCATCCTCTCCTCGGAGAAGAACGACCGCGACGTGGACTGCACGCTGTGCCAGCTTGGTAAGGTCACCGGGTTCGAGGGAGTACGGCCCGGAAAGAACGTCGAGCTCGATCCGACCCTCGTTCTCAACAGGACCGACGTGCGATCGGGCTTCCCGTCGGGGCCGATGGAATCAGGCGACGTGGAGATCGACGGCGGGCTGACGGCGCGGTGGGGCGTGACGCCTAACGTGGAGCTCGCCGGAACCCTGAACCCGGACTTCTCCCAGGTGGAGGCGGACGCGCTCCAGCTCGGCGTGAACCGGACGTTCACGTTGTTCTACCCCGAGAAGCGGCCGTTCTTCCTCGAAGGCGCCGACATCTTCGACACGCCGTTCAACGTCGTCCACACCCGGGCGATCGCCGACCCGGACTGGGGCATCAAGACCACCGGCAAGGCGGGCCGCAGCGCCTTCGGGGCCCTCGTCGCCCAGGACGCCGTGACCAACGTCATCCTGCCCGGTACCGAGGGGTCGTGGTCGGACACCCTGGACGGTTCGAACCTCTCGGGGATCTTCCGGTACCGGTACGATCTGGGCCGGGGGTCCACGCTCGG
>JAMOVQ010000092.1 GCA_027067575.1 Thermoanaerobaculia bacterium | reverse complement strand
GGAGGGCCGGACAAGGTGGGGGCGGGACGGTCTTGCGGGAGAGGTGTGTCTGGAGACGGGGCTGGGAGGGTGGGTGGTGGATGGAGGGAGGGGGGATCGGGAGCGGTAGGGGGGGGAGATGTGAGGTGAGGGCGAGGAAGATGGTGATGACAGAGAAAAACAATGTCCCTTCGTTGCTAGGGTTGCTAATAGAATGACACTATGATGGTGTCTGTAACGACTGAGCTGTGCGAGGGGCGAGTGTCAGGCAGAAGGGAGTTTGAGATGTCGCGTTCACGTCGACTCCATCCATCGGAGTTCCGGCTCCGGGGGGACACGTTCGTTCGTGCTGGTCGGAGTCCCTCGGAGCTCTCACAGGAGTTCGAGCCGTTGGCCCAGGCTACCCGGAATGGGGTTCGCCAGGCCGACGATGAGGGTTCTCAGCAGAACGGTTTCGCGACATCGGAACACGTGGAGCCGAGTCACCTTCAATGGGAGGACGCCAGCCTCTTGCAGGAATGGGATCCTCCGCCACGAAGCTACACTCTTCGGAAGGGGTTGACCGTGCCAACGAGGATCCTGACATTCCTCCTCTGGACCTCGATCGGCGTGACACTCGTTTCGATGCTCTCGGATCTTCTCCAGCTCAGACTCCTCTCAAACGGGTGGTACACCATGCCCCAGGTTGGGTTCAACGATTTTCGCCAGTGGCTCGTCGGGCTCATTCGGCTTGTGGTTGGCCTCGCCACCTCGGTCACTTTCCTCTTCTGGATTCATCGGGCGAACACGAACTGCCACGGGTTCGACGCCGCAGGGATGCGTTTTTCCCCAGGCTGGTCGGTCGGTTCCTTCTTCATTCCGATTCTCAACCTGTTCAAGCCGTACGAGGCGATGAAGGAAATCTGGAGGGTCTCTACCGATCCGTACGACTGGCGGGCCGTCCGCGATTGGGGACCGCTCCGGTGGTGGTGGGGGCTCTGGCTGCTCAACTCTTTCGCCTTTCAGTTTGCGATGCGCCGGGCATCCACGGTTCACGATGTCATGACCTTGAAGATGGCCACCACCGTGTGGATCATCGTGAAATTTCTCTTCATCCCGCTGTGCCTCGCCGCCCTGGTGGTCGTGTCGAGCATTCACGAACGGCAGTTGAACCTGACGGAAAACGGTTCGTACCCCGCGGAGTCAGGCTGAGGTGAGCCGATGCCGAAAGAGGAGGCGGGGACTCACACGGTGCGGGAGTAGAGGGGGCGGTCGCCGGGGGGGGCGAGGCGAGCGTCGAACGGCATGCAGAGGTTGCGGAGGAAGAAGCGACCGGTTGGAGTGACAGCGAGGCCGGCCGGACGGATTTCGACGAGGCCGTCGGCGGCCATCGGCTCCAGTGCCTCGAGGGCGCCGGCGAACCGCTCCAGCGGCTCGACGCCGAACCGCTCGCGGACCCAGTCCCACTCGACGCGGAGGGTGCAGATGATCCGGCGGATGACGGCGCCGCGGAGCTCGTCCTCTTCGGTCCGGACGATCCCCCGCTCCACGGGAAGCCGGCCCTCGGCCACGGCGCGCTCGTAGCGGGCCAGGTTGCGGAGGTTGGCGGCGTAGGCCCCGCCCACGTCGCCGATGGCGGTGACGCCGACCCCAATCTGGTCCGTGGCGGGCATGACGGTGTACCCCATGAAGTTGCGGTGGATCCCGCCGCTGTCCAGTGCCTCGGCCAGCGGATCCCCCGGCCGGGCGAAGTGGTCGAACCCGACGAACCGGTACCCGGCGCGAAGGAACTCGTCGGCAGCGGCCAGGAAGATCCGGAACTTCCCGAACCCACGGGGCATGGGCATCCCCTCGAGCCGCCGCTGGTGGGGCTTGATCCATGGCACGTGGGCGTAGGAGAAGCACGCCACCCGGTCGGGTTCGAGCTCGCCGATCACGCGGCGGACGGTCTCGCGGAACCCGGCCTCGGTCTGGTACGGGAGCCCGTAGATGAGGTCGACGTTGACGGAGGCGAACCCCAGCCGCCGGGCGGATGTCACGAGCCCGCGGGTCAGTGCCATGGGCTGGACGCGCTCGACGGCCTCCTGGACCCGCGGATCGAGGTCCTGGAGTCCGAGGGAGATCCGGTTGAACCCGAGCGCCGCGAGGGCCTCGACGTGCTCCGGGCTCGTGACGCACGGGTCCACCTCGATGGCGGCCTCGGCGCCGGGCGCCAGGGGGAACCGGGAGACGATGGCCCGGTGGAGCCGCCGGCACTGGGAGGGCGTCAGGTAGGTCGGGGTGCCGCCGCCCCAGTGGAGCTGGTTCAGCGTCCGCCGGTCCCCCAGCGCCTCCGCCAGCAGGTCGAGCTCGGCTTCCACCGCGTTCAGGTACGCCTCCTCGGGGCCACGGTGGGGGGCGATCACCACGTTGCACCCGCAGTAGGTGCAACGGTGCTCGCAGAACGGCACGTGGACGTAGAGGGAGAGCGGCTCGTCCGTACGTCGGGCGGCCCGCGCCAGCGCCTCGCGGTAGGCGGCCTCGCCGAACTCCGGGGTGAAGTGCGGGGCGGTGGGGTACGAGGTGTACCGCGGCCCGGGGCGGTCGTACCGCTCGAGGAGCTCCGGCGTGAAGGCGCGGAGGTCGATCCCGCTCACGGGACGAACTCCCGGACGGTTCGGACGAACGTCTCCATGGCGGCCACCGGGACGTCCGGCGTGATCCCGTGGCCCAGGTTGGCCACGTAGCCGCGCCGGGGTGCGGCCCGGAGCATTGCCTCGGTCCGCTCCCGGATGACGTCCGCGGGTCCCATCAGCACGCCGGGGTCGAGGTTGCCCTGGAGCGCGTGGGCCGGCAGCGCCCGGGCGGCCATCCCCAGATCCACCCGCCAGTCGAGCCCGACGGCCTCGCACGGCATGTCCGGCAGGTCGTGGAGCAGGTGCGCCCCGCCGTTGGCGAAGTAGATCCGAGGGACGCCCAGGCCGGCCGTCGCCTCCAGCAGCCGCCGGGCCGCCGGCAGCGCCCACCGCCGGGCGTCCGCGGCCGACAGGGCGCCGAGCCACGAGTCGAACAGCTGGAGGACCTGCGCCCCGGCCTCGACCTGGCGCCGGAGGTAGGCGGCCATGGCGTCGGTCAGGAGCGCCAGCAGCGCCTCGAAGGCGTCGGGCCAGGTCAGGGCGAACCGCTTGACCCGGGAGAAGCTCCGGGAGGTGCCGCCCTCGATCAGGTAGGTCGCCAGGGTCCATGGCGCGCCGCAGAACCCGATCAGCGCCACCTCCTCCGGAAGCTCGGCGCGCACCAGGGCCAGCGCCCGCTCCACGGCCTCGGTGCCCGACCACGGTTCGGGAACCGTCAGGCGGCCGAGGTCGGCGGGCTCCCGGACGGGGTTGAGCAGCTTCGGGCCCGGGGCGAACTCCAGGTCGATCCCAAGCGGCTCCAGCGGGGTCAGGATGTCGGCGAAGACGATGGCGGCGTCCACGCCGAACCGGCGGACGGGCTGGAGTGTCACCTCGGCGGCGAGCTCCGGGTCCCGGCACATCTCGAGGAACCCGCCGGCCTTCCGGCGGACCTCCCGGTACTCCGGCAGGTACCGCCCCGCCTGCCGCATGACCCAGACCGGCGGCCGGTCGAGCCGCTCCCGGCGGCACGCCCGGACGAGGCGAGGGGCGGGACCGGTCATCGGCCGGAGAACCCGGCGGCGTCCAGCGCCGCGCCGAACGCCTCCACCGTCTCGTCGATCGCCGCCTCGTCGTGGGCCGTGGAGACGAACATCACCTCGTACGCCGAGGGGGCCAGGGAGACGCCGCGCCCGAGCAGCTCGCGGTGGAGCCGCGCGTACCGCCCGGCCGCCTCCTCCGGGATCGCCTCGTACCGCCGCGGCGCGCCGCCCCCGGCGGCCAGCAGCCAGAGGATCGAGCCCTCCCGGACCACGGTCCAGTCGAGGCCGCGGGCGTCCAGAACGGCCCGGAGCCCGTCGGCCAGGCGGGAGGCACGCTCGTCGAGCGTCCGGTACGCCGCGCCGTCCCCGGCCAGCAGCTCGCGCAGGGTCGCGATGCCCGCGGCCATGGCCACGGGGTTCCCGGAGAGCGTGCCGGCTTGGTAGACCGGCCCCAGCGGCGCCAGCCGTTCCATCAGCTCGCGGCGGCCGCCGTAGGCGCCCACGGGCATCCCGCCGCCGATGACCTTCCCGTAGGTGGCCAGGTCCGGCTCGATCCCGTACCGTTCGGCCGCTCCGCCCGGCCCCAGCCGGAAGCCGGTGATCACCTCGTCCAGGATCAGCAGCGCCCCGTGGGCCGTGCACAGCTCGCGGATCCGCCGCATGAACTCCGGCCGCTGCACGAGCAGCCCGGCGTTGGCGGGAACCCCCTCCACGAGCACGGCGGCGATCTCGCCGCCCCGCTCGGCGAACGCCCGCTCCAGCGCTGCCTCGTCGTCCAGCGGCAGCACCAGCGTGTGCCGGGCGAACGCCTCGGGGACGCCAGCCGACGAGGGCGTGCCGAAGGTTGCGAGGCCGGACCCCGCGGAGACCAGCAGATGGTCGGCGTGGCCGTGGTAGCAGCCCGAGAACTTGACCACCGTGTCCCGCCCGGTCGCCCCGCGGGCGAGCCGGACGGCCGACATGACGGCCTCGGTGCCCGAGGAGACGAACCGGACCATCTCCAGGAAGCCCACGGCGCCCGTGAGGAGCCCGGCCAGCTCGACCTCCTCCGGGCACGGCGCGCCGTAGGAGAGCCCCTTCGCCGCGGCCCGGCGGACCGCCTCCACGACGGCCGGGTGGGCGTGGCCCAGGATCAGCGGCCCCCAGGAGCAGACGTAGTCGAGGTACGTCCGGCCGTCCACGTCGGTGACCCGGCAACCGGAGGCCGAGGCGACGAAGAACGGCTCGCCGCCGACGGACCGGAACGCCCGGACGGGGGAGTTAACCCCGGCGGGCATCAGCTCCACCGCCCGGCGGTACAGCTCGCGGGAGCGGGGCCCGGCCGTCATCCGAGCCACCCCGCCCGCAGCGCCTCCCGGGCGTGGTAGGTGATCAGGATGTCGGCCCCGGCCCGCCGGAAGGCGTGCAGGTTCTCCAACACCACCTGGCGCTCGTCCATCCATCCGCGGGCCGCCGCGGCCTTGACCATGGAGAACTCGCCCGAGACGTTGTAGACGGCCAGCGGGACCGGGAACGCCTCGGCCAGGTCGCGCACCACGTCCAGGTACGCCAGCGCCGGCTTGACCATCAGGATGTCGGCGCCCTCCTCCAGGTCGAGCTCGGCTTCGACGAGCGCCTCCCGGCGGTTCCGGGCGTCCATCTGGTAGCTCCGCCGGTCGCCGAACCCCGGCGCCGAGTGGGCGGCGTCCCGGAACGGGCCGTAGTACGCCGAGGCGTACTTGACCGAGTACGCCATGATCGCCGTCTCCACGAACCCCTCGCCGTCCAGCGCCTCACGGATCGCCCCGATCCGGCCGTCCATCATGTCCGACGGCGCCACCACGTCGGCTCCGGCCCGGGCGTGGGCCAGCGCCATCCGCGCCAGGTGGGGGAGGGTCGCGTCGTTGTCGATCCTCCCGTCGCGCACCAGGCCGCAGTGGCCGTGGTCGGTGTAGGCGCACAGGCAGACGTCGGTCATGACGGCGATCCGGTCGCCGAGCCGGTCCTTCAGCGCCGCCACGGCCCGGGGCACCACGGCGTCCGCCCCGTAGGCGGCCCGCCCGTCGGCGGACTTCTCGTCCTCCTCGGGGACGCCGAACAGCAGCACGGAGCGGATCCCCAGGTCGAGGTCGGCGGTCACGGTCTCCACCAGCCGGTCCACCGACTCGTGGCGGATCCCCGGCATGGAGGCGATTGGCTCCGAGACCCCCTCGCCGGGCACGACGAAGTGGGGCTGGACGAGCATGTCGGCGTCCAGCCGGGCCTCGGCCACGAGGTCCCGGATCACGGGTGTGGTTCTCAGGCGGCGCGGTCTCCGTGTCAGCTCCTGCATAGTTCCTCCGCGAGCGATTCCATGTCGGGCCGCGGCGGGATCCGGCACCCGATCCCCATGGCCGCGGCGGCGTCCCGGGTGGTGGGCCCCAGCGCCCAGTGCGGGCAGGTCAGCGGCATGCCTCCCAGCGCCTCCAGATAGTACCGTGCGGCCCGGGGCGAGGTTAGGACCACAACGTCCACGCGGGGACCCAGCGGGGGCAGCTCCCGCGGCGGCGTCGGGTCCATCCGGTAGAGGACGACGGGGTGGACCCGGTGCCCCGCGGCCTCCAGCGCCCGGGGCAGCTCCGGCCGTTGGTGGTGCCCGCAGGCGAAGACGAGGTCGGCGGGAGCCTCCAGCCGTGCGTTCAGCTCCCGGGCGAGCCCGGCCCCCGTGCCGGGGCCGGTCAGCGCCACCGGAAAGCCAGCGGCCTCCGCCGCCTGGGCCGTGGCGCGTCCCACGGCCGCCGCGGGCCAGGCGAGCAGCGCCTCCGCTCCGTGGTCCCCCGCCTGAGCGGCCAGCCGCTCCGGGGCGCGGGGCGAGGCGAACAGCAGCCAGCGCTCCCCGTCCTGCGGCCGCGCCAGCAGCCGTTTCACGGCGCGCCACCCCCGGTCTCCGGTGACAGTGGCGAGCCGGAGGACGGGGTACGGCTTGACCTCGATTCCGCACGGCTCCAACAGGGCGGCCAGTTCCGCGGCATCGTCGCGGCTCCGGGTGATCAGGACGGTCCGTCTCACGGCCCGAACGCCTCCGGGATCGCCTCGCGCAGCGCCTCGCGGCACAGCTGGGCCGCCGCGTCCGGTTCCCTGGCCACGGCGCCGACCCGGGCGAGGCGCGCCGAGCGGACGGCCTCGTCCACCACGCCGAGCGCCGCCTGGAGGCGGATCGCGCCGCCGGGCTCCGGGGTGGCCAGCGCCCCGAGCGGCAAGTGGCACCCGCCACCGAGCAGGGCGAGCAGCATCCGTTCGGCCCCGACGCACCGGGCGGCCTCGCGGTCGTCGAGTGCGGCCAGCGCCTCCCGCTCGGGCCCGGTGGCCCGGGTCTCGATGGCCAGGGCGCCCTGCCCCGGGGCGGGCAGCACGACCTCGGGCGGGAGCTCCAGCGCGTCGAGGCCGTCCAGGTCGAGGCCGAGGCGGCGGACCCCGGCGGCGGCCAGGACGATGGCGCCGTAGCCGCCCTCCCGGAGCTTCCGGACACGGGTCGGGACGTTGCCCCGGAGCGCCGCCATCTTGAGGTCCGGGCGCAGCGCCAGCAGCTGGGCGGCGCGGCGCAGCGACGAGGTGCCCACCACGGCTCCCCGGGGCAGTCCCAGCGGGTCGGCGTGGTCCGGAGACAGACTCCCCCGGGGCGCCAGCAGCAGGTCGGCCGGGACGGTCCGTTCGGGAACCGCGGCCAGGGCGAGCCCCTCCGGCTCCTCGGTGGGGAGGTCCTTGAGCGAGTGGACCACGAGGTCCACCCGGCCGTCGAGCAGCGCCTCCTGGAGCTCCTTCGTGAAGAACCCCTTGCCCTCCATCTTGTGGAACGCCACGTCCCGGACGCGGTCACCCCGGGTCCGGATCACCACGACCTCCGTCTCCCGGCCCAGCCGGTCGGCGATCAGGCCGGCCACGTGGCGGGCCTGCCACAGGGCGAGGTCCGAACCCCGCGTGCCGATCCTGAGCGGCGCGCTCACCGTCCGGCCTCCCCGAGCTCCCGCTCGAACGCCTCGAGCACGGCGGGCCCGTGGGCCGCCGTCGCGCCCTTGAGGCCCCTGAGCGGCACCTGGACCAGCCGCTTGACGAGGGAGTCCGTGAACCGCTCCACCGCCTCCCGATCCACGGGCCCCAGGTGGGCCAGCTCCCGGGCGAGCGTGCGCTCCAGCGAGGCACCGGCGATCCCCGAGAACGCCTCGTGGAGGGAGCGGGCGACCGGCGAGAGCGCCCGGTCCACCAGGCGGCGGCGGAACACGAGGAGCTGGTGGTCGATCAGTGCCTCGCACCGGTCGATCTCGGCCAGGCGCGCACGACGGTTGGCCTCGGCCTCCTCCCGAAGCGATCCGATCCCGACGTACCGAACGCCGTCGATGCAGCCTGCCGCCGGGTCGAGGTTCGGCGGAAGCGCCAGGTCCACGAGCAGGAGCGCCTCGTCCTCGGGGATCCGCCGCCGGACGGCGGCCACGGCGTCCGCATCGATAAGGACCGTCTCCGAGGCCGTGGCCGCCAGCACCGTGCCCACGGCGGGCGGCACGGCGAGCACCGAGTCGAGCGGGAGCGCCGAGGCGGCCCGGTCGCCCGCCGCCAGGGCCCCGGCGCGCTCCGGCGTCCGGTTGGCCACGAGCACGCGCCGGCCGGGATCGGCCTTCCGGACCAGCCGCAGCGCCTCGCCCGCCATCTCCCCGGCTCCGAGGATCAGCACCGGCGTCGATGTCGCCGCCAGGTGGGCGGCCAGCGTCCGTTCAACCAGCGTCACCAGGGAGACGGGGCGCCGGGCGATCTCCGTCTCGGTCCGGACCCGCTTGGCCAGGTGGAACGCCTCGTAGAACGCCTGGTCCAGCGCGCCGCCGAGCACCCCGGCCTCGTGGGCCAGTTCGTGGGCCTCCTTGACCTGGCCGGCGATCTGGGCCTCGCCGACCATCATGGAGTCCAGCGCCGCCGTCACCCGGAACAGGTGGCGGACCGCCTCCTCGCCCCGGAAGATCGAGAGGGCGTCGTCCTCGGGCAGCTGGACGGTCCCGTCGGTCAGGTCGGCCAGGGAACGGCGCAGGTGGAACAGCAGGTCGCGGACCGCGGTGGGCTCCGCAGTCCGGAAGTAGAACTCCACCCGGTTGCACGTTCCCAGATGGACCAGCTCCTCGAACCCGGCCAGGCGGGCCAGTCCGGCTAGCGTCCCGGCCCCGGCGGAGGCGGGCAGCGCGGCCCGGGCCAGGGTCTCCGTGTCCGTGGTCCGGTAGCTCGCTCCGATCATCCCGATGCAGTCCACCTCGTGCCTCCCCCGGCCACTGTACGCGATTCGCGGACCACGTGCAGTCACGGCACCGTAAAAGTCCGGAACGTTCTCCACGGGAACCGCTTGCGGCCGGCCCAGGGGGCCAGTCGCCCGCACTAGGGGGACGACAGCGTACCGGCCGCCGGGGTGGGCTCGGACCGGTCCAGAGTTCGAGCGCTGCCTGATCAGAAAAAGGGACACTGTTTACTAAGGCGAACGAACCCCGTCAGACAGCGCGCCCTCCCGAGGGCCGACTTTCCTCAGAAAGAGGTCCAGGAGAGTGTGGAACACAACCAATTCTGTCGAGATGCTTTCCTTCGCCTTAGTATCTATGCCGATTTAGAAAACAGTGTCCTCTATAACAAGTCAAGCGTGGTTGGTTCCTCCGATTCATCAATGGGGATCGTCGTCGTCGGGGGTGTGGAGGTGTGGGAAACCGGCAGGGGGGA